>JBEKIM010000047.1:0-23731 GCA_050011755.1 Bryobacteraceae bacterium | reverse complement strand
ACCCCGGAAGGCAAGGCTGCATCCTGCATGAACGCGCTGCGCCACGGCCTGCGCGCCGAAAAAGCGGTGTTGCCCAACGAAAATGAGGAAGAATACGCCAAAATCCACTTGGGACTCCAGGATCTATACCAGCCCCAAACCATCCCCGAGCAGGATCTGGTCGATCAGGCCGTCCTCGCCAAGTGGAAACTCGTCCGCGCCGAAGTCTTCGAGGCCAAATGCTACGACACTACCTCCGACCCCAACGATCACGCCGCCATCTTAAACCGGATGACCCAGGTCCAGGGCCGCCTCGAACGCTCTTACTTTAAGGCCTACAAGGAGTTGGAGCGGATCAAAGCCGCCCGCGCCAAGCCTGCGGCCGACCCGCCCTCCGCCGAACCGCCCTCCGCCGAACCGCCCGCAACCGAACCGCCTGCAACCGAACCGCCTGCAACCGAACCGCCCAAAGAAAGAATCATCCGGCTTCAAACCACTTGGGCCAATCCCGTAAACGGCATAGATTCGGACCTCTTCCGTGACAGGACCCTCGAAAAACTCGCCAAGTCCGGCTAACCTATCGTTTGTAGTCTATAAATTCCGCGGGACCTGTAGCTAAACTGGTTGCCTGGGTCTATTGGTAATATGCACATCTGGCTCTGCCTCTTAATCCTGCCATTGGCGGCGCTCCTGTTCCAGGCGCGTCCCCTCCTCGCCCAGATCCTCTGCGAACGAAGAATGCGCGCCGGCGATTACCATGGCGCCCTGCGCAGGCTGCGTTGGATCGGCTTAGGCATACCCAATGTGTTTATGCTCCACAAAGAAGCCCTGATCCTCTCGCTGTACGGCCGCCCCGCGGAGGCTGAGCCGCTTTACCGCACCGCGCTGGGCATGCTTCGGAAGGGCGTGCCGTATCCCAGAGAGCGGTTGCATTCCTCGTTGGGCTATGCGCTCCTCGATCTTGGCCGGTACCCGGAAGCGGAGCAGTGCTTCCATCGCGCCATCGAAGCAGGCGACGCCACCGGAAACTCGCAGGATGGGCTGGCGGAATTGCGGCTGACCCAGGGCGTGGAGATTGAGAAGGCCCTGGCCTATAGCCGCTATGCCATCGAACGCGCCAAACGGCGTACGGCGGCCGAGGCGCCCGGCGTCTATTACGTTCACGAGGCCTGGGCTCTGGCGCTGCTGGGACGTACCGCCGAAGCCTCCGCATCGCTCGCGCAGGCTTTGCACGCCCCAGCCCGCGAGGGACGCGCAAATGCATCCCTGCACTGGCGCGCCGGAACGGTGCTCTCCATCCTGCAGCAGCCCGCGGAAGCTCGCCGGCAATTCCAACTCGGAGCCAACGTGGACGCCCACGGCAAGTACGGAGCCCGTTGCGCCCGGGACCTGGCAGGTCTCCTATAGCCCCGCGCCGCCGCCAAGCCGTGACGCTATCATAAGACCAGGTGCCCGGCGTCTACATTTCATATCCGTTCTGCGCGCAGAAGTGCAGCTACTGTAATTTCGCCTCGGGCGTCTTCCCGCGCGCCATGGAATCGCGCTACCTGGAGGCCCTGCGCGGTGAGATCGCCAGGCATGCCTGGGCCTGGCGGCCCGAAACCGTCTACCTGGGCGGCGGCACGCCCAGCGCCCTCGACCCCCAATCGTTGGCTTCCCTGCTGGCGATCATCCCCGGCCGGCCCTGGCTTGAAGCGACCCTCGAGACCGCCCCCGGCACCGTCACCCAGGAACGCGCGCGCGCCTGGGCCGCCGCCGGAATCGACCGCGTCAGCCTCGGCGTGCAGTCCTTCGTGCAGCCCGAAATCGCCCGCACCGGGCGCAAGCACACCGCGCGGATGGTTGCCGCCGAAATCGAGGTTTTGCGCGCGGCGGGCATCGCCAAAATCAACATCGACCTGATTGCGGGCCTCTCCGCACAGACCGAAGCAAGCTGGCGCGAATCCCTCGACTGGATCGCCCGCCTGCAGCCCGATCATGTTTCCGTCTACATGCTGGAAGTCGACGAGGATAGCCGCCTGGGCCGCGAAATCCTCTCTGGTGGCGCCCGTTACGGCGCAGCCGACCGGCCCTCCGGCGACCTCACCGCCGGCCTTTACGAGTTCGCCGTCGAGCGTTTGGCCGCCTTGGGGTTGCCCCGCTACGAGATCTCCAATTTCGCCGTGCCAGGCCACGAATCCCGCCACAATATGAAATACTGGCTGTTGGAACCTTACGCTGGCTTTGGCAGCGACGCCCACTCCTTCGATGGCCGGCTCCGCTGGCAGAATCCCGAATCGTTAGAAGAGTACCTCGGCGCATGGCAGCCGGTCGGCACCGAGCGCAACCCCTTGGAGGAGCGCTTCTTCGTGGGCCTGCGTCTGGCCCAGGGGATCCGCCCCGAGCCGCGTGAATGGCAGCACTTTGATGCGCCCATCCGCCGCTTCATCGAGCAAGGCCTGCTCGAAACGGAGGGTGGCGTCCTGCGCCTCACACCCCGTGGCGTGATGCTATCCAACGAAGTCTTTCAGGAGTTCCTGACATGATCGATCTGCGCAGCGATACGGTAACCAAACCCACGCCCGAAATGCGGCGGGCCATGCTGGACGCCGAGGTGGGCGACGATGTTTACGGGGAAGACCCCACCGTCAACCTGCTGGAAAGGCGCGCCGCCGAAATCGCCGGCAAAGAGGAGGCCCTGTTCGTCCCCACGGGCACCATGGGCAACACCATCGCCGTGAAGCTCCACACGCGCCACGGCGAAGAAGTCATCTGCGACGTGCGCGCTCACCTGCTCGAATATGAGCTATCCATGCTGGCTTGGTTCTCCGGATGCGTCGGCCGTCCCATTCAGACACCCGATGGCATCATGCGCTGGGAACAGATTGCGCGCGAAATCCGTCCGCTCGGTCCGCATCGCGCCCGCACCGCATTGATCGAAATCGAAAACACCAACAACATCGCCGGCGGGACCGTCTATCCGCTGGCGCTGGTCTACGAAATCTGCGACAAGGCGCATGCGCTCGGGCTGAAGGTCCACATGGACGGCGCCCGTGTCTTCAATGCCGCCGAGGCTCTAGGCAAGCCGGTGCGCGAGATCGTGGCCAAGGTGGACACGGTCATGTTCTGCCTGTCGAAAGCGCTGGGCGCCCCGGTCGGCTCTATGCTCGCCGGCGCCGCCGACGATATCGCGCAGGCCCGCCTCTATCGCAAGCGGCTGGGAGGAGGTATGCGGCAGGCTGGTGTGCTGGCCGCCGCCGGATTGATCGCCCTCGAACAAAGCCCGCGCCACCTGAGCGAAGACCATCGCAACGCCCGCGTGATGGCCAGAGGTCTGGCCGGCATTCCCGGAATCGAGATCGATCCCGCCAAAGTGCAAACCAATATCGTGGTGTTCGATGTCGGCGGCACCGGTCTGTCCGCGGACGAAATCAGCGCGCGCCTGAAAGAGCGCGGCGTCCTGATCGACCCGATCAACTCCGCCGTCATGCGCCTGGTCACGCATTACGACGTGGACCGCGAAGGCTGCGAGTTGGCCCTGGCCGCGCTGGCCGAAGTCGCCGCCCTTCACTCCAACGCGATCGCCTAGCCGACATCGGCGTTCATCGGGTGCGCTATAAATGTTTTCCGTCTGGTGCCCGTGCTAAACTAACAATGTTATGGCGATTCCCAATGTCAAGCGGTTCCGGCCCTTCTGCCCGGAGTGCGGTGAAAATTTCACCGTCATGGCCGTGCTCCCGAAAGACGCCAGCGTGGATAAGTATCTGGCCGATGTAGTGGCCCGGCACGATCACAAGGCGTACCAGGAGTCCAAGATCCTGCACTTTAAGGTGCGCGTCGGCCAACAGAAACAGAAGAAGGCCAAGTAAGATTCCCGTTTTCAGGTGCGGGCCTGCAGATTCTTCAGGGCCCGCAGTCCCTCCTGCGCTACCTCCGGATCCGCATCGTGGCTTAACTTCTCTAGCTGGGGCGCGTCGCTCGCGTCTCCGCTGCGCGCCATCACCCGCGCCAGGTAGATCTTCTCGTCTTTGGTCCCCTGCAGCAGCGGCGTGTAAAGCGATTTGCGCACCGCCGGATCACGCGCCAGTTCCACCAGGAACGGAAACGCCACGCCGTGATACGCGGCGCTGTTCAACGTATCGATCAGGAATTGCAGCGGGCTGAATTCGGAAATCGCCGTATTGCCCAGCATCACCTGCGCGAATGCCATCGAAAGCCGGGGCGACGTCTTGCCTTCGTCCTGGTAGGCTTTGGCCAGCATCGCCAGATCCGCCGGGTTCTTCAAACGCGCATAGCCTTCCGCTGCGGCCGCGCGCATCTTCTCGTCTTTGTCGGCGATGTACCGCGCATAGATCTCGCGGCTGCTCTCGGTAGGCAGCATGGCGATGGCGGTCAGCGCGGCGCGGCGCACTTTGGCGTCCCGCGTGTGGTTCAGGACGTCCACCAGGTCGGGCACCGCCGATTTGTTCAGCAGCAGACCCGTGGTCTCGATGGCCGCGATCTGCACTTTCGGATCGAGGTCGCGCAGCAGGAACGAAATGCTGGAAGCCGCTTCGGGATCGCGAATCTTCTGTAGCGCTACCAGCGATTCGTAGATTACCGGCGTATCCTTCGAGTGCATCGCTTTGACCAGGTCCGGAATGGCAGCCTTGCCGCGCAGGATGCCGATGGCCCGCGCCGCGTTGGCCCGCGCATCCACGCTCGCGCCGCTGCGCGCCAGCGAACCGAGCGCCGCGATGATGTCCGGCCGCGGCGTGATGTAAGGATCGATCACCTGGTCGTTGGTATCGGTAAAGTGGCCCTTAATGCTGGTGCCTGCGCGCCGCAGCGAAGCCCCGAATCCGGTCTTCAGATAACCGGGCAGATAAAAGTTGACCAGCCCGTCGGTGGCGCGGATCTGGATTTCGGCGTCGCTGTCGCGGCTCGCCGTGACCAGCGGGTCAAGGCTGTACTGCGTATCGATGTCCGCAATCTGTTTCACGGCTTCCAGGCGGATTTCGAGATCCGCATTGGTCAGGAGTGCCGCAAGTTTAGGAATGGCGTTGGCGCCGCCCTTTCCCATTTCGCGAACGTCTTTGGGCCGCAGCGCGGCATCTTGTGCTTGGGCCGTTAAACAAAATGAGAGACACAACAGGAACGGAACCGGGCGAAGGAGCATGCCTATAATGTAGCAATCAGCGCACGAACTCGACTTCGACGCGCCGCGGGATGAGCCCCGCCTCATGGCCCAGATCGAGGAGTTTCTGCACCGCTACCGGCACTACATCGCCCGCGTCCAGCGTGTAGTGATTCACGTACATGCCTACGAACTTCTCCGCCAGGCTGGTTTCCATGTCGCGCGCGAACTGCAATGCGTAGCTCAGCGCCTCATCGCGATTATCCAGCGCGTATTGAATGCTGTCGCGCATCAGCCGGCAACACTCGCTTTGGATATCGCCTGGCAACGTGCGCAGCAGAGCGTTGCCTCCGAGAGGCAGCGGCAGCCCGTATTTGCCCTTCCACCATTTGCCCAGGTCCAGCACCTTATGGAATCCTTCGCGGTCGTACGTGAGCTGCCCTTCGTGGATAATCAGTCCCGCTTCCACGGAGCGCTCGCGCACCGCATGCATGATCTTGTCGAAAGGCGTGACCACCGCTTCGAAATCCGGCTGGTACAACCTGAGCGCCAGGTAAGCGGAGGTGAGTTTGCCGGGCACCGCGATGCGCTTGCCCACCAGTTCTTCGGGTTCCACCGGCCGCGACGCCACCAGCATGGGACCGTAGCCATCGCCGATGCTGGAACCGCTCGCCATCAAAACATATTTATCCGCTACGTAAGGATAGGCGTGATAGGAAATCGCGGTGAGATCGTAAAGGCCTTCGACGGCTTTGCGATTCAGGGATTCGATGTCCTCCAGGATGTGACGGAAGGTGACCTTCGGGGAGCGGACTTTCTTGGTGGCTAGCGCATAGAACATGAATGCGTCGTCGGAGTCCGGACTGTGGGCGCTGACGATTTCCCGGGGAAGAGGTGTCATATTGCGGAGTACATCTCAGTTTACACGGGATGCACCCGAAACGGGAAGGAAAGGTACTGAAAAACGAAAAGGGCGGTCCATTCCCTAGGGTGTAGACTGGAGGTCCCGTTGACGGCCATCCGTTTTGCGCAAGAGCGCAACGCAATAATGCGTGCGAATCCGGCCGTTCGAAAAATTCCTCGTACTTCCTGTCTACTGCCCGGGGTGACGACCGCCCCCACTCTGGCCCGGTTCTATTGGCACCTCCTTGCCGGCATCTCAAGAAGCCAGCCCTGCGGTGTACTCTACATCGGAATCATCACCGGCCGATTCCAATTTCAGTTTCACTCCAATGCGCGCGCTTGTCAAGAGGACTGAAGTACCTGGATAATCGAAGGGTGTTCGATCGTTGGCTTTCCCGTAAACCGGAGCCGCTGGCCGGCGCCCCCGCCATCCGCCGCCAAAAAACTTATTCCGGACAAAGCGGTTATGTTTATCAGTATTACTACGAGGGCCACCGCCCTTACAAACGCGACCGCAACACCGGCACCGAATATGTCTTCGACGTCTCCGCGGATCGCAAGACCTCGCTCGCGGTCTCCGTGCTGCTAAGCGCCGCGGCCCTGGAGGATTGGCAGGGCCGCCACGGGCGCACCCTGCACGCCAGCGAGCGTTACGCCGTCGCCAAGATGGCGCTGTTCCAGGCCTTCGACGAGCGCCCTAATCCCGGCGCCATGGGCGCCGACATCAAAGTACGCGGCGCCGATGTGGAGGCCATCCTGATCGGCCTGGGGATAGAGTAAGGTCAGCTTTCAATGCTCCGCCCGGCCAGCCGGCCCGACAACACGCACCCGCCCAAAAAGGTGCCTTCGAGCGATGCTTTGCCGTGCATGCCTCCGCCGCCGAAGCCCGCCGCTTCGCCCACGGCATACAGCCCGGGGATCGCCTGACCATCGGCGGCGCGCAGCACCCGGCACTGCAGGTCGGTTTGAATGCCGCCCAGGCTCTTGCGGCTCAGGATGAATTCGCGAATCGCGATCAACGGGCGCGCTTTCGGATCCAGGATCTTCTGGAACTTGCAAGTGCGCACGCGATCGCCGCGATACTGCCGCGCATTGGCGATGCGCCGCAGTTGGTCGTCATTGGAATAGGCCGGCCCGCGATCCAGCATCTCGTCCCAGGCCCGCACCTCGGCCTCCAGACGCGGCCGGTCGATCTTGAGGCCGTAGAGGCTCTTGCGCTCCATTTGCTCCATCAGGTCGTCGAACCGATCCGCCACCGCGATATCCTCCGGGCAGTCGCGGATCAACCGGTTCACCAGGTCCTTGTTGCCCAGCAGCAGGCTGGCCGCCAGGCCCAGCCGCTTCTTGTAGCGGAACGCCGTCATGTAATCGCAGCCCGAGACCGCCAGCTCCTTGATGGCGATCTTCCAGTTCATCACCTGCCACGAGTACTGGCCCGGCTGCGCCAGAACGCTGGCTACCAGGTGGCGCGTGTCGGCATATACCGGCATGGGGCCGGGATTCATGATGCGTTCCCCGCGCGCGTTCAACCAGAGCGCCGAGCGCGGCGGCACCAGGCTCAGCCCGTCGTTCGGCCGGCGCTTCGCGGGATGATGCACGCCCGCGGCGTAATGCCAGTGCAGGTCGAGATGCGTAACCGCTCCGCCCAATTCGGAAACCTTGCCGTGCAGCATGCCGTCGCCGTAAGAGTGCGCGCCGTTGAGCAATTCCCGCGGCGGATCGCCCCACGGCTTGTGCCAATGTCCGCGCACGAAACTGAGATCGCCGCCGCAAACGCCGCCGGATGCGACGATCACCTGCTCGGCCGTCACTTGGACATCGCTACCGTCGTCCATCTTGCGGCAGCGCACGCCCGTGGCGCGTCCCCCCGTCATTTCAATGGCCGCGACTTCGGTATCGAAGAGCAGTTCCAGGTTCGCGCGCCGCGGGTGCGCCTCCAGGGCTTCGAGCAGCCGGTGGACGATCTCGTAGCCCGTTCCCCAGACGATGTGCCAGCGGGGCACGCTATTGCCCGGCGCATAGAGCCCGCGTTCGGGCCAGTTCACCAGCGGCAGAAACGTGATCTTCTTCCGGTCCAGGAATTCGTAGATGTATTCGCGAGAATTCTCGCAATAGAAACGGCCCCAGGCGCGCGGCCAATCGTCGCCCGCCTCGTATTCAGCCACGCTCTGCCAGTCGCGCCATGCGAGTTCGGGCGAATCATGGATGCGCAGGCGCTTCTGGTGCGGTGTGCCGATCATGTGTATTCCGCCGAAAGATTCCTTGGCGAGTCCGCCAAAGTTCTCGCGGCGGTCTTTATCGATCAGCAGGACGCGCCGGCCGCGGCCTAGCAATTCGTACGCCGCTACAATGCCCGCCAGTCCGCCGCCGGCAATCACGATTTCCGTTGTATACGCGCTTTGGCCGCTCATGCTGTAAGAGCAATCTTATCCCGCAACTCAGCGTGACGGCGTAGTAAGTAAGTGAGTTGGCAATTCTGCCCGCAGCCGGAGTTCGGACTTCTCGTGATGACTGGCCGCGTGCCCGTGGCGCACGCTTCAGCGTGCCGGCGGGACTTTTAAGTCCCGCTTCAGAGTCGTTCGTGGCCAAGGTAAGGCGGGCTAAGTCCCTTCGGACCAGCTCGCCAGGTAATGTTCCTGCTCGGCGGTGAGGCGGTCGATCTTGACGCCCATGGATTCCAACTTCATGCGCGCCACCTGCTTGTCGAGGTCTTCGGGCACCGGGTAAACGCGGTTTTCGAGTTGGCTATGATTCTTCACCATATACTCGGCGGATAGCGCCTGGTTGGCGAAACTCATATCCATCACGGATGCCGGATGCCCTTCGGCGGCCGAAAGATTGATGAGCCGGCCATCGGCCAGCACGTTCAGCCGGCGCCCGTCGCGGAACGAATACTCTTCCACGAACTCGCGCGTCTGGCGATGCGAAGAGCTGATCTTGGCCAGCGCCTCCAGATCGATCTCCACGTTGAAGTGGCCCGAGTTGCAGAGGATTGCGCCGTTCTTCATGCGATCGAAATGGTCGCGCGCGATGACGTGCTTGTTGCCGGTAACGGTGACGAAGACGTCGCCGATGACGGCCGCTTCGTTGATGGACATGACGCGATAGCCATCCATCACCGCTTCGATCGCCTTGGTCGGATCCACTTCCGTGACGATGACGTTGGCGCCCAGTCCGCGCGCGCGCATGGCGACGCCGCGGCCGCACCAGCCATACCCGACCACCACCAAGTTCAAGCCGGCGAGCAGGATATTCGTGGCGCGGATGATGCCGTCGAGAGTGCTCTGGCCGGTGCCGTATCGATTGTCGAAGAGGTGTTTGGTCAGGGCGTCGTTGACCGCCACGATCGGATATTTCAGCACGCCGTCCTTGGCCATGGCGCGCAGGCGGATGACGCCGGTGGTGGTCTCTTCGGTACCGCCGACGATATTTGCCGCCAGGTCCTGGCGCTTGCTATGCAGTAGCGAGACCAGGTCCGCGCCATCGTCCATGGTAATGTGCGGGGCATGTTCGGCGGCCGCCGTCAGGTGCTGGTAATAGACATCGTTGTTCTCGCCCTTAATGGCGTAGACCGGGATGCTGTAATCGCGCACCAGGGTGGCTGCCACGTCATCTTGTGTGGATAACGGATTGGAGGCGCACAGCACCACGGAGGCGCCGCCATCGCGCAGCGTGATCATCAGGTTGGCGGTTTCGCTGGTCACGTGCAAGCAGGCGGCCACGCGTTTCCCGGCCAGCGGCTGCGTCTTGATGAACTGCTTGCGGATGGTCTGCAGTACCGGCATGGACTGAAAAGCCCACTCCGTGCGCCGCTTTCCTAAATCCGCGAGCGAAATATCCTTGATGTCACAGGCAACTTGCGTTTGCGTTTCGGTTGGCATGAATTCCTCTTTATCCGCTCCCTCGCGGTCGCGGCTCAATGGCTAGCGGACCGCGGCCTGCGCCACGGTTTCTTCGCGCAGCGCGTCCATCTTGTCGGTGGCTTCCCACGAAAAGCTCTCTTCGGTGCGGCCGAAATGACCGAAGGCAGCGGTGTTGCGATAAATGGGCCGGCGCAATTTCAGATGATCGATGATGCCCCGCGGCGTCAGCGGGAAATGCGCGCGGATCAGCGCCGTGATCTTGTCTTCTGGGACGATGCCGGTGCCGAAGGTGTTCGCCATCACGGAAACAGGCTCAGCCACTCCGATCGCATAGGCCAATTGCACTTCGCAGCGGCTTGCCAGGCCGGCCGCCACCACGTTCTTGGCGATATAGCGGGCCATATAGCATGCCGAGCGATCCACCTTGGTGGGGTCTTTGCCGGAGAATGCGCCGCCGCCATGCCGTCCCATGCCGCCATAGGTATCCACGATAATCTTGCGGCCGGTTAGCCCCGTGTCGCCGTGCGGACCGCCGATCACAAAGCGTCCGGTGGGATTGATGTGATAGTGGGTACCGGAATCCACCATGTCCGCCGGAACCACCGGATCGATGATGTGCTTCTTCACTTCGGCGCGCAAGGTCTCGATCGAAACCGCGTCGCTGTGTTGCGTCGAAACTACCACGGCGTCGATGCGCTTGGGCGCGCCGTCCACGTACTCCACGCTCACCTGGCTCTTGCCGTCCGGACGCAGGAAATCCAGAGTGCCGGCACGCCGCACGTCGGAAAGCCTGCGCACCAACTTATGGGCCATCATGATGGGCAGCGGCATCAGTTCGTCGGTTTCATTGCAGGCGTAGCCGAACATCATGCCCTGGTCGCCGGCGCCGCCCGTATCCACGCCCATGGCGATGTCGGGCGATTGCGACTGGATCGCGTTCAGTACGCCGCAGGTGTTGCAGTCGAAGCCCCACAACGCATCGGCATATCCGATGTGCTCGATGGTGCGCCGGACCACCCGCGGCACGTCCACGTAGCAGGTGGTGGTGATTTCGCCGGCTACCACGCAGATGCCGGTGGTGACCAGCACTTCGCAAGCCACTCGACCCAGTGGATCTTGCGCCAAGACGGCATCCAATACCGCGTCCGAAATCTGATCCGCAATCTTATCCGGATGCCCCTCCGTCACGGATTCCGATGTGAAAATTTGTCGCTGCATGCCTGTTTCGCCCGTTGAAAAATTCCTGGTTTAATTGGTTGGCTGGATAAAGCCCGAAAAAGAACTGACGCTCCAGTGTAACGGAGTGCAGGTGGCAGGTCAAATTGGGTTTGGATCTGGAGATCCGAACCCGGCATTCAAAGGACATGCGCGGATATGAATCGGACAATCCGATCAATCGATTCAGACTCGGGAGATGGCAGTCCGTGCACTGTCCCGGCGCCCAGCCGGGCTTCGCACGGGTAATGCCGCATGTCGCATAGCCGCAAAAGCTGTTCGGCATTCGCAAATGGCATCACGGTGTCGCCCCGGTTATGCACGATCAGAATCGGTGGCAGGCTCCTAAGGCTCGCGACATACCGGTCCGGCAGGCTGCCGGCGCACTCGGCTACGGCCGAAATAGGCAAACCGTCCGCCGCGGCCGCCAACGCCAGGGACGCACCCAGCGAGAAGCCCACCAAGGCGGTTTTGCCGGCTGCGATTCCAGACCGTTGCCGGTAGGCATCGATTTCGTCTCGCAGGGCCGATATCCAGATGCCGTAAGGCTCGCCGCTGCCGGCCCTGTCTGGTTTCGCGGCATCCAGGTAATGCGGTATCTCCACGGCCATGCCCCGGTTCGCCAGCGCCACAGCCAGCTTTCGATACGGGAAATGATGCGCTGTGGGACCGGCCCCGCCGTGCAGCAAGATGACCAGGGGGGCGGGCGCGGATCCCCCAGGGCGATACCGGTCGACATGCACCGTTTTGCCGGAACTGCGGAACTGTTCCGGGGTATAGGCCGGCGCCGATGCGGCAATCAGGAGCAGCAAGAGCGGGTTCTGGAGAATCCGCGCAGGCCGGGAGGCCCGCCCCATTGACATCCTTGCGCGGCGTATCATTAAGGTATCCATTATGACCAAGAAGTTTCTGCTCAGCCTCCTGGCGTGCGCGGCAGCGTTTGCGCAAAGCGCCGGCGTCGACATCCCTTACAAGAAATTCGTCTTAAGCAACGGCCTTACGGTCCTCGTGCATGAAGACCACAAGGCCCCTATCGTGGCGGTGAACATCTGGTACCACGTCGGGTCGAAGAACGAGAAGCCCGGCAAGACCGGTTTCGCGCACCTCTTCGAGCATCTGATGTTCGGCGGCAGCGAGAACTTTCATGGCCGCTACATCGATGCCATGGAACGCGTGGGCGCCACCGACCTGAATGGCACCACCAATAACGACCGCACCAACTTCTTTGAGGATGTGCCCACCTCCGCGCTCGATTACGCGCTGTTTCTGGAGTCCGACCGCATGGGCCACCTGCTGGGATCGTTCGAGCAGAAGACGCTGGACCTGCAGCGCGGCGTGGTGCAGAACGAAAAGCGCCAGGGCGAGAACCAGCCATACGGCGTGACCGAACAACTGATCACCGAGAATACTTATCCGGCCGGCCATCCCTATTCCTGGACCGTGATCGGTTCCATGGAGGACCTGAACGCGGCCTCCATGACCGATGTGAAGGATTGGTTCAAGACATATTATGGTCCGTCGAACGCCACGCTGGTCCTGGCGGGCGACATCGATTTCAATACGGCGAAGGCCAAGGCCGAGAAGTATTTCGGCGACATTCCGGCCGGACCGCCCATCGGGAAGCAGGAAGTCTGGGTCGCTAAGATGACGGGCGCGCATCGCGGAACGGTAGAGGATCGCGTGCCGCAAGCCCGTCTTTACAAAGTCTGGAATGTGCCGCAATACGGGTCGGCCGACTCCGATTACCTGGACCTGGTGGCCGATTGCCTGACGGAAGGAAAGATTTCGCGCCTGTATGAACGGCTGGTATACGACGATCAGATTGCCACCGACGTGCGCGCCGAAATCGACGACCGGGAGATTGGCAGCCAGTTCGACATCACGAGCACGGCGCGGCCCGGTCAGGATCTGGCGAAGATCGAGAAGGAAATCAACGAAGAGCTGGCGCGCTTCCTGGAAAGCGGCCCCACGGCCGAGGAACTGCAGCGCGTGAAGACCCAGTATGTCGCCCGCTTCATTCGCGGCGTGGACCGCATCGGCGGCTTCGGCGGCACGTCGGACGTGCTGGCGCACGGTCAGGTCTTCGTAGGCGATCCCGATTATTACAAGGTGCAACTGAAACGCGTCGAGGACGCCACGCCCGATGATCTGAAGGCAGCCGCGCGCAAGTGGCTCGCGGATGGCGAATACGTTCTGGAAGTGCATCCCTACCCAACCTATAAGACAGAGTCGGAGAGCGTGGACCGCTCCAAGATGCCGGAGCCCGGCACCCCCCCGGAACTGAAACTGCCCAAACTGCAGCGCGTCACCCTCTCCAACGGCCTGAAAGTGATCCTTGCCGAGCGCCACGAGATTCCGGTGGCGGACTTCTGGCTACAGGTGGACGCGGGCTATGCCGCCGACCAGTTCGCCACGCCGGGGACGGCCAGCATGACCACTGCCCTTCTGGATGGCGGCACCGCCAAGAAGACGGCGCTCGAAATCAGCGCCGAGGAAGCTCTGCTGGGTGTGCAATTGCGCGCCTCGTCCAGCCTGGATACATCCACCGTTTTCGTTTCGGCGCTGAAGAGCAACCTGGATCGTTCGCTCAACCTGATGGCCGACGTGGTGCTGCACCCGTCGTTTCCCGAGGCGGATTTCCTGCGCCTGCAGAAGCAGCGCATCGCGTCCATTCAGCGCGAAAAGGTGACGCCCGTGCCGATGGCGCTGCGCGTCTTTCCGGAATTGCTGTACGGACCCAAGCACGCTTATGGCACGCCGCTGACCGGTTCGGGCACCGAGGCCAGCGTCTCCAAGCTCACGCGCGAGGACCTGGTGAAGTTTCATGACACCTGGTTCCGGCCCAACGATTCCACGCTCATCGTGGTGGGCGACATCACGCTGAGCGAACTGAAGCCGAAACTCGAAAGCTTATTCGATGGCTGGAAGCCGGGTGAGATTCCCAAGAAGAACATCGGAACGGTGTCGTATCCGGCGAAACCGGTGGTCTATATTATGGACCGGCCGGGCGCCCTACAGTCGCTGATTCTGGCGGGCGAGATCGCGCCGCCCAAGAACAATCCGGACGATATCGCGATCGAAACCATGAACAACATCCTGGGCGGCAACTTCGGTGCGCGCATCAACATGAATCTGCGCGAGGACAAGCATTGGTCCTACGGCGCGCAGAGTTTCTTCTGGAGCGCGCGTGGGCAGGAGCCTTTCATCGTATTCGCGCCGGTACAGACCGATAAGACCAAGGAATCCTTGTCCGAGATCAACAAGGAAGTGCGCGGGATTGTGGGCGACAAGCCGCCGACCCCCGCGGAACTGGCGAAGGTGCAGGCAAACGAGACGCTGAGCCTGCCGGGATCGCGCGAGACCATCAACGCGGTGGGCAGTTCTATCGAGGAACTGGTGGAGTACGGCTTGCCCGACGATTATTACGACAAATATGCCGGCCGCGTGCGCGCTCTGACCATTGCCGATATGGAAGCGGCGGCCAAGCGCGTGGTTCGCCCGGACAATCTGGTTTGGGTAATCGTAGGCGACCGCGCGAAGATCGAAGCGGGTGTGCGGGAACTAAACTTGGGCGAAGTAAAGTTCCTCGACGCGGACGGCAAGCCGATTTAACCGACGCCGAAACATGAACAGCGAGCGGCCCAGCCGCACTGCCTAATACATGGCGTTGTTTCGCGCAGTGGAGAGCGCCCGGCCGGCGGCTGGGCGGCTGTTCGAAGATCCGTACGCAGCGGCGTTGCTGACGGGGCGGCTCAAAGCGCTGGCCCGCTTCGCCCGATTGCCTCTGATGGGCCGTCTGGCAACCTGGTTCCTGGATCTGGGATGGCCGCGCACGCGCAGTTCGGCAGTGGTGCGCACGCGGCTGATTGACGATCTTCTGCGGGAGGCAGTGCGCGGCGGCGCGCGCCAGGCGCTGCTGCTCGGCGCCGGTTTCGACAGCCGTCCCTACCGGCTGGAAGAACTCCGCGGCGTGCCGGTATTCGAATTCGATCATCCATCCACGCAAAGCGCTAAGCGCCGGCGGTTGGAGGCGCGGCTGGGGCGGCTACCCGGCAGCGTGCAGTTCGTGCCGGTGGATTTCGAAAAGGACGATCTGGAAGCCGCGCTGCGTCATGCCGGGTTCGACACGGGCGCGAAAACCGCGGCCCTCTGGGAAGGCGTGGTGAGCTACCTGACAGCGCCGGCCGTGGATCGGAATTTCCGCATGCTGGCGCGCATTCTGCCGGACGGTAGCCTGCTGATTTTCACTTACGTGCACCGCGGCGCATTGGACGGCTCAGTAGCATTCCGCGAAGCGCGGCGATGGAAGTCGTCGGTACGCTCAAGCGGCGAACCGTTCATCTTCGGCTTCGATCCCGCCGCGCTCGCCGATTATTTGCGGCCGCGGGGCTTCGCACTGTTAAGCGATCGATCCACCGCGGAGGCGGCGAAGCTCTACTGCCGGCCGCCGCGCCGCGAGCCCGGTTCCGAACTCTATCGGGTCGCAGCCGCGCGCCGCGCCGCCGTATAATGAATTTTATGTCTGAAATCCCTCTCGACCGCCGCAATTTTCTGCGCGGCGCTACAGCCCTCACGGCGCTTTCCTATTCGCGCGTGATGGGCGCCAACGACCGCATCCAACTGGGCCTGATCGGCTGCGGCGATCGCGGCCGCTACGATATGGAAAACTTTCAGAAGGCCAACGCGGATGTGGTGGCGCTCTGCGACATCTATGCCGCGCAGATCGCCAAGGCCCGCGAGAAAGCGCCCAACGCCAAGGATTTCAAAGACCATCGCGCGCTGCTGGAGATGAAGGAAGTGGACGTGGCGCTGATCGCCACGCCCGACCACTGGCACACGCAGATCGCCATCGACGCGCTGAACGCCGGCAAGGATGTGTATATCGAGAAGCCGCTGACGCGCACCATCGAAGAAGGGCCGCGCATTGTGAAGGCGGCGCGGGTGAACGAGCGCGTGTGCCAGGTGGGCATGCAGCAGCGCTCGGGGCAACACTATCTGCAAGCCAAGCACGAGTATTTCGACACCGCCAAACTGGGCAAGATCACGCTGGCGCGCACCTGGTGGCATGGCAATGGATATCACCTGCGGCACGCGCCGGAATCGCTGGCGACCAAGCCGGCGGATCTCGACTGGGCACATTTCCTGGGACCTTTGAAGTGGCGCGATTACGATCCCCAGCAGTATTTCAACTGGCGCGCGTACCTGGATTTCGGCGGCGGACAGGTGACGGATCTCTTCACCCATTGGATCGACGTGGTGCATATGTTCATGGGGCAGGAAGTGCCGGTCTCGGCCTCGGCGGCGGGCGGCGTTTACAACTATAAGGACGGCCGCACGGCGCCGGACACGATCAACGTGCTACTGGAATATCCCACGGATTTCACCGCCACCTTCGAGGCCACGCTGGTTCCGGGAATTACCGGCGCGGCGGTGGAGATGTGCGGCACGGAGGGACGCCTGTTGATCGATCGCGGGCACTACGAGTTTCACCCCGTGGGCCGGAACGCGAAACCGGTCACGGTGAAATCGTTCAGCAAGATCGACGAAGACCATGTGAACAACTTCCTGGAGTGCGTGCGCTCGCGCCAGCGGCCCAACGGGGACGTGCTGATCGGGCACCGGTCGGCGCAGGCGTCGCACCTGGGGAATATCTCGTACATGCAGAAGCGGCGCATCGACTTCGATCCGGTGCGCGAGGAAATCCAGCCGTTTTGATTAAACGCGGCTAAGCTGCGGCCTTGGCGCGCTGTTGGGAATAAGCCGATGAAAGTCGAGTTGCAAGAGATCGTCGACGCCCTTGAGGTGCAGTACGACGACTACTTTTACTTTTTGGATCGCCAAACCGGCCAGGTGGAGTACCTGTCGCGCGACATGCTGGGGCTGGTGGAAGAGGGCGGCGCCATCGACGAAGTGCTGGAATGGCAGCACCGCGAATTCGAGGTGGTCCAGACCCTGTTTGCCGACTGGGACCGTTTTGTGAAGCTGCCCACCCAACATATGGCCATGAGTGGGAGATCATGCGCGATTTCGCGGAATCCGTTGGGCCGGAACGGTTCAGCAACGACCTGCAAGACGCCATTCATGGCGCCGGCGCATTCGGCCATTTCAAGAGCACGCTGCGGCGCTATCGCCGGGAGCAGGATTGGTACGATTTCAAGGACGCGGCGCTCCGTCGCATTGCCATCGGATGGTGCGAGGAAAACGGCATCGAGTACACTTCGGCCCGCAGGCGTCGAATTCCCAGCGAAATCTGAGCATTGGGAGCTTTGCTATACTGGCAGTTACGCCTGTAGCGCCAATATTTACAGGATCGAGAGGTAGTTCATGATTTCGGCAACACAAATGCGTCCGGGCATGGTGGTCAAGTTCAACAACGACCTGTTCTCCGTGTTCAGCGTGAATCACAGGACCCCCGGCAACCTGCGGGGTTTCGTGCAGGCCAAGATGCGCAACCTGCGCAGTGGCACGATGATCGAGCACCGCTTCTCATCGGAAGATCGCGTCGAGCGCGCCGCGCTGGAAGAACATGAGATGGAGTACCTGTACGACGATGGCGAGTACTTCTATTTCATGAACACCGAAAATTACGAGCAGATGCACCTGACCAAGGAACTGTTGGGAGATGCGGTCGGGTATCTGGTTCCGCAGCTAAAGGTAGCGGTGGAATTCTACGAAGGCAAGCCCATCAGCGTCGAATTGCCGGCCACGGTGGATCTTACCGTCGTGGAGACGGAGCCGGGCATGAAGGGCGCGTCGGTCTCCAACGTGACCAAGCCCGCCAAACTCGAAACCGGACTGGTGGTGCAGGTGCCTCCCTTCATCGCCGAAGGCGAAAAGATTCGCGTCAGCACGGCGGAAGGCACCTATCAGGAAAGGGCCTGAAGGGCCGCCAATAATTCCTGTTCTTCTTCGGGCATAACTGTCCGCAAATCCAGCAACACCCGTTTTTCTTCGACGCGCGCGATGACCGGTGGATTATGCGCCCGCAGCCGGCGTTGCGCGGCGACTACGTCGGCACAGGCGATGGCGATCAGGCATGTGGGAATGGATTGCTCCGGGGTGGAGCCGCCGCCAATCACGGATTCGCCGGGCTTCAGTTCGGCTTCGAGATCGGGCAGCGCGGCTAACAGGCGCCCGGCGCGTTCGCGGATCTCCGCGGCGCTCAGGCGGATCATGCGGAGCGCCGACACCTGGTCCCATTGTTCCAGCAGCACGTGGCGGAGCGTAGTCTCGAGCACCTGGTAAATCATCTTATCGAGACGTAACGCGCGGAACATGGGATTGCGGCGCAGGCGCGCGACGATTTCCGGCTTCCCGGCCAGGATGCCCGCCTGCGGACCACCCAGTAGTTTATCGCCGCTGAACGACACCAGGTCGGCGCCCGCGCGCAGGCTCTCCGATACCAAGGGCTCATGGATGCCGAAGGGGCGGAGATCCGCCACGCAGCCGCTGCCCAGGTCCTCATAAACAGGGATGCCGCGCTGGCGGCCCAACTCAACCAGTTCTTCAATCGCCGGGCGGGCGGTAAAGCCCTCGATGCGGAAATTGCTGGGATGCACGCGCAACAGGAGGCGCGTGCGATCCGTAATGGCTTCGCGATAATCGGCGATGCCGGTCCGATTGGTAGTTCCGACTTCGCGCAGCAGCGCGCCCGAGCGCAGCATAATATCGGGAATGCGGAAGCCGTCGCCGATTTCGATCAGCTCGCCGCGCGAAACGATCACTTCGTGGCCGGCGGCAAGCTCGTTCAACGCCAGGTAGATGGCGGCGGCATTGTTGTTGACCGCGATGCCGGGCGCGCCGAGCAGGCGCTCGATCAGCGCTCCGGCGTGCACATCCCGTTTGCCGCGCAGCCCAGTCGAGAGATCGTATTCGAGATTTGAGTATCCGGGGAGAATGTCCGCTGGGCCCAGCGGCGCGCGGCCGAGGTTGGTGTGCAGGACTACGCCGGTGGCGTTAATGACCCGCCGCAGCGATGGCGCGGCCAGTGCCGCGAGCGCGCGCTCGACACGCGCTTCGATGGAGAGCCCGTTGGCGGCGCCGGAGCGGATCTCGCGGCGGGCGTCATCGAGCGCGCGTCGAATCTCTGCGATGATAAGGGGCCGCGGGATTCCGGGCGCGGATATGCGTTCGGCGACCTCGTATACCGCGGGCAATTCGCGCAATTTCTGGTTTTCGCTCACTGGCTTGCCGCTTGCTTGATAGTACAGAGCCGGCTCGCTACTTGTCCAGGAGGGGTGGAAACAGCTACACTGGTATTTCGGGGCGTGGCTCAGCCTGGCTAGAGCGCCTGGTTCGGGACCAGGAGGTCGGTGGTTCGAATCCACTCGCCCCGACCACTTCATCGATCCGTTGCAGGCGCTTACTCTGTTCGGAGGCCTTTGCCCGCTTGGGTATGGCTATCTTTTAGAATGATCTGCCGCCGCCCAAGAAATCAAGAAGGAAATCCTGTGCTATCCCTTCATTGCGAATGCCCCTCCACGCCTGCATCGCATCTTGCGCTTGAATGATGGCTTCAAAGACCTGCGTTCTAGATCATGTCTTTGAATTGTCGTAGTCCGCGCTGTGGCGTTGCTGCTGGAGTGTGACGAAATTGTCCGCGACGAGTTTGAGATTCTCGAAGATGGACACGAGCAGAGGAACGGTGGACGCCTTTTGGTTCGAAACATTCTGGCGAACGGAGCTTGCTTGATGTTTTTCCAATTGCCAGCGGCTTCGCTCGTCAGCAGATGGAAGAGAGCGTAACACGCGGCGGAAACCGCTCGCCGCATGTCGGCCTGACGCGGCGGATCTGGTGGCGCGGAGAAATTCCGCATGCGCTACCCCACTGTCCTCTCGGATTGATTCGCTGCTCGACGATACCATTGATGTACTTGGTTATCTTGAGTAGATTCTGCGGCTTCGCAGCCTCGTCGGAAAGCGTGATCCGGAAGAAAAGAGACGGATCGCCGCTCCCATCGTTATCAATGGTGTATCGCCAGTTCACTACCGCCGGGGAAGGAAATGCTGAAGGTCATTCAGACTCTTTACCAACTCCAATGGGTGTGCGATGCCCTTGGGTAAATATGGCATTGACGACCTCCCCGATCCAAGAATACCACCGCCATCCGTCTCCTCAGCGACTTCGTGAAAATGCATTGAATCGAGTTCGGGACCAGGAGACCGGTGGCTCGAATCCACTCGCCCCGACCATCTATCCAATCCCTTCATCCGCGGACGGTCCATAGATCGCCGGCACCGGCACATCGTTCAGCCTAAGATAAACCGTCAACTGCCCCCGGTGATGGGCGATGTGATTGAACACGGCGTCGCGGATCATGATATGCCGGGGCTGCTCGCTGGCCACCTTGCCCGCCACCAGGAAGCGCCAGGGCGTCATCAGGTGTTCGTCCGTCGTGCTGGCGAGCGCCGTTCGCGCCCTCGCCAGACTGGCATCCAGCGCATCCAGCAGTTCTTCCCGCGTGCGTAGATCCGGCTGCTTATACCGCGCGCCGCCGGGAGGACGCATATCGAGTTCGTCCTGGTTCACCATCATGTCGATCCAGCCGGGCATAGTCGCAACCAGCGTGGCCAGATATCCCAGCCGCATCGATTTTTCGTGCGGCTTCCAGTCGTTGCGGCCCTCCGGTACGCGTTCCAAAACGCGCCGCGTGGCGCCCGACTCGCGCTCCAGTTCCGCCAGAAACAGGTCTGTCATCTGCATGGCTCGCCTCCTCAGGCGATCCGGCGCGTGCCCCCGCGGCTAAACCGCGCGGCGCACGAGGTCGCAGCGTACAACATGCACGCATCCAGCAAAAGGTTGAAAAGATACATATGCTTGATCACGTCGAAGGCGTCGCCGTATACCGCGCTGAATAAGGCGGCCAGGCTGCACAACGGTAGCAGCGTCAGCAGTTCCAAACGGCGCCGGCCCGCGGCGTCCCGGCAGCGAATCCATCGCCATAGGGCGATCAACGGCCAGCCGGCAAGGGCAAAGACGATCCACTTGTTCACGGCCGGTAATATATGTTCGTGGAAACCGCTCCACACGGTGAACGCGCGGCTCTGCGCTGCCGGAGGCAACCCCGCGGACGGCTCGAAATTCCCATACCAGTTCCGCCGCAGGAACGTGATGGTGTGCAGCAGTGCGTGCAGCCTCCGCCACATGCGCGCCGGCCGCAACAGGTAGAAGCCCAGCACCGTAAACGTATTGACGCGCTGCAGGACTCCCGACGCCGCCATCTGCGGATAGTAGGTGTTCGGAGTCCACGCGCCGCTTCCGGCGTATCTGGCGAGTTGCGGGTCGAGCCCCAGCGCGCGCAGATCCGCCGCCGGGTCCTTCGAATCGCCGAGGATACCCGAAAAGACCACGCCATAAGTGTTCGCCTGTCTTCCATAAACCGGCATGGCGAGTACGTTGAAAGCCGCGCATCCGAACATCGCGCAGCCGGCCGCCACAGCCAGCGCGCGGACCCGTTTCGACCCCGTCCACATCGCCAGCCGAAAAGTGAACAAACCCAAAATCAGACCGATCGGCGCGTTCTGCGGCTTGGCCAGGATCCACAGTACCGACCACAACGACCAGCGCAGCATGCCCGCAAGGCCAGGTTCCCCGGCCTTCGCGATCTCCACGGCTTCGGCCAGCAGCAGCAGAAAGAAAATGCAGGACGCCGGCTCGGCATACCAGGAATTCCAATACACGGCATAGCCCGCGTCCGTCAGCGCCACTAACGCGCCGATCCACAGCAGGGCGTGCGCCCGCTCGCGCCGCGTCACCCACAGCAGCCGCGCGAAAGCCGCCAGGAACGCCAGCATATGCACCCAGCCGGCGACCGTGATATCCAACGCGCCGTCCTTCGAGACCAGTTTGTTCAGCAACAGAGCCGCGCTCACAAACAAGTATTCGCTGTTGGCCTGTTCCCAGTAAGTCGAGCGGTAATGCGGATCGGGGATATACTTAGGCTCCACGTACACGTATAGACTCGTGCGATGTTGCGGTCCCCAGCCAAAGCGGCCGATGGTGCGCACGAAGTCGCCCTGGTCGGCGAGTCCTACGATGGGCGGAATGAATAGCTGGTAAGTGAGAATCGCGCCGGCGGCGGCCAGCACCGCCACGTACAGTTTACCGCCGTGGGACATGTCTCACGCCGCAGTATAGCAGGCCATGCCGGTTCCTATGATTTGAAACAGTGATAGACTTGGAATCGCTCGCCCAAACGCGGATGCGGCGCCACTCTTTCGTCATCGATTGCGGCATCATCGCCTCGCTGGCCGCCCTCAACTTGCTGGTCATCGCCCCTTTTCTGGCCATGGACTTCTCGTCTCAGCCATGGAACAACGATTACACCTACATCGGGATGTCGCGCATGTTCCGCGATCGCCCCTGGACCTGGAATTCCCTGCAGTATGGTGGCGCGCCTTTTCACTATCTTTATCCGCCGCTATTTCACATCCTGGTGACGTGGCTCCCGGTGCATTCACTGGGCAGAGCCTATCACCTGGTCAGCGGAGCGGCCTACGCGCTGGTGCCCGCCGCGTTCTACATCGCCGCGTTGCAGCTTTTCCGCTCGCGATGGCTGGCGGCGGCGCTGGCGTCGATACAAAGTTTCTCCCCCACCGCACTCTATTACCTGCTGCCGGCCTTCAGCGGATTCGCGGGAAATTACCGCCATGGCCCCTGGAACTTCATCGCGCTGGTAGCCTCCAACGAGTCCGCGCACACGCTGTCGTTGGCGCTGGTCCTGCTGGTGCTGGCCGCCGCCTGGCGCGATCGTTGGATGCTTGCCTCGCTCCTGGCCGCCGCCGTTTTCCTTTTGAACTGGGCAGGCATTATCGGTCTGATGATGGTCTTGGGCGCGGTTGCCGTAGCCAGATCCCGGCAAGTGGGTTACTCTACGGCGGCCCTACGGGTCGCGAGCGTGGCCGGCGTCGGCTATGGACTGGCGGCCTTCTGGATCTCACCGGATTGCATCCTTACGACCAAACTGCTCGACCGCGTGGTGCTGCGGAACATCCAACCTTCGGCGCCGTGGAGCGCGATCACCTGGGTCGTGCTAGCTGGCGCCGCCCTTCTGCTCGCGATCGGCTTGCTGCCGCGCGTCTCGCCTGCCGGCGGGTTTGCCTTGGCCCTGCTGGCGATCTCGGGCGCGGTAGTCGTGGCTTACAGCGCTGCGGGCAACTACCTGGTGCCGCTTCCGCACCGCTATCTTCAGGAATTCAACGTAGGCCTCGTTCTGGCCATCGGATGCCTGGCGCAAGCAGCCTGGAATTGGCGCAGGCCGCTGGGTGTCGGGGTGCTCGCCGTGAGCGCGCTTCCAGCCATTCCGTTTCTCGCCGGTGCTTGGACGGTGCAACAGCCTAGCGCCGACCCGCACACTACGCTCGCCTTTCGAATCTCGGATTGGCTGGCGCATCACGCCGGATCCTCGCGCGTCCTGGTGGCAGGGGAATTGGAAGGCTCGCTGAACATTTGGGCGGATGTTGCGCAAACCGGCGGCAGCGCGCAGGGTGTCTCCAACTACCTGGTCCCCGCCGCGCACAGGCAGATCACGCTGGGTTGTGGGGACCCGCAAGCCGCTGCGCGGCTGGGTGAATTATGGCTGCGTGCGCTGGACGTCCGCTATCTGGTGGTGCATGGTCCGGCGTCGTCAGAACACTTCCATTGGTTCGTGCAGCCAGAGCGTTTCGCGGCGTGGCC
>JBEKIM010000046.1:0-24000 GCA_050011755.1 Bryobacteraceae bacterium | reverse complement strand
ACTTTCAGCCCGGAACGAGCGCCGACGCCGATGTTACGCAACTCTCCAACCTGGCCTTGGCCGACCTGAAGCGTTTGCCGCCCGGCACCTTGCCGCCGGTGGTGCTGAAGTTCGACTCCTCCAGCCTGCCGGTATGCCTGGTGACGGTGAGCGGCGAAGGTCTGAACGAGACGCAACTTCACGACTACGCACAATTCCAGATCCGCAACCAGATCGCCGTGCTGAAAGGCGCCGAGATCCCGCCGCCATTCGGCGGTAAGTACCGGCAGATCATGGTGTACGTGGATCCCTATAAAATGGCGTCGCGGCAGCTCAGCCCCATGGACGTGGTCAAGGCGGTGAACGACTCAAACCTGATCCTTCCGGCCGGAGACGTGAAGATCGGCCCGACCGACTATTATGTCTACTCGAACAGTCTGGTCAAGGACATGCGCGAGTTGAACAGCCTGCCGATTAAATCCGTCGGCAAGTCCTGGGTCACGATTTCGGACATAGGCAAGGCGGAGGATGCCAGCCAGCTTCAATACAACATCGTGCGCGTAAACGGTCAGCGGTCCGCCTACATTCCCATCATGAAGCAGGGCGGAGACACCAACACCATTGAAGTGGTGGATGGCGTCCGTAAGCTGACGTCGCATCTGCTCGACATTCCGAAACAATTAGTCACTAATGTCGTTTTCGATCAGTCGGTTTATGTGAAGGCCGCGCTGGAGACGCTGCTGCACGAAGGCGCCATTGGGCTGGTGTTGACCAGCATTATGATCCTGATCTTTCTGGGGAGCCTGCGCGCCACTTCGGCGGTGCTACTTTCGATCCCGCTGTCGGCCGTAGCTGCATTCGTGGTGCTGGCGCTAATGGGAAGCACGGTGAATACCATGATCCTGGGCGGGATGGCGCTGGCGTTTTCGCGGGTGATCGACAACTCGGTAATTTCGCTCGAAAATATCTACCGCCATTTGGAAATGGGCGCATTGCCCATGGTCGCCGCGGAGGTGGGCGGTTCGGAAGTAAGCCTGGCCGTGTTGGCGGCCACCCTGGTAGACGTGGTGGATTTCTTCCCGGTGGTCTTCCTCTATGGGGTGAGCAAGTTTCTGTTTTCCGCCCTGGCGCTGGCTTTTTCCCTGTCGCTGCTAGCCTCGTTCGTCGTCGCGATGACGGTAATCCCGCTATTCTGCTCGCGCTTCCTGAAACAACATGCGCCGGCCGAAGACGGTGCTGAACATCCCGTTCCGGTTCATCCAGGTGGCAAGTCGTTATGGGACCGGTTCAACGCCCGGTTCAATCGGGGCTTCGGCAAGGTACTGGATTTCTATGAGCGCTGGGTGCGCCGCGCATTAGTGCGGCCCGGCTTGACCGTGGCGGCCCTGGGCGCGCTGTTTCTGTTGAGTCTGTGCATCTATCCGTTCGTGGGAGTGGCGTTCTTTCCGCGCACCGATGCCGGACAGTTCACCATCAACATGAAAGTTCCCACGGGAACCCGGATTGAAGTGACCGAACAATACGTGAAGCGCGTGGAGGACGTGATCCGCCGCATTGTGACTCCCCACGATTTCAAGATGGTGGTATCTAACATCGGCGTGGTCGACGATTTCTCGTCGCTGTACACCGACAACGCCGGCGAATATACCAGTACGGTGCAAGTGGCGCTGACCGACGCTCATCTGGTTAGCAGCTTCGCCTACATCGCGCGCGTCCGGGAGGCCATCGCCGCGCAGCTGCCGGATGTTCGTACTTTCTTCCAGAGCGGCTCTATGGTGGACGCGGTCATCAATAGTGGAATGCCCGCGCCCATCGATATCCAGGTAAGCAGTTCGAACCTGAAGCGGAACTTCGCCATGGCGCAAGACCTGGCCACTCGCATCCGCACGATCCGCGGTGTGGGCGAGGTTTACATCCCCCAGGACATGAACTATCCCGGCATCCGGATGGACGTGGACCGGGTACACGCCGGCGAGTTGGGTCTGACCCAGAAAGAAGTCGTTGACAACGTCATCACCGCGCTCAATTCAAATTACATGATTGCGCCCAATTACTGGGTCGACGACAAAAGCGGCAACGACTACTATCTTACGGTCCAATACTTCGAACATGGCGTGGCGGCCATCCACGACATGCTGGATCTGCGCAACATTCCCTTGCGGGCGCCCAACGCCACCGCCCCGACCACCCTCGATACCGTCGTTAAATTACAGCGTATCCAGTCTCCCACCGAGATCGACCATCACCAGATTCAGCGCGTGACCGATGTTTATGTGACTCCCTCCGGGGAGGACCTCGGCCGCGTCACCAGCCGCATCCAGGACGTCCTGGCCGATGCCAGGATTCCCAGTGACGTCCGCGTAGACCTGCATGGAATGGTGGAAGCCATGCAGGCGTCGTTCAAGAGCTTCGGATTCGGCTTTCTGCTGTCTTTTCTGCTGCTCTATCTCATCCTGGTGGCGCAGTTCAAATCCTTCGTGGATCCGGTACTGATCATGCTGGCGATTCCCATGGGATTCGTGGGCGTGCTGGTAATTCTGCCGCTGACCCACACCACCCTGAACGTGATGTCGCTGATGGGCGTGTTGATGCTGGTTGGAATCGCGGATTCCAATAGCATCCTGATCGTGGATTTCGCGCACAATCTGGAGCAGCAGGGTCTATCTGTGCAGGATGCCATCATTACCGCATGCCGCGTCCGGCTGCGGCCGATCCTGATGACTTCCCTGGCCACCATCATCGGGATGATCCCGATGGCCCTGAAGTTAGGCACCGGAGCCGAGCAGTACACGCCGATGGCGCGCGCAATTATCGGGGGCCTGACGTCCTCCGTGCTGCTGACCGTGTTTATCGTTCCGGCCGCCTACTTACTGGTCTACGGAAAGAAACGGCGCGGCGCGGAACCCCAGGAGGCTGCATGAACAAACCAACCTTGATCGTTGTGCTGAGTCTGGCGGCACTTTCCGGGACCGGCGCCCTGGCGCAAACCACGCCCGCGCCGCCGCCCCTCACCCTACAGGATGCCGAAGCGCTGGCCATCAAGAATCATCCGCAGGTACAGGCGGCCCAGTTGAATTATCAGGCCTCCCAGCAGGGCGTCGCGGAAGCCCGCGCGGCCTATTATCCGACGCTCGAAGGCGACGTCACGGGTTCGCAGGGAAACCCGCAGGGGCGCATCGGCGCGGGCTATCTGACCGCCTCCCGGCTGTGGGACCGCTTCGGCCAGGGCGTCACGCTCAGCCAACTCATCACCGATTCGGGCCGGACGCGCAACCTGGTGGCGAGTTCCAGGCTGCAAGCGCAGGCCACCTCGCAAACTTACCAGGCCACCCGCTACGACGTATTGCTACACGTGAACCAAGCCTATTTCGAGGCGTTGCGCGCGCAAGCGCTGGTGAAGGTGGCGGACGAGACCGTTGCGGCCCGCCAGCTTGTGGTGGACCAGGTGACCGCCCTTGCCCAGAACAAGCTGCGCTCGCAACTGGACGTCAGCTTTGCTTCGGTGAATCTGGCGCAGGCCAAACTGCTCCAGATCCGCGCGCAGGACGGCGTGCAGCAGGCCTTCGCGGAGCTGACGCGCGCGCTCGGCCAGGACCAACAGCAGACCTATAAGCTGAATGAGGAACCCTTGCCGCCCAGTCCGCCCGCGGACGCCGCGGAGATGGTGACCCAGGCGTTCCAGCAACGGCCGGAACTGGCGGGTGTGCGATTGGAACGGGAGTCGGCCTACCGCTTCGAGCGTGCCGAACGCGACCTTTCCCTGCCCACTGTGAGCCTGATCGGCGTGGGCGGCTTCATCCCGTATATCCATCAACTCACGGCCCAGGTCGTTCCGCCGGAGTACGAGAGCGCGGCGGTAAACGTGGAAATCCCGATATTCAACGGGGGACTGTTTACGGCGCGCCGGGAAGCCGCGCGCTTCAAAGCGCAGGCCGCGGACCAGAGAGTGCGCGATCTGGAAGAGGGCATCGCCCGCGACGTGCGCGTGGCCTGGAGCGATTCGCTCACCGCGTATCATCAACTGGACGTGACCGCGGAACTGCTGCGCGAAGCCACCATGGCGCTGGACCTGGCGCAAGGGCGCTACAACCTGGGGCTCAGCTCGATCGTGGAGCTGACGCAGGCGCAATTGAACCTGACGGAAGCGGAGGTGGAGAATCTGGGGGCGAAGTACGATTACCAGAAGTCCTACGCGGTGTTGCGCTATTCCACGGGAATGCTGCGATAGCTTGCCGGCGAGCGCACCCCGATTGCGCACATTGGGGTTTACAATCGGTATTCCATCCCCATGGCAAACGATGACGCACTCGCCCGGCTCGCCCGGCAAATCGACGCCGCGCGGAAGACCGAGGCGTCTCTAATCGGCGCGGAAGAGATCGCCGCCCTCCGCCGCCAGGGCGCCTGCCGCCTCCATCAGATCTGCGCGGAGTTCGTTGCGGCGCTAAACAGCCGGCTCACCGACTCCGCGGTGGAATTATCGCCACCCGCGTATACCGCGCAGATGTTCCACGAGTCCGGCGTGAATCTATTCCAGGTCGGCGCGCAGGGCCGCGAGATGCAAATCGCGTTCCAGGCCACTGCAAAGCTTTTTTCCACGGAAAAGTTTTCGGACCCGTACATTCTGGAGGGTGAAGTACGCACCTACAACCAGCAGATGCTGGAACACTTCGAAGTTCGGAGCCAGCTACTGTTCTTCTGCCTCAAGGGTCAGTCCGCGATTTGGCGTTTCTCCGACTGGCGGGATGGGCATACGGCAACCGTGGACTGCGACCTGCTGGTGAACTTGATGGGAAAGCTTTTCTGACTTGCTACACGGGAGGGGAGAGGCCGCGTGGCCTCTCCCCTCCCGCTTGAGGAGGCTTCAGAAATTAGAAGGCGAATCTGAGAGCCAGTTGCAGGGTGCGGGCGTCGCGATAGGCATTCGCTTGCCCGAAGGTCGCATCGCTGGCGGAAATCAGGCTGCCCGGATTATCACCCGCGAACGAGTTATTCACGCCCCAGACCTGGGGATGATTGAACAGGTTGAACGCTTCGCAGCGTAGCGTCAGCTTCACGGTCTCGGTGATGAAGAAGTTCTTCATCAGGCTGGCGTCCACGTTGCCGATGCCGGGCAGATGCAGCGCGTTCCTGCCCAGATCGCCGTACGAGCCGTCCGCCGGACGGGCGAAAGCCGCCGGGTTGAGCCACTGGAAGGCATTCTGACCCTGATAGGGATCGCCGATGAGATTGGGGTACTGGTTGCCCGCATTCACACCCAGCAGATTTCCGTTCGAGTAGAGGCTGGTGATCGGCATTCCGGATTGGTACCGGATCATGCTGCTGACTTCCCAGCCATTGAATACCTGCCTCAGGATGGGCTGGTCGAGCGAGCCTCTCACTTTCGGGAGCGTGTAGACGAAATCGAGTGTGAACACGTTCGGCTGGTTGTATCCGGCATTCGCCCAGTTGCAACGGATGCAGAACGGGTTATTGATCTGGTCCGAGTCGTTGTCGACGATGTCCATGATCTTCGACCAGGTGTAGTTGAAGTTGGCCGACAGGTTGTTGGTGAAGCGCCGGCTCAGCCGGAACATCATGGCGTCGTAGCGCGAATAAGCTTGCGTTTCGATGGCGGTCAAGCCGCCCCAGCCAAGATAGGGCAGAAGCGCGTTGCTGAAGTAATTGACCGATTGGAGCATGGTCGGATTGGTGAGGAACGTACCGGCAGGCAGTGCATTCAACTGCCGCTGGTCCATGAGGTGTATCGCATGGTTGCCGGAGTATGAAAGGTCCATCGTGAACCTGGCGGGCAACTCGTGCTGGACACCCAGGTGCCAGGCGTAGATGCTCGGCATGGTGTTGTCTGTGGGCCAGACCGTCATTCCCGGCGGCGCAATTGGCGTCGAAGAGCCCTGCAGGCCGGAGGTACCGATCGACCCGACATTGCCGTTGACCAGGGATGCGGAAGTGAGGTTAGGCCACTGCGCACCTGCGCCGAAGTTGAAGTTATTCTGGCGGAGACGTTCGTTGAAGATCGCGAAGCCGCCCCGCAGGGCCGTCTTCCCGTCGCCAAACACGTCGTAAGCAAAGCCGACGCGAGGCTCCGGGAAGTTCTTGGCCGGCGAGAACCCGGGGTCTGTGCCGGAGCAGGGGTCGCAGATCAGCCCCAGCGGTTTCAGCACCGTCATCGGGTTGCCCACTAGAAAGCCGTTGGTCAGGTTGATGGTGGGCTTGTCGCTCGCGTTGTACTGGCTGAGATCCACGCTGTATAGCGTCCACGTGCCTTCTCCGCCCTCTGTGCCACCGCGGACGACCGTGTAGGTCGGAGTCATGTGCACGAAGCGCAGGCCATATTCCAGCGTCAGACGTTTGGTCACCTTCCAGCTATCCTGGGCGTACGCATCGGCTTCCCAAAAGCGGAACCACGGATAGACGGCCGCACTCGGCTGCGAATAGCTCGAGTAGTTACCCAACATCAGGTTGGCCAACCCGTTGCCCGTATCGAGAGGGTTAGAGGCGTATGAACTGAAATCAACGCTGCCTTCCATCGCCCAAGTGCCGGTTTGGGCCTTGTCATCGCGATTGTAAAAGAACCCGAACTTGAACGTATGGGCGCCCTTCACCATCGTGACGTTTTCCGTGGCGCCGTAGTCTTTGCCCCAGTTGTGCCAACCAGGGTCGCCGAGTGAATAGCCGATCCCGTTCACTCCGGTATTCAAATCGGGAACCGAGTTGGTGATGTTGGTCTGTGGGTACAGCTCGGTCCAGGCGGCGCCCAGGGTATCGCGGCTGAGTGGGTTCGTGCCGACGACCGACAGCGACTGTGACTGATGGTTGTACGAAAGGATCGTCTCGGCGGCCAGCGTGGGTGTGAATGTCGTCACCAGATTCCAGGCCCACGAACTACCTGGCTTCGGCCGTGCCTGCGTCTGAAGCGGGAAAGGCTCACTGCCCCAGATTCCTTCCGCGATGGTCTCTTTCTGGTAGTCGTTCACCCAGCGGAAGAAACTGTTCATCTTGCTGTTGATCGCGTAGTCGAACCGAAGCAGATCCTGGTTCTTCAACAGATTGTCGGGATCGTTGAAAAAATATCGGACATAGCCCGGGTTTGGAGCGGCCGGCAGAGTCGAATAACCAGGGATGCCCGTATAGATCTTCAGCAGGTTGGCGCTCAAAGGCTGCCACATCGATTGCGGAACCGTGTTGTTCGGGAAGGGCACGCCGCCGGTGATCTGACCGGCGCCGTTGCGGGTGACGCTGCCGGGCTCGAAGACGGTACCATTCTTGTACTCAGGCGCATAGGTCATATTGGTGGAAAGCAGCCACGGCGAGAAGTTCCCGCTTAAGATGGTCGAGTTAGGGACGTCCGCGTAGTTACTGGAGGGAAGGTCGCGGCGCGTCATCTCCCGGTTGTAAAAGAAGAACATCTTCTTGTTCTGCCGGGTCGAGATCTTCGGAATCGGCACCCAGCCGCTGAAATTGCCGCCGAACTGGTTGTAGCGCAACTGCGGCACCAGCGTGTTGCAAGACTCCACGCACTTGGCGTCCAGCCAGTTGTTGCGGAAGTACTCGTATGCCGTCCCGTGAAATTGGGAGGATCCGGATTTGGTTTCTACCGCGATCACCATGCCCGAGTTGCGGCCGTACTCTGCATTGAAGCCGCTCTGCAGAACCCGGAACTCCGCAATTGAGTCGATACTGGCTTGAGTGTACTGCGACTGGTTGTCGCCCACGTCGATATTCGGAGATCCGTCCAAATACATGTTGTTCTCCGATCCGCGTCCGCCCAACGAATGGAATTGCGACACGTCGTTGAAGTTCACATCGAAGTCGCTTTGCGCCGCGCTGGTCATGCCGGGCACGGTGTTCATCAACGAAGTGAAGTTCCGGCCGTTCATGGGCAATTCGGACATTTGTGTCCTATCTACCAGAAAGGCCTTTTCCATCGTATTCGTCGAAACAAGTGGCGTGGTTTCCGCGGAAACCGACATGATTTGAGATACGTTTCCGACCTGCAGCTTGATCTGTCCAACATCCATCTTGGAATTGACATCCAGGATGACGGTAAGTTCAGCCCGCTTAAAGCCGACTTTCTCGACGCTGATCAGATACTTGCCCGGCTCGATGTCGATGGCCAAAAACCGGCCGCCTGGGTCGGTGGTGGTTTGCCGGGCGGTGCCTCCCTTGGCCGCATCCATGATATTGACGGCGGCCTCTGGAACAACCGCTCCGGACTCGTCGATTACGGTACCGCTGAGATTCTGGGATTGCGCCTTCATGGGTTGCGCAATCAGAATGAGCAGAAACGCCGAGAGAATCGCGATTCTGACGCTCCAACTACATCTAATTTGCATAGATAGCCTTCCTTGGGGCTACAAACGTGCCTAGAGAGACTGGCCCCGTTCTTTGTTTAAACGCGATGAGCGGACGCTCTCGCCGGTCTTGACGCGGTGTAACCACCACGCCCACCCCAAAAGCAAAACACACTCGTGCTTGATTTCAACAGTAATGCAAGTTTGACGCGAAAGCAATCAGATTTTGAGGTCCTTTAATAAGATGTACAACTGCGCAACAGGCTGTGGAAAAACGGCCCTCGAAGTAGACCCTCAACGGGGGCGGGCTATCGGACCATCATCCAGCGTCTGAGCTTTGAGAGCCGCCGCTCTCAAAGCGCGGACCCGGGTTAGCGCACGGGCGGCTTCCGGCTTTCGTCCGCAAGCTTCGAGCGCCCGCCCAAGCTGGTAATACGCAGATGCCTCATCCGGATTCAGATCCACGGCTCTCTGCAGCAACGCCACAGCTTCCGCGGGATGTTCCAGCCGCAGCCTGGCCTTCCCCAAATAGAAGTACGGCGCCCAAAAGTCGGGCTTGGCCTTGGTGGCTCGCTCGAGGTATGGAATCCCGTCCGTGTAGCGGCCTTCCTGGACCAACAAGCCGCCGAGGAAATAGCTCGCGTCCCCGTCACCCGGACTCTCTTGGAGTGCCAGTTGCAACTCCCGGATCGCATCGTCGGTCCGGCGCAGGCTGATGTAGACCTTTCCCAATTCCAGGTGCACGCCCATAAGGCTCGGGTCCAGGCGCAACGCTTCGACAAAGGCCTCTTCGGCCTGCGGGAATAGGGTGGCCTCATAGTTTGACCTGCCAATCAGGAACTGCGCCTGTGCCGGTCCAGCCGTCTCGAACATCAGTTCGAAAATCGCCCTTGCCCTCTCGGAGTCGGGTTTCTTCAGATAGGCAAACCCCAGCAGAAACAGAATCCCCTCGTCGTGAGGAGCGGCGCGCCGCAGTTCCTCGAGATCGCGGATGGCGGGTTCGAGTCGGCCGGTGTAGACACGGCAAACCGCGAGCAACTGGCGGGCCTGCATGTGCCCAGGATCGATCTCGACGACCCGCGCGAAGAGCGGCAATGCCCGCGCGTGCGCTTCCTGCCTGAGATAGACCAGCCCGAGATTCAGAAGCAGCGCCTTGTCGTCCGGGCTCAAACGCAATGCACGCCGGTAGACCGCGATCGCCTGATCGGCGCGATGCGTATGGGAGTAGATTACACCGAGATTGCTAAGGGCGGCTATGTGGCGGGGCTCTTCGCGAAGCACAGACTGGAATCCGCGTTCCGCGGCATCGTAATCCCCGGCCGCGAGATCCCGGACAGCCTGGTCGAAAACCTCCTTCGCGGGTTTAGCAGCCCATAGCAGGAAGCCGCACAGGCACAGGCACACAGCGGACTTCATTCCGCCCTTATTCTATCCGAATGCGGCGGCCTGCACGTATTCCTTAGTCGATTCAATCCACTCGCAGCGAATTGATCGGATCGATTCGCGAGGCGCGCCATGCGGGGACAGACGTGGCGGAAATCGCGACTGCCAGAACCAATCCGGTCACCGCCGCGAATGTCAGCGGATCGGTGGCGCCGACTCCATAGAGCAGGCTGGCCAGAAAGCGCGTGGTAGCCAAAGCCGCGATCAAGCCGGCCACGATACCATATAGGGCCACGCGCAGCCCCTGTCCCAGGATCATCGAAACGATGCGGCTGCGAGTCGCGCCGATCGCCACGCGCAGGCCGATTTCATACGTCCGTTGCGACACCCAGTAAGAGACCAATCCGTAAATCCCGATCGCGGCCAGCAGAATGGCAGCCGCGGCAAAGCTGATGAACACACGAATGGTGGCGCGGAAATTGGCAATGGATCCGGCCACCAATTCTTCCAACGGCTGCACCTGGCCCACCGGCACGTTCGGATTCTGGCTCTGCGCCAGGCTTCGAAGCTCGCGTGCCGGCGCATCGTTCATAGTCTGCGCTTTCACCAACAACGTCATGGCAGCCGGAATTTGTCCGTCGTCCCGCACGGCCTGCGCGTAGGGCATGTATATGGCGCCCTGAATCCCGTCGGGCATGGCCTTGCTCAAGCTGTACTGCCGCACATCGCCCACTACGCCGACCACGGTTCTCCAATCTTGTTCACTGGCGTCCTTAATGTGCTTGCCAATCGGATTTTGGCCCGGCCAGAAATGCCTGGCTGTGGATGCGGAGATCAAAATAACCTTGGCGGATTTGGGACCGTCGGCCACTGTGATCCGACGGCCCGCCAGTAGCGGAATCCGCAGCATGTTCATGTAATCGGGGCTGACCGCGCCAGACCAGAGCATGGGCGCCGGGAAGTCCGCCGATTTTGGATGGTCTTGCACGTCCACCGCCAGGTCCGGCTGTTCGGCATCCAAGGGAACGCTGCTCGCGACTGCCGCATCGGCGACGCCGGAGACCTGCCGCGCGCCTTCGAGCAGGCGGTCGTAAAGCGCGATACACGCCTGGCGTGGCGTGCAAAACGATGCGTTCGGGCTGATGCGCACCGTCAGGATCTGTTGCGGCTGGAAACCAGGGTGCACCTCCGACAGAGTGTACAGGCTCTTGATCAGCAGGCCGGCGCTCACAACCAACACGACAGTCAGCGCCACCTCCGCGCCAATGAGCCCTCCGCGGAACCGGGTCCAGAATGCGGCGGTAGACCGCTGGCTGCCGGTCCGGATGGATTGCGCCAAATCCACCTGGGACGCGCTCAGCGCGGGCGCGATCCCGAATGCCAGGCCAGTAACCAGTGCCAGCCCCGCCACCATCGCGGCTATCTGCCAGTCGATGGAGGCTTGCGCCAGTCCCGGTGTGGAAGAAGGCAGCAGCGATTTGAATATGGAAAGGGCGCCCGTTCCAATCAGGATTCCGAGCAGTCCGCCGGCCAGCGCCAGCAGGATGCTCTCGGTTAGAAGCTGGCGGACAATGCGCAGGCGACCCGCGCCCAGCGCGACACGTAAAGCAATCTCTTTGCGGCGGGTGGTGGCGCGCGACAGCAACAGGCTGGCGACATTGGCGCAGGCGATGAGCAGCACCAGGCCCACGGAACAGAGCAGGATGATCAGCTTGCCGCGTATGTCGCCGGTCAGATCGCGCTGCAGCGGTATGGCGGTGGAATCGCGATTCCAGTCGCGCGACATCGGATAGGGAAACGTTTTTCGGAACTCGCCGATTATCGGCTGGATCTCGCGGTGCGCCTCGGCTATGGTGGCTCCTGGGCGTAGCCGCGCCACCAGCGGCACAAACTCACCGCCCCAGTATTCCAGGAAGTTGGAAGCGTCCAGCCGCAACGGCACCCATGCCTGCACTTGGGCGGACGGATAGGCGAAGGCCGCGGGCATGATCCCGACGATCTGCCGATGCATGCCATTCAAGAGGATCACGCGGCCGATCACCGAGGGATCGCCGCCGAACTGCGTGCTCCAGAGAGAGTGGCTCAAGATGACCACGCCGTCCCGGCCGGGAGAATCTTCACCCGATTGGAAGTTACGCCCCCTGGCCACCGCGGCGCCCAGCACGGAAAAAGCATTCGCCGAAACCGCGCTGCCCACGATCCGGATGGCTTCGCCCTCTCCGGTGAGGTTGAATTCGGAACCAGGGCTCACCGCGGCGACATCGATGGTGCGGTTCCGCCGCTCGAAGAAAGGCACGGCCGCGCGCGGAAAAACGCCCGTAATACGAACCAGGCGATCGGGTTGCCGATAGGGGAGCGGACGAACCAGGAGGGTATTCACGAGCGTGAACATGGCCGCGTTTCCACCGATTCCGACGGCCAGCGAGAAGATCGCGATGGCCGTAAAACCCGGCGTGCGGCGGAACATGCGCGCGGCGTAACGGATATCTTGCAATAGTCTCTCCAGTCTCAGAAAACTCCACATATCGCGGCAGTCCTCGGCTGCCATAGTCAGGTTGCCCATCTGCATGCGGCTCAGCCGGTCGCCGGTGGCTTGCCGCTTCAGCGCCAGGTGAAATTCAAGCTCCTCCGCCAATTCACGGTCCAGCTTCTCGCGACGCCAGAGAAATATAAACCGCCGCCCTGCCCTAAGCAACGCCCGAAACGGCGAGTTTGGAGTGCGCGGGCTCATGGCATATTCAGCACTTTTTCGATGGCGCCCACTACCCGCGTGAACTCAGCGCGCTCGGCGGCCAGTTGCTTGCGGCCGGCCGCGGTCAGCGTGTAATAGCGTGCGCGCCGGTTATTCTCCGAAGCGCGCCACTGCGCTTTGACCCAATCGTTAAGCAGCAGCCGCTGCAGCGCGGGGTACAGCGAACTCTCGCCGACCTGCAGCACTTCGCCGGAAACTTGCTTGAGCCGCTGCGCGATGCCGTAACCGTGCATCTCGCCCGTGGCGAGCGTGCGCAGAATCAGGAGATCCAGCGTGCCCGGCAGAAGTTCAGATGCGGGAAGCTTTCCCATCGTCTATCGATGGAAGTAGTATGCCGCACTTGGGTTCGAATTGTCAAATCCGCGTGGCTGCGGCTTTCGCCACATTGCCGGTGGTACATTGGCTGCATGTTCCGATTTGCCGTCGTCCTGACGCTTACGATTTCCTGCTTGCCGGCGCAGACCGCGCCGCCGCCCACGCCCAAGAAACCGGTCACCGATACCTACGGCAAGATCAAGGTGACTGACGACTACCGCTGGCTGGAGGATTTCGACGATCCGGCGGTGAAACAGTGGGGGAACGGACAAAACGCAGCCGCCCGCGCGGTCCTCGACGCGTTGCCGGACCGGGAAGCGCTGGCGGGCGAACTCCGCAAGCTGTTCCAACCTGCCCAGGCCCGCTATTTCCCCATCGAAGAACGCGGCGGCAAAATCTTCGCCATGAAGAGCGATCAGCAGCACCAGCATCAGATCGTGGTGACACTCACCTCTCTCGGCGATCTGTCTGCCGCACGCACGATTCTCGATCCCGACGCTATCGACGCGAAGCATCTCACCGAAATCGATTTTGCGGCGCCCTCGGTGGATGGCCGTTACCTGGCCGCGTCGCTCTCCACCGGCGGCAGCGAAAGCGGAGACGTCCACGTGTACGACACTGCTGCCGGCCAGCCGCTCCCGGACGTGATCCCGCGCGTGAACTACGCCACGGCGGGCGGCGGCGTGACTTGGAATGCGGACAGCTCCGGCTTTTACTACACCCGCTATCCGCACGATGGGGAGCGGGCGCCGGCTGACATGCATTTCTACCAGCAGGTCTACTTTCATAAGCTGGGAGACAAGCCTGAGAACGACACTTACGAAATCGGCAAAGATTTTCCCCGGATTGCGGAAATCTCATTCGCCGCTTCGAGCGACGGACGCTATATCGGGATCAGCGTGGCATACGGCGATGGCGGCGATCATGAGTATTGGCTGCTGGCGCCCGGCCGTCCCTGGCGGCAGCTTGCCAGCGTCGCGGACGAAGTGAAGCAGATCGCATTCGGCTACCACAAGGATATCTACCTGGTATCGAAGCATGGCGCGCCGCGCGGCAAGGTCCTGCACATGGATGTGGCGGAGACCGTGGATCAGGCCACCCCAATTGTGGCCGAATCGACCGTGGTCATCGAGTCCGTGGCGCCCACCAAGGATGGCCCTCTCGTGAATGAACTGGCCGGGGGCCCCTCCGAAGTGCAGTTTCTGCCGGGCGACGGCACCCCCGCGAAGGTGCATGTGCCGGCTGTTTCGAGCGTGGACTGCAGAAACCTCGATGGCGCCGGACCGATCTGTTATGTGAGCAGTTACCTCGAACCGGGCGGTTACTTCAGCTTCGACTCGAAGTCGCGCAAGCTTACACCTACCGCACTGCGCATTCCGCCCCCGATTCCGCTGGATGGGTTCGTAGTGACCCGCCGTTTCGCGGTTTCAAAAGACGGCACGAAGGTCCCGCTGAATATCATCCATCGCAAGGGACTGGTACTAGACGGCAACCAGCCGACGGTACTCACCGGCTATGGAGGTTACGACGTCAGCCTGACTCCCGCCTATCCCGCGCCGTTTGTTCCTTTGCTCGAGCGCGGCGTCGTGTTCGCGGAGGCCAACCTTCGCGGCGGAGGCGAATTTGGAGAGGACTGGCACATTCAGGGCAAGCTGACAAAGAAGCAGAACGTCTTCGACGATTTCACGGCTTGCGCCAAGTATCTGATCGCGCGCAAATACACCCAACCGTCGAAGCTGGCCATTGTGGGAGGCAGCAACGGCGGCCTGTTGATGGGTGCGGCCTTCACCCAGCACCCCGAGCTATATCATGCGGTAGTCTCGATGGTCGGCATTTACGATATGCTGCGCGTGGAACTCTCGCCAAATGGGGCTTTCAACGTGACCGAATTCGGCACGGTCAAGGAAGCCGATCAATTCAAGGCGCTATATGCTTACTCGCCGTACCATCATGTGAAAGACGGGCAGCAGTATCCCGCGATTCTGATGACCACCGGCGATAACGACGCGCGCGTGGACCCCATGCAATCGCGGAAGATGACGGCACGGCTGCAGGCCAGCGGGACCCGCCAGCCCGTGCTGTTGCGCACCAGCAGCACCGCGGGGCACGGGATCGGGTCGTCCATCGACGACAGCATCGCCTTGTTTACGGACATCGACGCGTTTCTGATCAAAGAGCTGGGCGCCGGGGAAGCGGCACGGCCTTAAGCCGTTTGCCAGCTTATTTGGCCTGCGCGAGCGGGTTATCGAAATCGAATCCGAAGAGTTTAGGATTTTCGCCGATTACCGCGGCCGACGAGATATAGAAAACGTAGTCGTAAGTCTCTTGCGGGATCTTATCGCGATGCGCCGACAGCAGCCGCCAGAAGTTTCGCTCCTTCGGGTTGGCCGGCATGCTGCGCACCAGGGGAAGGATCTGGTTCTCGCCCCAGTTGTAACATGCCATGACCAGCAGTCCCGAGGCTTGGGCGTCGGTGCTATACAGGTCTTTCAGGTAAGCGGCCGCCGCTTTCGTTTCCCGGTCATAATGGTGCCGGTCGTCGCCCGGGTCGGGCCGCCTCAGATCCACCAGCGGTCCTAAGTGCAGGCCGTATTTAACCGCGGTCTCCGGAATGAACTGCCACATTCCTTTGGCGATTCCTTTGCGAGTCATCGGGCCGCTCACATATTGATCGAAATCGCTCTCCTGCAGAGCCAGGTAGAAGAACTCGGGCGGCAGATCCTGCGCCAGCAGTTCTTCCGTGATCTTAGCGGTATACCCGTTATCCTGCGCGGTCTTGATGGCCCTGGCCAGCCTGCCCGAAGATTGCCATTTCTTGATGTAGTTCTCGATTTCGGTGGCGAACTCAGGAGGCATAGCCAATTCGCACTCTCCGAAAATACGTGCGATCCGCAGGATCAGACGCCTCTGCTCCGTCATTTTGGGGTCGTAGACGTGAAGAGACGACAGGAACTGGTCGTAGCTCTTCAGCATCTCGGTCCGCCGGCTTTGGTACTTTCGGATCTCTTCCATTCCCTGCCGATTGTTAGAGTCCGTCACCAACTTCTCGACGTTGGCGATATCCAGGTCAAGGGACTTGATGGTGTAGAACAGGTCCTGCGCCATGGCGGTGTGTTTCCGTACCTGCTGGTGCAGATAGAATGCATATCCTCCCGCGGCTAGTATCGCCAGCCCGAGGACCGCCATGATGCCGCCGTATTTCCGCTTCTGTTTGGTCTGTACCTGCTGAAAGGCCCTTCGGACCATGGCGGTGTGTTCGCCGACCGGCTCCCCCGGCGCCAGGTTGCCGAAGTAGCGTTCCACCTGGCGTGCCATGTCGGCCTCCGATGCGCTGGTAATCTTCGGCGGGGGCAGCGGCTTCCGTTCGGAGGGTTTGGGTTGGACTTCGAGAATCAGCTCCGGGCCGGCGACGCCCAGCCTGAGGGTGGTCGATGGACCTAAGGCAGCGCCCGGGACGCGCTCGCCATTCACAAAAATGCCATTACTGCTGTTCAGGTCGCGCACCCACCATTGGCCGTTCTCGAAAACCACTTCGGCGTGCGCGCGGCTTACGTATTCGTTCTTGATACAGACTTCGCATTCTTCGACGCGGCCGATGCGAAACGATTTCAGGAAATGGAGAGTCTGCAGGTCTGCCGGCGCCTCCCCAAAGCTCACGCGTATCAGGGGCGGCGAGGCAGACGCCTGCTCAGCGCCCGCAGTCACCGGAACCGCCTGTCGACGTTCTGTCCGCCTGACCGGAATCGCGGAGTTCACCCACATTCGATAACATTCTCTTACCCTTCGGTAGTCGGTCAGTTTCGTTTTCGGAGGGCGGCCAATCTTGGCCGCAGCCGCCTTTTAGGCGGCCAGAGCCGGCTGAAAGCCGGCTCAAAACCCAACTGACACTCCCTACTCTTCAGTGGCCTTCAGCTTAGCCCAAAGTCGATGGCCCGCGCAACCAAACCGAACCGCTGCCGGCGCGGATTAGCGCTTCCAGAACGAACGCTTCCGGGCCTCGATTCCCAGGAGGCGCTGGTAGCCTTCGGCCTCGGCCTCGGGAAGCGGCTTTGAGGCACGCAGCGTATCGACCACTTCCAAAAGGCGGCAGTAGTGGTCCATACAATGCCAGCAGCCTTTCACGTGGCGCTCCATTTCTTCGCGCCCGCCCCAGGTCGCGCGCCCGTCGATCACATCGAAAAACGTCTTGGCGGCCAGGCAATCCTTGGTCGAGAGGGTAGCGGCGGCCTGGCCCAACAGCGTGCCGTTGTCGGCCAGCAGGCTGCTGCGCCAGGCGTCCACACTGGTGCGGACCAACTCGGCAGCGCGCGCCCGGATTTTCTCCGCGGTTTGGGGCGACATGCGTAGCATGCGCCCGGTGTCGGGATCGCTATAGCGCATGGTCTCGAACCAGACCACCAGCTTCTCGGTCAGAGTCAGCGGCTCAAGGGCCGCGCCCAGCGCTTCGATATCGAGGGTCAGTTCGGGCGTGGCGCTGGCCCGATCGGCTTCCACCGCGGCCAAGACCTGCTGCCGAAGACCGGCCACAAAGGCGCGCTCGGGCGCCGGGTCGATGGATTGAAAGAGGCTGGATCCGGGCTGCCGCAACGCGCGCAGTACACGTTCAAGCAGCGCCGGGTCGTCAGCCCGATCCGGAAAGTAGTGATGCAAAAACTGGCGGATTACGGGGATATAATTTGTGAGAAAATACGCCCAGCCCTCAGGACGGCCGGCGCGGCAATCCCCGATCATTTCATAGCACGTATAGATCATGAAACGTTGAACTCGATGCCTTGCGCCAGCGGGAGCTGCTGCGACCAGTTAATCGTATTGGTCTGGCGGCGCATGTAGGCCTTCCAGGAATCGCTGCCGGATTCGCGGCCGCCGCCGGTATCTTTCTCGCCGCCGAACGCGCCGCCGATCTCCGCGCCGCTGGTGCCGATATTGATGTTGGCGATGCCGCAATCGCTGCCGGCGTGGCTCAGGAAGCGCTCCGCGGAGGTCAGGTTGGTCGTGAACATGGCCGACGAAAGCCCTTGCGGCACATCGTTGTGCCAGCGGATGGCTTCCTCGAGCTCCTCGAATTCCACCAGGTAGAGAATGGGCGCGAAGATCTCTTCACGCAGAATGGCCATGTCCGGCTTGGCTTTCACCAGCGTCGGCTCGACGAAACAGCCGCCCCGCCGGCCACCGCCGTAGATCACTTCCCCGCCCTGCCTGCGGACCGTATCGAGGCCCTCCATCATGTCCTCGACGGAGCGCTGGTTCACCAGCGGGCCCATAAGCGTATGCGGGTCGAGCGGGTTGCCGATGGCAACCTGTTTATAAGCTCCGACGAGCGCGTCCGTCATTTTAGCGGCAATGCCTTTCTGCAGAAAAAGGCGGCGGGTGGTGGTACACCGTTGTCCGGCGGTGCCGACGGCGCCGAAGAGCACGGCGCGCAGGGCGAGGTCGAAGTTGGCATCGTCCATCACGACGATGCCGTTGTTGCCACCTAATTCGAGGATGGTCCGGCCCATGCGGTATGACACCGTCTGCGCCACGCGGCGGCCCACCTGGGTGGAACCCGTAAAGCTGATCAGCGGAACGCGGGCGTCGTTCAGCATGGCTTCGCCGACCGGATCGCCTCGGCCAATCACCAAATTGAAGATGCCCTTCAGCCCGTGGCGTTCAAGGACGCGGTTACAAATCTTCTGCACGGCGATGGCGGTGAGAGGCGTCTCCGAAGACGGCTTCCAGAGGGTACAATCGCCGCAAACGGCCGCAATCATGGCGTTCCAGGCCCACACGGCTACGGGGAAGTTGAACGCGCTGATGACTCCCACTACGCCCAACGGATGCCATTGCTCGTACATCCGGTGGCCGGGGCGCTCGCTGTGCATGGTAAGGCCGTACAACTGGCGCGAGAGGCCTACGGCGAAGTCGGCGACGTCGATCATCTCCTGCACTTCACCCTGTCCTTCGGCGCGGATCTTGCCCATCTCCATGGTGACCAGCGCGCCTAAGTCGGCCTTGGCGTGGCGCAGCTCGCCGGCCAGCTCGCGCACGATTTCCCCGCGCTTGGGGGCCGGGACCATGCGCCATTCGATAAACGCATCGGCGGCGTGCGCCGTCACGCGCTCGTAGTCGGCGCGGCCGGCCATGCGCACGCGCGCGATCACCGAGCCATCCGCGGGGTTGATGGAGGCCAGTTCCCCGCCCGAGGGATTGGGGATCCAATCGCCATCGCAGGCGCCGGAATTGACCGGCTCAATTTCCAGTCGTTCGAGGACTTCGTTTGCCGTTGCCGTTGCCGTCATGATGAACCTCTCCTGGCGTTTCCGCCAGCCAGCCAAAAGCCTGGGGGCCGGTGGCGAAGCGCCGTCCGGCCGCCGCGGCCTTTTGCCGCATTCTTTCCGTGACCGCCGTTTGAAAGCCGGGGTCATGCCACTCCGTAAAACCTTGGGCGTAGCTGATGCGCAAGCCCGCGTCGCGCGTGGTAGCTCCGCACTTCTTCACCGCACGCACGTGAAACGGATCGCCGATAATATCTTCATCCGTAGCCTCCAGCGCCAGTTTCATGAGCCCCTCCGGATCGCAGGGCAGCAGCGGCGCAAGAGTCGCGTATACGGCGAGGCCCGCCGCGCGCAACCGGCGCACGGTCTCGAGGCGCTCGGCGATCGGCGCGCAGTGCGGCTCGTAGAGCCGGCGCACGCCATCGTCATCGGTGGTGATCGAAAAACTTACGCGCAAAGTGGTGCGCCCGGCGAGACGCTGCAGACGCGCGATATCGCGCAGAATCAGCGGGCCCCGCGTCTGTATGGCGAAGACCTGCGGGGGACGCGCAATCAGCTCGTCGAGCAGCCGCGGCATCATGCACTCCGTCTCCTCGGCCGGCTGATACGGATCCACCAGGGGAGAGCAGTATATCTTCTGGGCTGGGCGCAAGGCGGCGCGCAGCAGGGCGGGCGCATTGCTTTTGAAGGTGGTGAAGCGGCCCCAGTGATTCCAATCCTCCGGTTTCAAGCCACCGTAGATGCGCATGGTCGGGACGTAACAGTAGGTGCAGGCGAAGGTGCAGTTGCGCGCCGGGGACAGGGAGTGCGTGAAGCCCGCCTGGGCGATGAAGCCCGTGGTCGGCGAGAGGATGCTTGCGGACTCACTTTGGCGGATTTCAAAGCGCACGTTTCTATTGTAGGCGAGCTTCGCCGGCCGCGGCTGTGGCCGGATGCCGGCGAACTTTTGTACAGTTAGGTACGGCGGAGGAAATTCAATTTTGAAACTGGTCACCTTGTTTTGCATGACGGTCTGCGCCTGCTGGGGGCAGGGGCTCGCGGTAGGCACGGGGCGGCGCGACATTACGCCGCGCGAGCCGGTACCCATGTGGGGCTATGGCGACCGGCACGATAAGCTCTCCACGGGCATGCTCGATCCGCTTTATGCCGACGCGCTGGTGATTGACGCCGGAGGCCGGAAAATCGCCATCGTGGGGCTGGATCTGGGGCGCGCGCCCGCGGAAGCTTCGCTGCAGCGCATTCGCGCCCGGATCAAGGAGCAGGCGGGGATCGAGAACTCCATCATTGCCGGTTCGCACACGCATCACGGGCCGGTGCTGGAGTTGACCGGCGAGGAGGGCAAGGGCAAAGGACGCTTCGACGCGGCCCTGCGTTATTACGCGCAGATGGAAGACGGCATCGTGGAGGCCATCGTGGAGGCTAATTCGCGGCTGGCGGCGGCCACCATGGCGGTGGGATCGACGCAGCTTGAGGGCTTCAATCGCAACCGGCACACCAAGATCGAGCCGAAGCCCAGCGATCGCGAACTGGCCGTGATGCGTTTCGACGATGCGACGGGGAAGCCGGTGGCGATCCTGGTGAACTTCGCCGCGCACCCTACCATGATTCCTTCGAGCACGCTGAAGTTCTCGGCGGATTACGTGGGCGCGCTGAAGGCAGAGGTTACCCGGGAAACCGGCGCAGCCACGATCTTCATGCAAGGGGCGGCCGGCGACCAGTCCGTCAACGCGGGGGACAAGGACTACCAGGCGTTCGGACAGGCGCTGGCGCGCGAGGCTGTGAAACTGGAGCAATCGTTGAGCCCGCAACCAGTAGCGCACCCCTCGCTCGACTGCCGCGAGGAGCGACTGCGGTTCGCCGCGCGGACGGATTTCGCCAACCCCATGGTGAAAGCGGCTTACCAGAAGGCGTTCTTTCCCGAACTGGTGCCGAACTACATCGATGAATATGCCGACGGCATTCGCCCGCGGCTGACGGTGGCGCTGCTGAATGGAGACATCGCGCTTGTGGGCGTATCGGGTGAGTTTTTCAGCAATCATGCCATTCGCCTGAAGCAGCGCGCGCGCGTGAAGCAGTTGTTTTTCTTCGGCTATGCGAATGGATATCACCAGTATTTTCCGACCATCGAGGCGGTCGCGGAAGGCGGATATGGGGCCGACAATGCCGTGTCGCCGGCGGCCGTTGGGGCGGGCGAACAGGTGATGGATACGGCGTTGCTGCGCATTTATCAGATGATGGGGCGGATTAAGAACTAAGGAAGCCCTCACTGTCCCGGCGTAAGGACGAAGGCATTCTGGAAGAAGTCGACGCCCGCCACTTGCCCAAGATCGTTGATCGCGGTCGGGTAGGTACCCTCGAAGCCGGGCGCGTTGAGGGTCGTAATCTTTCCGCCCGGCGACCGCACAAATCCGTGAACTTTGATATTCGAGTCGTAAAACCATCCAGCGACATAGCCCTGATCGTTAATGGCTGTCGCGATCGTCCCCGCGGAATTCATCCCTAAAGGCAGTGTCCCCGAAGTGAATCCCGTGCCGTAGCCCGCACCCGGAGCGTCAAAAGAGGTCAGGCGTCCATTCGTGGCCATGATAAATCCGTGATAGACGCCGTTTGGATCGGCATAGTATCCAGCCACCGCGCCCCCTTGACTTACGGCTGTCGCCACGGTGTAGTTCACCGCGCCCGGATAATCGAAGGTCTCGATCGTCCCATTCGCCAGTCGCAGGTAGGCGTGAACTACCAAACCGGCGCCAACCTGGTCCTCGTAATACCCACGACAGTTCCCGCCGAGTTGATGCTGTTCACGCCAATCTCCACGGACCCGGGAACCGGGAACGTGGCGAACTTGCCGCCCTGCCCAAGCGCTCCACCAACGGTCAACAGCGCCACACAAATGATCTTCAGCATCATTGATAGTACCGCCTCACGCCTGTATGGTCACCATCAGATTCGGCTGCACCGGAATCCCGTTCACCGAAAGCGTCAGCGGCTGGTCGCCGCCGGTCAATCCCGAAGGAACCAGGACATTCACCTGATAGAGCCCCGCTCCCACGATTCCCGCGTACAGCACCTGGGCAGGAATTCCTCCGATGGCTGCCTCAAACGCCGCCAGATCCGTGGCCGGATAATCCGTGGTCAGCACCACCCCGTCGGGCGCTGCCGGATTCGTGGGTCCCATGCCCGTTCCGAACAGTTCCAGCCCGTCTCCCGCTTTGGCGGGCCGGCTGGCTAATCCGCCCAGCGCGCCGGTGGCCGCCACATATTCCGAGGTTCCCGCAAACAAAGCCGCCGGATAGAGCCTCCCGTTCAACTGGTAGGCGAAGAGACCGGGCGCGATGGGGTTAATCTGGAACGACGTAGTGATGCCGCCCGCGGGCGTAGTCACTTCCACATTCGCGAGTCCGGCGACTACGTTCGACGGCAGCAGAAAATTGATTTGCGCCGGGCTGGCATATTCCACATAGACGAACTGCCCGCCAACCCTGACCTGCACACCGTTGAGTTCCTGCGGCAGGGTGTCCCCGCCGCCGATCGCGGCGCTCCAATCTTGCGCGGGACATCCGAAGCCGGACCCGATCACCGCCGCATAGGCGCCCGGCGCGGCCGCCGGTTCAAAACTAGCCGCGTGCACCACACTGGTGACCGTTACGGCGTTGGCAGGCAGTTGCGCGGCCGCCAGCCCCCGCGACTGGAAAGCGCCGATGCACAGGCTCGTCACATCTACCGGCGCGATCGAATTGGACACCAGCGCGATATCGTAGCCTTCGCCCAGCCGCATAATACAAGTATTCAACCGCTGCGCCGGAGTCAGACCGTTCCCGATACTGCCGTTGTGGTCGTAGTAAGTGCCGAAGTTGCCGGATACGCTGTACCATCCGATGCCGTCGTTTAGCATCTCGCTGATCACGGCCGCAGGCAGCACGCTCGTGCCGCGCAAGGCGGCCGCAAGTTTCACCAGTTCCCGCGCCGACGAGATCCAGCCCGCCGCTCCGATAAAGCCGATCGGTCCCCAATAAAAACCCGGACGCGTATCGTCCGGCCCGCTGTAGGTCAACGAGGAGGTAGATTGCGGGTCCGGCGTGGCGTTGAAAATCGACGTGTCGATTCCGGCCGGCGTGAGCACATACTGCGTTACAAAATCGACATAAGCCATGCCCGAAACCTGTTCGATCACGCCCATCAAAATGCTGAAATTCGTGTTGTCGTAGTAGTAGGTGACTCCCGGCGTCCCCACCAGCGGCTGCGCCAGGTAAGTGTTCAGATACGCCCAGAAATCCCCGTTTGGAGGACTGATGGGACCCTCGTTCGGCTCCTGCACCATACCGCTCATCATGGTCGCCAGGTTTCGCAGGGTCACCACTTTTACAGACGGATCCGGAGTGGGTACCTGACTCTGGATCAGCGGCCAGAAGGGCGTGTCCAGCGTGATTTGGGGTTGCTGCAGCAGCAACACTTCCAGCGCGATTCCCGTCACCGACTTCGAAACGCTCGCCAGGTTCAGCCGGGTATCGCCCGTAAACGGCACATTGGGGTTCCGCGCCTCAAGTGGACCTCTCGAATAACCTGTCCCGTTGGCAATGATCTGGCCATTCAGCGCGACGGCATACCCGTAGCCCATGGAAAACGGCGCAAGATTCGCCTCGAAATAGTCGTCGAAGGACGGCGCGTTGGGATACGCAGTCATGGCCTGGAGCATCATGCCGTTGGCCGCGGCCTGCTGCGTAGCCGCGGTGAGCGCATCCCAATCCTGGCTGAAGACGAATTGCGACGGGCTGACGTGGTCGCGCCAGCATCCGGCCAGATTTCCCGAGACCGGGTCGAAACCCAGCCCCACCAGGCTCTCGGCCGCCCATTTGCCCGCCACATCCGCGGCGAACGGGATCGCCGGCTCGACGTAAAGCACGTACGCGCCGGAGCCCTGCTCGAACAAGGCCGAAAACGCGGTCTGGTCCTGCTGCGGATACGCCTGAATGCGGGTCATCCGGTTGCCGGACGCGTTCAGCGAGTTCCACGCGTCCACCAGGTCCTG
>JBEKIM010000045.1:0-24453 GCA_050011755.1 Bryobacteraceae bacterium | reverse complement strand
ACCCAGGTTTCTCCGTGGACATATTTACTTGGATCTCTGATGGCGTCGATCATGAACTTCACGCCGCCGCTTGTGAAGGGGCCGGCGACGTCGTAGCTATCCACCACGAACTCCCGGGAACCGCTGATCTGGCGGTTGAAGTTAACCGCGGCCTTGGGGGCTTTCGACTTCATGGCCTGATAAACACGGTCGATATCGCCGAACTTACTTAGATAATTGCGCGCGTTAAGCACGGCTTCCGGCTCTTTCCGTTTGGAGTACGGGTCGGCTATTCTCAGTTCGTCGCTGTAAAAATCGAACTGGTTCTGCGCGAGTTTGATTTGATCCGGATCCGGCGTGCCGCCGGCGCTCCAGGTCCTCATCAATATCGGCGAGAGGAACTCGCGGGTGCTCTTTTCGTGGTTTGAAGTGGTGGTCAGGAAAGCGGCCAGCGCGTCGTAGGTCTGGTCATACGGAGGCGACGACGGCGTTGGCGCAGGGGGAAGCTTGCTTAAGAAAGCCACCAGGCTGTTCTGTGTCTGGCCGAATAGCAGGGTCCGGAATCGCTCGAAATAAAGGCGGTGAACTTCGGGATACATCTTGTCGCCGGCGTAGAGCCACCAGGTGTAGCTCAGCGGCGCCCCGTCCCGGTTGTAGGTCGTCAACGTGGCAAGCGATTCCCGGAGGGCCTCCAGGCGGCGCAGGGAATCGACAGAGGCCAGGCTTCCCGCGGCGGGCGCCACGGTGGTGCCTTTGAGCGCATCGTTCACCTGGTCCTCCAAGCCCCGGTTGAGAAGAAACGAGACCGTGAATCCGATGCAGAAAACCAGGCAGATCAGCGCGGCGGCGATCAGCAGGATGCGGCGCAGCAGATCGGTCTTGGCGCTGGAGCCGCTGGCGCCCATGGCGGCGCGATCGGCCAACAGAACGCGGTTGAAAAAATGCGTGAGAAACACCCACTGGGGCACTTTGCGGGACAACGGCACGCGGGCTCGCGGCGCGGCCGCCGCAGGTTGGCCGCCACCGGAAGGCACGCGGAACATGGCGGTCGCGGCGGGGGCATTCAATCCGCCCTGCCCTTCCTGCGCGCGCGCCTCGGGAGCCGGCGCGGCCTCCTGCACGATCACCGGCCGCACTCCGGAAAAATAAAAGCCGCGCAAGAACGGGCCCACGGTCAACTGGCTGGGCCGGCAGAGATCCACCAGAAACTGCAGCAGCGATCCGCGCAGTTTCCTGAATTCGCGCGGGAATTCGTAAGTGAAGGGCAGCTTCGCGGCATCGTTTTCGCGCGCCAGCAGTTCCGGGCGAGCGTTGCACAAGGCGCGGAAAATCTGGTCGAAAACGCCGCCCAGGCGGGCGGTCTGTTCTTCCGCCCACACCCCGGAAGGCGCACCCGGGATTGGCAGCGTCACGCCCAGCGGCTGTACGGCTTCCTCGTTGCTCAGGTTGCGCACGAAATCGGCGAAAAACGGCAGCCGGTCCGCCTTCGTGAACAGCACGTAGACCGGCAACTGGATGCCGAATGCCTGGGCGATCTCGCCCAGCCTGGCACGCAGAGTGCGCGCCGTGGCAGCCATGGCCTGGCCGCCCGCGGTAATGCGCTCAATCTCCACACAGACCAGCGCGGCGCGCGGCGCCTGCGCTCCGGAGCCCATGACCGCTCCCAATTGGCGGGGCTGCAGATGCTTGGCCAGGTATCCGCGGGCACGGTCGTCGCCCAGCAGCTTGCCGCCGGCTTCTACAAAGATCGTTTGCTGCGAATACCACACATTGGCGCAGCGCGTGGAAGTGATATTGCCATCCTGATAGATCTGGCCGGCCAGCAACTCCGGCTCCAGGCCGGAGTGCACCATAGTGCTGGTCTTGGTGCTGGAAGTTTCTCCAATGAGAAGCACAGCCGGCAGATTGCCGATCTTCGCGCCCTTGGCCAACTGCGCGCTCGACAATTTCCTCTCCGCGTCGCGCAGGAGGACGGCAATGTCTTCCCCGCCCGAGGGCGCCTCTTCGCTGGCCGCCGCGGCGCTCTTTTCCTTCTTGTCTTTGTCCCAGAAAAACCACATCACCACGGCCGCGGCTACGATTCCGATCAGCCACAGGGCGCCGCGGAAAACCCACAACTTGGCGCCGTGGAGTCCGAAAATACCTCCGCCGAAGAACGTCATCAGCAGATAGGCGAGTAATACGGGCGCGACAATCAGAACAACCTTGCGCATCGCTCAATTTCTCCAGGTTTTATATCGACTATGACACGATGGTCCGCAGGCCGGAGGCCGCCGAGCCAAGCACCAGTTTGTAGACGACGAACAAAAGCAAGGCCAGCACCAGGCATCCCACCGCTCCATACAATAAGCGGCTGGCCCAAACGTCCCGGGCTTTCTTGACCTGTTCCGCGGGCGGCGTCCAGGCCGGCGACAACCCCGCGAATTCTCCCCGGATACGTTGGATCTTTTTGGCCGTCAGACCCATAATGGACTGCAACTCGCCGCGGTTGCCCAAGCTATAGCGGCCGGCATATCCCAGCAGCAGGCACAGATAGTGTACTTCCAGCACGTCGGCGAGATCTTCGGAGTCGCCGCGGCCCAACAATTCCTGCAGATTCTGGAAGAATACTTCGCCGGCCATGTGGGTCCCGAAGAGTTCCTCCTGCAATGGCTGCCGCGGCCAATTTGCGAACAGCGGGCTTTGCAAATTCAAAATCGTTTCATCCAGAAAGCCGACGACGGCCAATGTCGCCTTGCGAATATCTTCGGTGACGTATCCGCCCCGGTTCTGGGCTTCCTGCGCGGCGTTCTTCACCGCTTCGCGTATATGATGGCGGAACGATTCGGCATCCGAGACGGTCTGGCGATTGGAGCGCAGACGCACGATGGCGGTGAACAATTCCTGGAAGATCAGGGCCAGATTTTCAGGCCGGGTGGTGCCGGGTTGCCCGGCAGGCGCTGGTGGCATTTTATGTCTCCAAAACGACTAACAATTCCACTTCCGCATCCGGCAAATCGCCGGGAACATAGATTCCGACGCGCCGGGTCTGCACAATGTGGTCCCAAAAAGGACCGAATCGGTTCACGCTGAAATATTCCATTTCAAGCTTCGCGGGTATGGCGGATGGCGGCACCGGCTGATGCGCGAGAGCCAGTCCGGCGATGGCGCGTTTGACCAGTTCGCCGATGAACTTGGCCGAGCAGATCTTAACCAATTGCGCGGTCCGGGTGATCACTTCGGCTTCCCCCAGGTTCGAGCGGATGCCTAAGAACCAGCGGGCGCGCCCCAGGCAGCGCGTGTCGGTCACATCGCCCTCATAGAAATAATCGCTCATTTTTTCGAGCGGTATGGAAACGCAATTGGTGGGCACCATGGTTTCCAGATGAGCGCGTATATGGCGGTCGAGGGCTTCAAAGCACTCACTGAGGTGGTCGTGGTCGTAGAGCGGCAGCGTCCTGGGGTGGGAGTCCAGCTTGAACGTGCATAAAGCGCCGCCCAGGCGCGCGAGTTCCACATACAGCTCTTCGGGATGGCCCCGCTTGGAAATCCAGAGATGCCGCAGCGGGGCCAACGCGGAATTGACCGCATGCAGCAGCCAGAAATTGGCAATGTCGCGCGGAGAGAAGTCACCCGCCGAGCCGGACGATCCGCCCACCGACGAGCTTTTTTCTTCCAGAATCCCGATCAGGCGGCCCAACAGCAGCATAAGCCGCTCGCTGGCGCTGATCAGCAGGCATGGCGGAATAAAGTCGGGATCGAAAACGATATGTCCGGAGCCGTCGCGCATGACGCTGGCCACCGGCAGGGAAACCAGTCCGTCGGACGGTTCCAGGTCAAGTAGCCAGCGGATGTTCTTGCGGCCCAGTTGCACCGGCCGTTCGTCGCCGCCGGTGGTCTCGTCGCGTACCACGCGCGTCTCGGCCAGAAAGCGGGCATTATCGGGGGCCCCCGAAAGTACGGTGTTCAATCCCTGCGGCTTGCGCGCCGGCACGGCCAGTGAAACAATGAGGCGGTCGCGTGTGGGGGGAAACAGTCCGGCGATAGGTCGTGGCGGCGGCAGCGTGTCGCATTCGGGCATCAGAAAGGGCATGCCATCCGGAAAAATTCCGCGCGCGTGCACTAAGGCGAGTGTGCCGTTCCGCAGAGCTTCCTCGTCGAGGCCGCATCCCAGCAGTCCATAGGGTTGGCCGCGCAGTGAGGAGACGGCAAACTGGATTGAGTCTTCAAAATAGCGGCTCTGGGCCTGAAAATGCTGGGGTCCCAGATACATGCCCTCCGACCAGACCACTCCAGAAAGAAACTTCATATACGATGTACTAGCCTCGAATACTGTATCATAAGCGCGAATTGGTGCTGACGGTATTGAAGTCTTCGAGTACGGGTGACATTATGGTTCTGGCGCCCCCCAAGCGCCTTCAGGCAAGGGAACACATATGATTTTCCACGACAGATTCGAACTGCTGGCCCTGCGCGGCGGCGATCGCGAAATCGCCCTGCCGGGGAGGGAGATCTCCTCGGGCCGCGACGTGCTGGTGCATCTGCTTTCGGCTGGGTATTCTCCCGAGAATCGGGAATTATTGGCAATCATCGATGGGCTCTCACCTGAACACCGGCGGCGCGTGCTCGAAAAGGGCGATCACGAAGGCATTCCGTATGTGGTCACGGAGACCTTGCCGGCGAACGTCACGCTCCGGGAGTGGCTGTCCGCGGCCAAAGCCGCGACGCCCTTGCCACGACAGACTAAGCGCCCTTCGCGCAGCGGAGAGTGGCAGATTCCACCCGAAAAAGAGGCGCCGACCGTCCCGGCCAGCGCTCCGCCGGCCGCGCAGCCTGGAGAATTCACGCGGCTTTTCCAGGCGGTGAAAGAGCCTGCACCTTCCGGTGGTCCGCCAAAAACGCCCGATGAAGAGCCTACGGCGACGTTGACTCTGCCCACGCTCGCCCATGAGGCCCCTGCGGCCCCCGCGGCGCCCGCGCAACGTGAACCGGGAGAATTCACGCGCATGATGCAGGCGGCAGCCCCGCCGAAGGCCGCCACGCCAGTGGAAAAACCAGCCCCCGCGCCGGCTGAGGCGGAGCCAGGAGAGCTGACGCGCATGCTGCGCGCGGCCGGGCCTCCGCCCCCGCCGCCGGCAGTACAGCCACCCGCCGCACCCGCCGCCCAGGCTGAGCCCGAGCCTGGCGAGCTGACGCGCATGCTGCGCGCCGCCGGCCAACCGGCCTCGACACCGGCGGAACAGCCCCCAGCCGCGAAGCAGCCCGCCGGGGAGCCCGGAGAACTGACGCGCATGTTGCAAGCGTCGGCTCCTCCGGTCGCGATGCCGACGGCAGCCACGCCCCTCCCGGCGCAGCCGCAGACCCGGAACCCAACCCCGGCCGCGCGCGATTCCGGCGAGTTGACGCGCGTGTTTCAAACCGAAAAACCGGCCGCGCCGCGATCCGGATCCGGCCAGTTCAGCTCCCCCATCCCTCCGCCTGCGGCCGCCCCGCCTTCGCGAACCAGCAGCCCGGGCGATTTTACGCGGATGATGCAGTCGCCCCTCGCTCCCGAACCGGTACGCTCCCACCCTCCGGCTCAGCCGCAAGCGACTCCCAGCGAATTCACCCGCATGATGCGGGCGGACCAGTTCGCGGACGCGCCACCTGCCGCGATGCCCCCCGCGGGTCCCCCGCCTCCTTCCGGCCGGTCGATGCAGCCGCCTGGGGAATTCACGCGCATGTTCTCCATGGATCCCGTGGCATCGGAGGACTTGGTCGCTTCCCCGGCGCCGCAGATGCCGTTGCCCCAAGGCGGCCTCGCTACGGGAGCCTTTTCCAGGCGCGCAATCCCTCCGCAGCCACAGGCCAACGCCGGCCCTAGCGAATTCACTCAGATGTTTTCCGTCCCGGCAACGCCCGTTAAGGCCCCGGCCGCACCGGCGGCCCCGGCGGCGGCGCCCGCGCCGGCCCCCATCGCCCAAAAATCATACCTGCCGCTGGTCTTGATCCTGGCCGGATTGTTTTTGCTGGTCGTGATTGTCATCGTGGTCTTCGTGTTGGCGCGGTAGGAAGCGGGACTTATAAGTCCCGCCCTGGAGTTTGGACTTATCTCGTGATGACTGGCCGCAGCCCGTGGCGCACCGTTGAAAACCCAATTGGGGGGCGGGCAATCATGCCCGCAGCCGCCTTTCGGCGGCTAAGCCGGCTGGAAAGCCGGCTGCGGCCAGGATTGGCCGCCCTCCAAGTTGAGTTTTCATCACATTTGGTGGCCCGCAGGGCCATCCCGACAAGCTTCAGCGTGCTGCGGCGGACTTCTTTCAGTCCGCCGTGGCGGCCGCCGATTATTCCGCCTGCGGAAGCACGATGATCAATTCCATTTGCGGGTTAGGGAAGTCGCCGGGCACATAGGCCGCGAGATTCCGCGCCCGGACCACCGCTTCCCATGAGCCGCCGCTTTGGCTGAGGCCGAAATACTGACAGTTCAGCTTGATGGGGATGGCGGCCGGCGGCGTCAACACATGCGTCAGCAGAACTCCCGGCAGCGCTCTCTGCACCAGGTGCTCGACGGCATCCGCCGAACAGATCTTGATCAACTGGGGTGTCTTGGCGATCAGGTCCGCCTGGCTCATATCCGCGCTGATGGCCAGGTACAAACGGGTTTGCTGCAGGTACTTTTCGTTATCGATCGAGGTTGCGTAGATGGAAGGCTGCACGCGTTTCAGCGGCAGCGAGATGCTGTTGCTGGGGACTACGGTGTCGAGCAGTAGCCTCAGTTTCTCATCCAGGTTCGTAAAGCACGCGCCTAGATCGTCATGGTCGTAAGGCGGCAGGTCGCGTGGATGAACCTTGATCGAAAATGTGCTTAACGAGCCCGCCAGCGAGAGCATGGCCGAGTACAGCGCCTCGGGGTGCCCTTTGCGCGTTTCGAAAAGGTGCCGGAAAACCGGCAAGGCTGCATTGACCGTGTACAAGAGCCAGAAACGCGGGATGTCCGCGGAGGTGAAGTCCGCCAGGCTTTGATTCTTCTGGCGGCGGGACCCAGCCAGATCGCTGCTCTTGGCCGAAAGGATCTCCACCAGGCGCCGGGCGATCGAAAGCAGATAATCGCTGGCTTCAAAATCGAGGAGCGGCGGGACAAACCGTGGATCCAACTGGAACAGGCCGGCCTCCGTCTTGCGCACCCTGGCGACGCGCAGGGTGGAACTGCCCTCCCGATTCTCCGCTTCGAGCGCCAGCCGGAGATTCTTACGCGCCACCAGCACCGGCTTCTCCGATTGACCGGTATTCTCGTCGCGGATCATTTCCACCTCGGCCCGATAGCGGGTTTCAGCTTCCCGCCGCGAGGTGGCCACGTTGAAACCCCGCTCCCGGTAACTGGGGATGGCCAGATAGACATCCACACTTTGCGTCTCGGGATCGAAGTGTTCCGCGAGAGGCTTGGCGGGCGGCGCCGGGTCGGATTCCGGAACGTCGAACAACAATCCGTCCGGAAAAATGCCCGCCGCTTCGGAGACCACCAAGGTGCCGGCGGACAGGGCCGCCTGGTCGATGCGCAGATGCCGAAAACCCCATGGGCGGAACTCCAGCGCTTGCAAATCGAATTGAAGCGTTTCCTCCAGGAACCGGTCCTGACGCTGCAAGTGTTGGGGATTGAGGAATGTTCCCTTGGTCCAAATCACAGGTTCCAGTCGCGGCATCGCAGTCCAAGGTAGCAGAATCGGCCGCGACGCGCAAAGCGACGCGCAAAGCGATGTTTGTTGGATCTTATAGAGTGGGGCATCTCCGGCTTTCCCCGGATGCGCCATCCGCCGTTTGCGGCTGTTAAGGGGCTCATGGGTGCGCCCGAGTTTAGCCTTCGTACTATGTGGCGGCGCAAGTAGAGCCGGTAGGACCCAGGTTCCGGCGCCAATTCCGAGCGCCGGACTGAAGTGGTTCAACGGCAAGGCCTTGCAGCGGCTACTCAGGATCGCCAGTTCGCGCAGCCGCGCGCCGCGAGCGTCACCCGGCGCGATTCGCAAGGTCAATGCCACGCCTGTGATTATTTGTCACTCCTACTTGACGAAGCCCGCCAGACGCAATATATTAACTGAGCCGGAAGTTTTTTCGGCTGGAGGGTAGATGGCTGGAAGAGAGAGTACTCAACATAAGCTGGACCGGGTGCGTTCACCCCGGGTACAAATCACCTATGACGTCGAGATTGGCGGCGCTATCGAGTTGAAGGAACTTCCGTTCGTCGTGGGCGTACTGGGCGACTTGACCGGGCAACCCGAGCAGCCGCTCGCAAAACTGAAGGATCGCAAGTTCGTGGAAGTCAATCCGGACAATTTCGATACCGTTCTGGAAGGCATGAAGCCGCATTTATCGTTTTCCGTGGAAAACAAACTGAGCGAGGAACCGGACGCACCCAATCTGAAGGTGGACCTGCACTTTAAGAGCATGGACGATTTCGAGCCGGAAAACGTGGCGCGCCAGGTGAAACCGCTGAAGGAACTGCTGGACCTGCGCACGCGGCTGGCCGACCTGCGCGGCAGTTTGCAGGGTAACGACAAGCTCGAGGAATTGCTGCTGGATGCGGTAGGCAATACGGAAAAGCTGCAAAAGATCAAGGGAGAAATGGGCAAGGGGGAGGGATCCAATGGCTGATAGTCAAACCGCGGCCGCGCCGGCCACTACTACCGAGCAGGTCCTCGAAAGGGGCCTGCTGGATACGATCGTCGAAGAAGGACGTTTCGGCGTCGAACCGGCTTCTAAAGAACGCGGCAAGAATCTGATCAAGGAATTCGTGGCGCAGGTCCTGGACGGGTCCATGACCATCGCACGCGATGCCGAGATGATGATCAATGCGCGCATCGCGCAAATCGATCACCTCATCTCGCTGCAATTGAATGAAGTGATGCACAACGCGTCGTTCCAGAAGCTGGAAGGCACCTGGCGCGGCGTCAAATACCTGATGGACCAGAGTGAAACCGGCGTGATGCTGAAGATCAAGGTTCTGAATGTCAGCAAGAAAGAGCTGCTGAAGGACCTGCAGCGGGCGCCGGAATTCGATCAGAGCGCTCTATTTAAGAAAGTGTACGAAGAAGAATACGGCGTGTTCGGCGGAGCTCCGTTCGGCGCGCTGGTCGGCGATTACGAATTCGGCAAGCATCCCGAAGACATCGAACTGCTCGAGAAGGTTTCGAATGTGGCCGCGGCGGCCCACGCGCCATTCTGCAGCGCGGCCTCGCCGGATCTGTTCAACCTCCCCAGCTACACCTCGCTGGACGCCCCCCGCGATCTGGCCAAGATCTTCGACACCACCGAATATGCCAAGTGGAAGAGCTTCCGCCAAACCGAGGATTCCCGCTATGTAGCCCTGTGCCTGCCCCGCACGCTGGGCCGGCTGCCGTATGGCAAAGACACCAAGCCGGTGGAAGCGTTCAACTACGAAGAGCACGTAGATGGCAGCGACCACTCCAAATACCTGTGGATGAATGCGGCGTTCGCGCTGGCCAGCCGCATGACCAATTCGTTTTCGCAGTGGGGCATGTGCGTAGCCATGCGCGGCGTGGAAGGCGGCGGCCTGGTTACCGGCCTGCCCGTGCATAACTTCTATACCGATGAAGGCGACGTGGCCATGAAGTGCCCGACCGAAGTTCCCATCACCGATCGCCGGGAAAAGGAGCTTGCGGATCTGGGCTTCGTTCCCCTGGTGCATTGCAAGGGTACCGATTACGCCGCGTTCTTCAGCGTGCAAACCGCGCAAAAGCCGAAGCTGTACGATACCGACTCGGCCAACGCCAACGCGCGGCTTTCGGCCCAATTGCCTTACATTATGGCGGTCTCCCGCTTCGCTCATTATTTAAAGGCCATGATGCGCGACAAGATCGGCAGCTTCATGTCGCGTACCGACGCCGAGATCTTCCTCAATCGCTGGATCACCAAATACGTGGTCCCCGACGACACGGCTTCCCCGGCCATGAAGGCCCGTTGTCCGCTGCGGGATGCCCGCGTAGACGTAGCGGAAGTGCCCGGCAAGCCGGGCGTTTACCGGGCCGTGATGTTCCTGAAGCCGCACTTCCAACTCGACGAGTTGAGCGTTTCTTTGCGGCTGGTGTCTGAATTGCCGGCGCCCGCAAAATAAATAGCCGTCCGCGGTACCAACGGCTGTAACGATTTTTCCCAAGGGGTAACTAACACAGGTACGGAAGGAGAATCAACGTGGCAGTTAACGCATATTTGTACGTAGACGGTGTAACCGGACCCAGCACCAGCAAAACGGGTTTCATCGACATTTTGTCGTTCAGTTGGGGTGTAAGCCAGACCTCCACTTATGGAACCGGGGCTTCCGGAAAAGAGGCGAAAGCCGGGCGCGCGGATTTTCAGAACCTGAGCATCATGAAGGTTTTGGACAATGCGTCGCCCTTGCTTTGCGAATGCTGCGCATCCGGCACCATCGTCGACAAGGTTTACATCTTGTACGATAAGCCGGTAGGAAAGGGCGCCACCGTGCAGCAGGATTATTTCCGGATTTATCTCAAGGATGCGCTGGTTACTTCCTTGCAGTTGTCCGGCAGCAGCGAGAACCCGACCGAGTCCATCACTTTCGCATTCCAGGCCGTGGAGATCGCTTACAAGGCGGAGCAAGACGACGGTACGCTCGCGGCCGCCGTACCGAAGGGCTGGGACCTGGCGGCCTTGAATGGCGCCTGGGCCGCTGAAGACGCTTTCTAAAACGCGACCCTTTCATGACAGCCAAACAACTGCTCGACGCCGGAAAAGTGCATGAAGCGGAGGTGGCCCTCGGGGCCTACCTCCGCGAACACCCTACCGATGTCGGGAGCCGCACGTTTTTATTTGAGCTCCTCTGCTTCTCCGGACAGTACGATCGTGCGGAGAAGCAGTTGGGAGTCCTGTCTCAAGGCGGCAAAGAGGCAGAGTTGGGCGCCGTCCTGTACTACTCGGCGGTGCACGCGGAAAGGACCCGGCACGACATTTTCCGCAAAGAGGAATTTCCCAGCGTACCCGCCGCGCCCTCCCCCGCGGGCAAACTTAACGGCAAGCCGTTCCAGTCTATCCGGGATGCCGACCCGGCCGTGGGTGCGCGCCTGGAAGTGTACGCCGCCGGCGCGTATCTCTGGATTCCCTTCCAGCACATTGCTTCTTTGCACCAGGAAGCTCCCAAACGTTTGCGCGACACCCTCTGGTCTCCGGCTTTTGTCCTGACCGGACCTGATTTTAAGGGCACCGACATAGGCGAAGTTCTGATTCCCGCCGTGTATCCCTTTTCCTGGAAGTCGGAAGACCAGTCGATCTGGCTGGGACGCACCAGCGAGTGGGTTTCCGATGGCGAGGGCCATGAATATCCGGTAGGCGGGAAAATGTTCGTCGTAGACGACGAGGAAGTGCCGCTCCTCGAGATCAGGTCGCTGGAGTTCGCTTCCGATGCCTCTTCGTGAAGATATCCTCAACCCGATTCCGGGCGATAATCCCAGCGGTAAGGACCTCCGGTACGCGCCCATCTACGACAAGATTAAGGAGGCCCGCCGCGAGGACGACGACCTCAATCAGGGCGCGTGGCAGCACGAGCGCAAAGTCGCCGATCACAATGCGGTCATCAAGCTCACGCAGGAAGCCATCGCCACCCAGTCCAAGGACCTGCAACTAGCCGCCTGGCTCACCGAATCCCTCACCAAGACCCGCGGATTCGTCGGCTTGTACGATGGGTTGATCCTTTGCCACGGTCTGGTGGAACAGTTCTGGGACACCGTCTATCCGGAAAAGGAGGAGGACGATCTAGAACTGCGGGCCATGCCCCTCGACTGGATCGGCTCGCGGTTGGATGTGCCGCTCAAGGGTGTGGCCTTGACCCGGGACGGTTACAGCTTCTACCAGCAAAAGGATTCGCGCGGCGTTATTTACGAAGATCAGGCCAAAAGCAAGGAGCAGAAAGCCGAGCGGGAAAGCAAACTGAAAGAAGGCAAACTGGCGCCCGAGATTTTCGACCGCTCGTTTGGAGAAACGCCGAAGGCGTTCTATGCCGAGGCGGAAAAAACTCTGGATGCCTGCCTGGCCACACTGAAGACGCTTAACGAGCTGTGCGACGAGAAGTTCGGAGACTCTGCGCCTTCGTTCTCTAAACTGCGGACCGGCGCGGAAGACGTCCGGCATACCGTGCATAGCTTGCTGCAGAAAAAGCGCGAGTTCGAGCCGGATCCGGTGGAGGAGGCTCCCCCGCCCGCCGCGGAAGCGGCCGGCGAATCCGCCGCGGGAACCACCGCCGCCGTAGAAGGTACGGCCGGTTCCCCGATGGATCTGACCTTCACCATGAAAGGCTCCGCCGAGCCGGCCGACCGCGTGGCGGCCATCGGCAGTGTGGCCGCGGCTGCCCAATTCCTGCGCAAGCGCGAACCCTTCAGCCCGGCGCCCTATCTGATGTTGCGTGGATTGCGCTGGGGTGAGCTGCGGGCCGCCTCCGACCCCGCGGCATTGGAAGGGCCGCCTACCGAGATCCGCCGCCAGATTAAGGCCCTGGCCATGAATAACAGGTGGTCCGATTTGCTGGAAGTGGCGGAGAACGTCATGGCCTTGCCCTGCGGCCGGGCCTGGCTCGATTTGCAGCGATTCGTGGTGGAAGCTTGCGCGGCATTAGGCAGCGATTACAACACCATCGCCATTGCCATCCGCTCGGAGTTACGCACGCTGCTGCGCGATCTTCCCGAGCTGCTGGACGCCGTGCTGACGGACGAAACGCCGGCGGCCAATCCGGAAACACAAACCTGGCTGCGCGAACTGATCGCCGAGCCCGCGGATGCCAGCCCACGTCCGAACTTTCCCCGCCTGCCGGTGATGGATGGTTCGCAATCCCCCGGCTGGCAAAAGAAATTCATCGATCCACATGCCCTGGCCACCGAGGCCATGCGCAAGGGGCAGCCGCAAAAGGCGTTCGAGATCCTGAATAAAGAGATCGAACGTCAGCGCAGCGGGCGGGGCCGCTTCCAACGCAAGCTGCAACTCGCGCAACTCTGCATCGGCGCGGGTAAGGACACCATCGCACAGCCCTTGCTGGACGATATTGCGGCGGCCGTGGAGACCTACAAACTGGAAGACTGGGAGGATCGCGAAATGGTGGCAGGAGTGCTCGCATTCCTGTTACAGACCAGCAAGAAGATCCAAGCCGACGCGAAAGCCAAGCAAAGCATTTTTGAGCGCATCTGCCGCCTCGATCCGGTACAGGCGTTTTCGGTGTAAACCATGGCCCGCTACGCCGACGATTACACTGCCGCAGTGACGCTCCCGGTACTCGACCGGCTCCTCGACGGGGAGCCGGATGTTTCCGTTGAAGCGATACCCACGCGCACGCAGTCCGTGCGCCAGTTGAAGGAGGGTCTGCGCCGGGACCTGGAGTGGCTGCTGAACACCCGGCGCATCGCCGTGCCGCCCGACGAATCCTTGAAGGAAGTCAATCGTTCGCTGTACGTTTACGGTCTGCCGGACTTCACCCATTACGCGCTCAACTCCCCGAAAGACCACGTGAAACTGACTCGCTTCCTGCAGGGCACGGTCAAGCTCTTCGAACCGCGCCTGGCCAACGTGAAGATCGTTCCCCTGGAAGGCATCACCGGCGCGACCCGCACCCTGCGCTTCCGCATCGAGGGCATGCTGGTCATGGATCCGGCCCCCGAGCACGTCTCGTTCGACACCGTGCTGGAACTGACCAGCGGCGGTTACGAGGTCCGGAATGCGGGATGATCTGCTGCTGTACTACGAACGCGAACTGACTTACATGCGCCAATTGGGCGCGCAGTTCGCGGAGAAGTATCCCAAGATCGCCTCGCGTCTGGTATTGGAGCCGACCAAGTGCGACGATCCGCACGTCGAGCGTATGCTCGAAGCGTTCGCCTTTCTGGCGGCCCGCGTGCACCTGAAAATCGACGACGAGTTTCCGGAAATCACCGAGTCGCTGTTGGGCATCGTCTATCCGCACTTCATCCGGCCGCTCCCTTCCATGTCGATTGCCCAGTTCCACCTGGATCCGCAAAAGGGCAAGCTCACCACCGGATGTCTGATCCCGCGCGAGACCTTGCTTTATTCGCGCCCCGTGGATGGGGTTCCGTGCAAGTTTCGCACCTGCTACGAGACCACGCTCTGGCCGATACACGTTACCTCCGCTACATGGACCACTCCCGAACACCTGAAGCCGCCATTGCGCGCCGCCGACGCCGCCGGAGCTTTGCGCATCGAACTGACATGCAATGCCCCGGACATGGAATTCGCCAAGCTGGAACTCGATCAGATCCGGTTCTTTCTGGACGGCGAGGGCGCCATGGTGCACACCATTTACGAGATTCTCTGCTGCAATCTGGTGCAAATCGTGGTGCGCGATACCACGCCGGGCTCGCGCGCGCCCGCAGTCACGCTGCCGTCCTCCGCTCTGCGGCCGGTCGGTTTTGAAGAAGACGAGGGCATGCTCCCGTATCCGCGGCGCTCGTTCGTCGGCTATCGGCTTTTGCAGGAGTATTTCACGTTCGTGGATAAGTTCTTCTTCATAGATGTGACCGGCCTGCGGCAGGCTTGCGCATCCGGATTCAAGCGCAGCATGGAAATGATCTTTCTGTTCTCGCGCTTCGAAGGCGACGAACGCCGCCAGCGTCTCGAAACCGGCGTGGCGCCGTCCTCCTTTCGCCTCGGATGCAGCCCGGTGGTGAACCTCTTCCAGCAGACCTCCGAGCCCATCCTGCTCGATCAGCAAAAATACGAATACCCGGTGGTTCCCGACGCCCGGCGGCCTCTGGCGATGGAGATTTTTTCGATCGATCAAGTGGCCAGCCTGAAAGCGCAGGCCCAGGAGGTCGTCGAATATCAACCGTTCTATTCTTTCCGCCACTCCGTGCAGCGCGAGCGCCAGCAGACGTTCTGGGTCGCCAACCGGAGGCCTTCCGTGCGGCCCAACGATGACGGTACCGAAATCAGCCTGGCGCTGGTGGACCTCTCGTTCAAACCCACTCGCCCAGCCACCGACGCCCTCACCGTTCGTACCACTTGCACCAACCGGGATCTGCCCTCCCGGCTGCCGTTTGGAAACGAGGCCGGGGATTTCGAACTGGAGACGGGCGCGCCGATCAAGCGCATCGTCGCGCTGCGGAAGCCCACTTCGCCGATCCGGCCGCCGCTCGGCAAGGCCATGCAGTGGCGCTTGATCTCGCATCTCTCGCTCAACTACCTGTCCCTGGTCTCGGAAGGTCGCGAGGCGCTTCAGGAGATCCTGAAGCTGTACGACTTCGCCGCTTCGGCATACTCCAGCAAGATTGTGGAGGGGATCACCGGCCAGAAAAGCAAACGGCAGTTTTCACGCGTCATTTCCGAGGAAGGCATCGCTTTTGCCCGCGGCACCTGGGTCGAGTTGGAACTCGACGAGGAACAGTTCGTGGGCGGCGGTGTCTACCTGTTTGCCAGCGTCATCGAATACTTTCTGGCGCTCTATGCGTCGTTGAATAGTTTCAGCCAGTTATCCGCCCGAGTGCAACAGAGAAAGGAGGTCTTGCGCGAATGGCCACCGCGAGCAGGTCGCAAGATCTTGATGTAACCCGTTCCTTTCTCGGCGCGGAACTGCGCGAACATCCGGGCTGGTTCGATTTCTTCCAGGCCGTACGCCTGATGCACCGGATGATGCCGGAACGCGAACCGGTCGGCCGCTTCGGTCCGCCCAAACGCGAGGTGCTGCGTTTCGCCGTCAACAACCTGCTGGCTTTTCCGCCCAGCCAGATCCAGACCCTGGACTGGTCTAAGGACGGTCCCGCGCGCATGAAGATCAATTTCATGGGCTTAACCGGACCCATGGGCGTCTTGCCTTATTGCTACACGGAATTAATTCGGGATCGCAACCGGCTCAAAGACTATACGGCCGAGGAGTTCTTCGACCTCTTCAATCATCGGATGATCTCCCTGTTTTATCACGCCTGGGAGAAATACCGGTTCTTCGTCACCTACGAGCGGGAGAAGCAGGATCGCTTTTCGCGCTACCTGATGAGCTTCGTGGGGCTGGGCACGCGCGGCCTCGAGAAACGTCAGGCGGTGGCCGACGAATCGCTCTTGTTCTATTGCGGTCTCCTCTCCATGCAAACGCGGTCCGCGGCGGCGCTGGAGCAGGTGCTGTGCGATTATTTCAACGTGCCGGTGAAGGTCGAGCAGTTCATAGGCACGTGGCGCGCGCTCGAGTCCTCCAACCAATGCCGTATGGAAGGCGGCGTCCGCTACTCGGATCAACTGGGCTTGGGGGCCATCGCCGGAGACGAGATCTGGGAGCAGCAATCGCGCGCGCGGATCAGGCTTGGACCGCTGACGGCGAGTCAATATCTGTCTTTCCTTCCCGTCGGAGACGCCTGGGCGCCATTGCGCGCCATCACGGCATTCTTCAGCGGCGGGGAGATCGAGTTTGAGGTGCAACTGGTGCTGAAGCACGACGACGTGCCGTCCTGCGAATTGCGTGGGGACGGCGCGCGCGCGCCGCTTCTGGGCTGGTTCAGTTGGATCAAGTCCGGGCCTGCCTTCGGGCGCGACCCGGGCGATACGGTTTTGTTGCTAAATTAGAGCGCCGGGGCAGAATGCGCCCTGGAAAAGGAATAACATGGCAGTCAATCTTAGGGCTTTAATCGGAAAACTGAACGACACCACGCGAAATGCGCTGGAGGCCGCGGCCGGCCTGTGCCTCTCGCGTACGCACTACGACGTGGAGGTGGAGCACTACCTGATGAAGCTGCTGGATTCGTCAAGCGACGACCTGGCGGCCATCCTGAAGCACTTCGAAGTGGATAAATCGCGCCTGGCCGCCGAGCTGACCCGCAGTCTGGACAAGCTCAAATCGGGCAACGCCCGCAACCCGGCGCTGAGCCCCACCCTGCGCAATATGCTGCAAGAGGCCTGGACGCTGGGGTCCGTCGATTATGGCGCAACGCAGGTGCGCTCGGGCTTCACCATCCTGGCGCTGGCCGTCGACGAAGACCTGTCGCGCATGATGCGCGAGACCAGCCGCGAATTCCAGAAGATCAATGCCGACAGCCTGCGCAAGGATTTCCTGCAGATCGTCGAATCCTCCAGCGAAGAATCCACGGCTGCCCAGGCTGCCGCGCCGGATAGCGGCGGCGCCCCGCGCCCCGTGGGAGGCAAGACTCCCAATCTCGACCAATTCACCATCAATCTGACCGGGAATGCCCGCGCCGGAAAAATCGATCCGGTGCTGGCGCGCGATTTCGAAATCCGTCAGGTAGTGGACATCCTCACCCGCCGCCGCCAGAATAACCCGATTCTGGTAGGCGAGGCGGGCGTCGGCAAGACCGCCGTGGTCGAAGGATTCGCGATGCGCATCGTGCAGGGAGACGTGCCGCCGGTGCTGAAGAACGTCGAGGTACGCACGTTGGACCTGGCTCTGTTGCAGGCCGGCGCAGGCGTCAAGGGCGAATTCGAAAACCGTTTGAAAAGCCTGATCGCGGAAGTAAAGAACTCACCCACCCCCATTATTCTGTTCATCGACGAGGCCCACACCATGATCGGCGCGGGCGGCCAGGCGGGCCAGAACGACGCGGCCAATCTACTGAAGCCGGCTCTGGCGCGCGGCGAGCTGCGGACCATCGCCGCCACCACCTGGTCCGAATACAAGAAGTACTTCGAGAAGGACCCCGCCCTGGCGCGCCGTTTCCAATTGGTAAAAGTGGAAGAGCCCACCGAGACGGCCTGCCAGTTGATGATGCGCGGCGTGGTGCCGGCTTTGGAGAAGCACCACAACGTGCGCATCCTGGATGAAGGGCTGGCCGCGGCCGTCAAGCTTTCGCACCGCTACCTGCCGGATCGCCAGTTGCCGGACAAGGCGGTCAGCGTGCTAGACACCACTTGCGCGCGCCTGTCGCTCGGCCAGAATGCCACCCCAGGTCCCATCGAGGACGCCATGCGTACGCTGGACGACCTGGAAGTGCAGGAGCGCATCCTGCGCCGGGAGGCGGCCGTGGGCGTGGACCACACCGAGCGCCTCGCCGCCATCGAGACACAGAAGGCTGCCACGCAGGCCAGCCTGACGGAATTGAACGCCCGTTGGGAAAAAGAGCGCGGCCTGGTATCCCGTATCCGCGAAATCCGGAGCCAGCTTGAGACTGGCACGGCCACACCACCACAAGCTGCCGCGGCCACCGCCGCCGCGCCTGCCGCCACGGCCACTGCATCGGCTGCCGCCGCGGCGCCGGCGCCCGCTTTCGATGGCATCGCCTTGCGCGCGGAACTGGACCAGCTCAATACCGAACTCGGGTCTATCCAGGGCGAGACGCCCTTGATGCGGGTTTGCGTGGATTCCCAGCTCGTCGGGGAAGTGATCTCCGGTTGGACCGGCATTCCCGTCGGCAAGATGCTGAAAGACGAGATCGCCACCGTGCTGAAACTGGAATCCTACCTGGGCGCGCGGGTCATTGGCCAATCGCACGCGTTGGAAGCCATCAGTCACCGTATCCGGACGGCCCGCGCCGGGCTGGACGATCCCATCAAGCCGGTCGGCACGTTCCTTTTGGTCGGCCCCAGCGGCGTCGGCAAGACGGAAACTGCGCTGGCGCTCTCCGATCTCTTATTCGGCGGCGAGCATAACCTGATTACGATTAATATGTCGGAGTTCCAGGAGGCCCATACGGTCTCCACGTTGAAGGGATCGCCCCCCGGCTATGTCGGCTACGGCGAAGGCGGCGTGCTCACCGAAGCCGTGCGCCGCCGGCCTTACGCGGTGGTGCTCCTGGACGAAGTAGAAAAGGCGCATCCCGACGTGCTGGAGCTGTTCTTCCAGGTCTTCGACAAAGGCATGATGGAGGATGGCGAAGGCCGTCTCATCGACTTCAAGAACACCATCATTATTCTGACTTCCAACGCCGGCACCGATACGCTCATGAAGCTCTGCGCCGATCCGGAAACCATGCCCGGTTCCTCCGGCCTGGTGAATGCCCTTAAGCCCGAATTGAATAAGATCTTCAAGCCCGCCTTCCTGGGCCGCCTGGTGGTCATCCCTTACTTCCCCATCCGGGATGAAAACCTGAAGAAGATTGTGGTATTGAAACTCGCCAAGATTCAACGCCGTCTGAAAGAAACCCACCGCATCGATCTGACCTACGATCCGGCCATGATCGAGGAGGTGGCCCGCCGCTGCACCGAGGTGGAAAGCGGCGCGCGAAACGTGGATAATATTCTTACGAATACCCTGCTGCCCGACATTTCGCGGCAGTTATTGGGCCGTATCGCCGAAGGGCTGAAGCCGGAGTCGATCCACGTCGGCATCGCCGAAGATGGATCGTTTATTTACTCGTAAACGAGGCGCAACGCGCTATAGGGAGATAACCAGGCATGGCCGCAGCACCTACTCAAATTGAACGGCCATTTCGCGTCAGTACATCGCTCGGCGCCGACACCCTGCTGCTGGATAGCTTTGTGGGCGTCGAGCGGGTGTCGGATCCTTTCCGCTTCCTCCTGCGGGTGCTCAGTCCCGACCCCAACGTGGACATGCAGAGCCTGCTGAACGGGCCGGTGGTGTTGTCGCTCGGCTTGTCGAGCGATCAGGACCGCACCATCCACGGCAATATCAACCGGGTGAAGCTGCTCGAATTCGGCTCGGATGGAATGGCCGCTTACGAGATCGAAATGGTGCCGTGGTTCTGGTTTCTGAACTTATTTTCAGATTGCCACATCTTCCAGAACCTGAGCGTGCCGGACATCGTCGAACAGGTCTTCCAGAACCGCGGCTTCTCCGATTTCGAGTCGCGCCTGACCGGCACGTATAATCCCCGCATTTACTGCGTGCAGTACCGCGAGACCGATTTCAACTTTGTCTCCCGGCTGCTCGAAGAGGAAGGCATCTTCTATTTCTTTGAGCACACGCCGGACAAGCACACGCTGGTGCTGGCGGACGATCCCAGCGCCTTCGCCGCGTGTCCCAACCAGTCGGACGTCGCCTTTATGGCCGCCGGAGGAGCCACCCAGGACAACGATATTGTCTTTTCCTTGGAGTCCGAGTGCCGCGTGCAAACCGGCACGGCCACGCTGAACGACTACGATTTCACGAAGCCCAATTTCAGTCTTCTTTCCACGCTCGCCAGCAAGCAGCCCGGTGAGTCTTACGATTATCCCGGAAAGTATTCGACCGCCGACGATGGCAGCCGATACGCGAAGATCCGGCTGGAGGAATTGGAAGTCGGCAACGCCACGGTGCGCGGCGAAGGTAACTGCATGAACTTCCAGAGCGGCTTCACCTTCACGCTCAGCGGTTATTACGCCAGCGGCGCCAACATGACCTACACGCTGCTATCGGTGGAGCACCACGGGCGCAATACCAGTTACCAATCCAACAAGGTCGTGGATCCCTACGAGTACCGGAATCGCTTCGAGGCCATTCCCAATTCCGTGCCCTTCCGTCCGGCCCGGCGGGCGCGCAAGCCGGTGATCGAGGGAACCCAGACGGCCCTGGTCGTCGGCAAGTCCGGTGAAGAAATCTGGACCGATCAGTACGGGCGGGTGATCGTGCAATTTCCCTGGGACCGCATCGGCCTCAGCGATGAGAATAGCTCGTGTTGGATCCGCGTGGCGCAGGGGTGGGCCGGCAACCAATGGGGTTTTATCTGCATCCCCCGCATCGGCCAGGAGGTAGTCGTCAGCTTTCTCGAAGGCGATCCCGACCAGCCCCTGATTACCGGGTCGGTCTACAACGCCAACCAGATGCCGCCTTATACGTTGCCGGATAACCAGACCCAGAGCACCTGGAAATCGATGAGCAGCAAAGGCGGCGGCGGCTTCAACGAGCTCCGCTTTGAAGACAATAAGGGCAGTGAGCAGATCTTCATCCATGGCCAAAAGGACATGGACATGAAAATCCTGAACGACCGGAGGGAGTGGATCGGCGAGGACCGCCATTTGGTGATCGTGCGGGACAAACTGGAGAAAACGGGCAGGGACAGCCACCTGGATTTGACGCGCGATCACATCGAGAAGATCGGCCGCGATCACCACCTGACCATCAGCGGCAAAGAAGCGATTTCGATTACCGGCTCGCACTCGTTGGCCGTAACCGGCGACGTGATCGAACAATTTAGCGGCAATCATTCGAGCCAGGTGACGCAGAACCTCTATCTGCAGGCCATGCAAGTGGTGATCGAAGCCTCGACCGGCCTGACGCTCAGTGTCGGAGGCAATTTCATCACCATCGATGCCAGCGGCGTGGCGATCTTCGGCACCATGGTGCAGATTAACAGCGGCGGATCGGCCCTTTCAGGCAGCGCCGGATCGTTGGTCTCGCCCTTGTCGCCGACCGACGCGACCGATGCATCGGATACCGGTCCGGGAGCGACCACGACGGTCACGCCCGGCACGGCGGCTACACCCGTCAGCATGTCGTTGACGGATATTAGTCCGGCATCCGCCCCGGCCGCTGCCCCGCCGCCGGCGGCCGCTGCCCCGCCTCCGCCACCGCCGGCAACCGTGTACAGCGACCCGCCACCGGCGCAGTCCCCCGCCTCGAATGCACCCGCGCACGATCCAAATTCGCCCGACAATCAAGACAAGACGCATTTCGTCGCCATCCAGCTTAACGGAGAAGACGGCAGCCCGATTACCGGCGAGCCTTATCGGATTGTGCACCCCGACGGCACGGTTTCCGAAGGCACTACGGACGACAAGGGATCCGCCAAAGTGACCAATCTCGATCCAGGTTCATCCCAAGTTACCTTCCCCAATCGGGACCAGGACGCCTGGGGATAAAAGCCTATGCCGAACTACACTGCGCAGCAGGGAGACTGCATCAACAGCATCGCGCTCCAATTCGGATTCGCTCCGGATACCATCTGGAATCACGCGAACAATGCGGCGTTGAAAGCCAAGCGCCAGGACCAGAACGTCCTGTTTCCCGGGGACGTGGTCTTCATTCCCGACAAGACGGTCAAGCAGAACACTGCGGCCCACGATCAGACCCACAGTTATACGTTGAAAGGAGTCCCCGCCAAGCTCAAACTGAAGTTGCTGAATAACGGGCAGCCTCGCGCCAACGTGAAGTACATCGTGACCATCGACGGCAAGACCACCCAAGGCATGACCGGCGGCGATGGATCGCTTGAAGTACCTATCTCGCCGGACGCGAAGCAGGGCAATCTGACGCTTCCCGACACGGGCGACCAATATCCCCTGAATCTGGGGTGTCTGGATCCCGTGGACGAGGTCAGCGGAATCCAGGGCCGCTTAAAGAATCTGGGCTTCTACAACGGCGATATCACTGGAAACCTGGACGATGCGACCACCAGGGCGCTGGCGGGATTTCAGAAGAGCAATAACCTGACGCAGAGCGGCCAGGCCGACCAACCGACCAAGGACGCCCTTAAAACCGCGGCCGGGAGCTGACCCGTCCGTACCGTGAGGCCATTTGGAACAGCCGTTATTCAGGTCCGCCGTCGCCTGCCTGCTACTGTGCGCCGGACTACCCGGCCAGGCGGGTCGGCGATCCGGGCCGCCGCCGCACGCGGAAGAGGAACCCATGCGTATTAGTGTCGACCGATTCAGTTTCGAGGCCCCGCAAGGCTTCGAGGATATAACGAACTACACCTTTAAGGACCGCAAGAGACAGGAATTGCTCACGGTCACTTTCGGCGCGCGGCCGCCCGAGGCCCGCGATCTGCATTCGCTGCTGGCCACCCGGCGGGACAACCTGGAGATGGTTCCGGCTCCCGTGAAAGTGGAAGGCGAACAAGATACTAAAGTGGATGGCCTGCCGGGCCGCATGCTGTGGTTCACGTTCGAGGACGCCGGCGTTTCCTATCGGGAGCGCTGGGCCGTCGCCCTTCCCATGCCCGACACTTATCTGCAGATTTCCTATGCGGCCCTGGCGGACGACGAAAAAGCCGCGGAGCGCTTCGCGCACATTCTGAGCAGCGTGGTGCCCGCGCGCAAAGAGCCGCCGCCTTCGTCGCCTCCCGATTTTGTCAGGCGATGGGCCGAGCGCATGAGTCTGGATGTGCCGGCCGCCCTGGCGCCGCCACCCACCTACCAGTTCACCGCCAAGGACGGAGCCACCCTGGTGCTGAGCGCATACGCGAACGATCCTGCCAACCGCCCTCCTTCCGAGGCCGCGGAGAAAGCCCAGGATTCCGCGCGTGGAGCCGAACTCGGCGAGACCCAGCAAACCTACTTCCGCGGCGCCACTGCGGAAGGCCCGATTTTGACCTACTCAGTTACATCCCACGATGCCGCCCTCCCGCCGCAGGAAGAGGTTCGCCGCGCGCATCTGACCCTCGCCGGCGGCATCGTCGTACATATTGCGGGGCGCGCCCCGGTGGGATCGACAGAGATGGAAACGGCCTTTCAAAAGCTAATCGAGAGCGTGCAACCTTCCAGGTGAACTATGGCATTGGTCGTCAAGCAAGGCAGCAACATACTCAGTACGCGCAAAGTGCCGATCATCTTTGTGCCCGGCGTGATGGGCAGCCGGCTCCACTTCCCCAACGTGAACGAGGACTGGGACCCGGACAGTTCCTGGGCTATGTTCCATTGGGTGCGCATTTCCGCGGAGAAGGCGCGCCAGGAAATGGGCTTTCGGGCGCCTGCCACGGTGATGACCAGTAACAGCGGCCTGTCCGCCGCCGAGACGCAACACGGCTATGCGGGCGTCGCCTCCGGCTTCTATGTGGACTTCCTGCGGCACCTGGTAGGGCTCACCACTTTGTGCGCGACCTGCCCCGTCTACGCCGTCGGCTACGATTGGCGGCAGAGCAACAAAGACTCGGGCAACGCCCTCGATACGCAGATTACCGCGATCCTCGCGCAGGAGACCGCCGAGAACTTCATCCTGATCAGCCACAGTATGGGCGGCATCGTGAGCCGCTCATGTCTGCAGTCCTCTGGAAATGCGGGCAAACTATCGGGTGTGATCCACGTAGTGCAGCCTGCCACGGGCGCCGCCGTATTTTACCGGCGGATGTACACGGGCGCGATTAAGTCCATCGACGGCGGCCAGGCGCTGTCCTGGATTCAAGGCACCAACGCGCGCGACTTCGCCACGGTGCTCAGCGGTCTGCGGGGCCCCTGCGAACTAATCCCGAATAATAATTATCGGGACACCGGCGCCGTGGACTGGTTATGGGACGATCGCGTGACGCCCGCGACAGCCTGGAACGGCCCCATGTTCCCCTGGTATCTGTCCGCCACGGAGCCTCCCAATGTCTGGTGGTCGGTGGCCGGCGTCCTCACCAAGGTCACTCCCACGCCGCTAGTGGATCTGAGAGCGCGCATGTCGGAATCCGACACTTTCCACGCCGGGCTGGGCCTTTGGAAGCACGCGAATACCTGGGCGATCTACAGCACCGGCTTGACTACCGATATGGCCGTCCGCTTCAGCACGGCAACTGCCGGCGGCGTCGTTCTGGGCGGCGCGGCCATTGTCCAGATGCAGCGGCGCGCCGTAGGCGACGGCTCGGTGCCGGGGTCCAGCGCGTGCGCCCTCTTTTCCGCCGCCGAAACATCCACCGACGTGACCGG
>JBEKIM010000044.1:0-25269 GCA_050011755.1 Bryobacteraceae bacterium | reverse complement strand
GCGGGGTAAGAGGCCGCTGGTGCGCCGCCGATGGTGACCGAAGAACTGCCGCGCGCAGCGCCGAAATTCGCGCCGTAGAGCGTGACGAACGCGCCGGCATTGTTCTGCCCTCCGGACTTCGGACCGCTGGTCACGTCGGTGTAGAACAAATGCGGCACTGCGCCCCAGGATATTCCCGCACTGAGCAGGGCCGCCAAGATTGCCGGTATAGCGCGCACCAATTGACACTGTAGCCGGCTAAAAGCCGGCTGCGGGCATGATTGCCCGCCCCACAATTCAGGTAAGAAATTCATTTCAAACGCCCGCCCTTCGCAACCGGTTTGAGGGAACGCAAACTCTCACCAACGGGTCCATGATCGCCCGGAAAAGCATGTAGACGTTCGGGACGCTCAGTGGATTGTAGCCGACGGCCCGAAGATAATTCCCGATGGCCTTCCGTACCGCGCCGCCCCGAAAGAGGGAGTCGCCCAGTTCCCGATAGATTTCTCCAAGCGCCTGTAGTTGCTGAATGCGCGTCGCCGCGCCGGAGCCATGGTGCTTGGCGACGAAATACAATTGGCCGTGTAGCAAGCGGTCCAGGTTGGACGTCATCGACGACGGCGAGATACGGTAATAAGCCAATACTTCGTCGATATAAGCAACCTGGTAGTGCAAGGCAATCCGGAACCACAAGTCGCGGTCCTCGGTGGCTTGCATGCGTTCGTCGAACCAGCCGGCCTTTTCCAGGCAGTTTTTGCGGAACATCACTGTGGGGCAGACGATGTGGGCGCGGCGCGTATAGATATTCCCAGCTATCCTCCCGGATAGGTATTGCGGCTCGACTTTCAGTTGCCCGGTTACCGAACCCTGCGTGTCTATGCGCGCAACTCTGGCGTGTACCAGGCCTATAGAGGGATCGGCATCGAGCACGGGAACGCCGCGTTCCAGGCGCTGCGGCAGCCACACGTCGTCGGCGTCCAACAGGGCCATGAATTCGCCGCGCGCCGCTCGTATGCCGGTATTACGGGCCGCCGGCAGCCCGCGGTTCTCCTGATAGATATATTGCAGTTTGTCGCGTAAGATGGGCAGGTAACTATCCACCACGGCGCAAGTACGATCGGTGCTGCCATCGTCCACAATTATGATTTCCCAGTCCGGATAGCGCTGGGCGATGACGCTGTCGATCGCATAAGGCAGATAGACGGCCGCATTATAGGCGGGGATGATGACACTCACGCGCGGCATCATTTGCAGACCTCTTCCTCCTCGGCGATTTCGCTGAGGATAGGGCTTTCGTCGAGGACAGGCTCAATAGGCTCTTTTCGCCGGCTGCGCAGCAGATAAGCGGGCAAGGCGCGCACCCGCGAATCCAGCGCGTAAAGTACGGCCACGTAGACCGTGATCGAGAGCGAGCACCGGGAGATCGCGTCGAGCAAGTGCGAATGGAGAGCGATTTGCGAGCCTGCCGCCCAGCCCGCCAGTCCAGCCGTCCCGTACTTGGCGAGAGCCGTGGCGCGCACGCCGATGGGCAGAATGCGCGACGACGCCAGCCATAGCAACAGAATAGTGACGATGTGTGTGATCAAAAGCGCCACAGACGCTCCCTGCAGGCCAAAGCGCGGCAATAGCACGCAATTCAACACGACATTCAGTGCCGTGGAGCAGACCAGCGCCAGCGCCATGATGCCCGTTTTCTTCTGAATGAGAAGACCGGCGCACAGAAACACATGGGTCGTGTAGATCAGCAGGCCGGCTACCAGGAATGGAATGAGCCGGTCCGCGCCGAGGTATTTCGGCGAGGCCAGCAGCATCAAGGCATCGTGCGATCCCAGCGTCACCAGCATGTAGATAGCGGCTGCCGCCATCAGATAGAAATCGAGCGAGATATGCAGAAACTCGGTGGTTCTCTCGCGGCCTTCCGCGGTCCATAGCCGGAGATAAATGGGGAGAATCGCCAAACCCAGCGGCACCGTCATCAGGTCATTCACGTACTGAGACAAGCCATACGCCACCGAGTAATAACCAAGAGCTTCGGCCCCCAGATAGTACCGCACAAGGGCGCGGTCGGCCGTCAGCAGAATGACTCCCGCTAATTCATAGAACACCAGCGGCAGGCCGAATCCCACCGCGGAACGGAACAGGGCACGGTCGAACTGAATGGCGCTCAACATCCGGCGGCGGAAGAGCCACAACACCAGCACCGTTACGAAGACCACTTCCGCGGCCATCGTGCCCGACAGGTAGGTGCGGACGGACCGCCCAATCCAAGGTAGAAACGCGCATACCGTGCCGACCATGGCGGCTTTCATCAGCACCTGCGCGGCGTTGTATGCCGCCGTGCGCTCCTCGATGCGCAGGAAAGACAACAGAATACTTTCGATCGCGCGCAAAAGAATCAGGGCGGACGCGAAGCAGAGTAGGGTCGCCAGCGGGCCATCGATGAAACGCCTGAGTACGAACTTGACGGCCAGCAGGAAGATCAGCGTAATGACCACCGCCATGGCCGCGACGCCGAAGAGCATGGTCGAATAATAAGTGCGGGCGGATCGGGGATTCGATGCGAATTCCTTTTCGTTATAAAAACGCAGTACCGAGTTCTGCATCCCCGCTTTTGACAGCGCCGTGGGCAATAGCAGGATCTTCTGGATGAAATCGATCATGCCGTAGTCGGCGACCGAGAATATCCGGGTAAAGATCGGGAACGAGATGAAACCGATCGCCAGGCCGCCGAACAATCCCGCCAAATAGTGGGACGAGTGCTGGATCAGCTTCTTCATTTCACCAGCGACTGAGGTTGATAGATTCATTCGGATATTGGTATTTGTCCGCGCCACTACGCCATTACCGCGTCTTCGGGCAGGATGGCTTGGACTTCTTCCGCCGCGTCCTCTTCCGGTGGCTCGGATTGCTCCACCTTCATGGCGTGAGCGACCATGCCGGCGATTACCCACAAGTAACCGCAAACCTGAAGAAAGTTCCAGCGGTCTCCGAAGAGGTTGGCGACAAAAGCCGTCACTAACCATGCCGCCAGGCCGAGGCCCAGGGAAGCATAAAAGGGATCTTTCGCCTTACGGGAGAACGATAATCCGACCCGGAAGGTCTTGCCTAACAGCCAAAGGAATAGCGCGAGCCCGAAGACCCCGGTTTCCACGAGAAGTTTCAGAAAGAAGTTGTGTGTATCCTCGTAATTTCCCACGCGGTGCATATAGGCATAAGTGTTGAAGCCCGACCCCAAGATGACATTGGCGTCAAATACCTGCATCGCGTCTTCCCACAGGGTAATGCGGGTCTCGGACGAATGATCCAGGCCGCCGGTCTCATACGTCATGGTGACGCGTTCTCGAACGGCGTTCGGCACCAGGGTGGTCCAGGTGAAAACGAAAGCGATAAGGGCCACCAGCATCCAACGCTTCTTTGCCAGCCCCAGAAAAAGCCAGCCTGCCAGGAGCGCCGCATAGCCGCCCCGCGAGAGGCTGTACATCAAGCAAACGACGGATAATCCGCTCAGCGCCCAATAAACCAGCCGGATAAAGAAGTTCTTTTCGAAAGCGGCGAGTGCCAGCAGGAACATGACCATTTGGGCCTCGAACGCCGCCATGCCGTTGATGCCTGCATAGCCCATGCTGCCGGCGTCCCGAAGGTCGTAGGAGAAAGCGGAGAAGTCGCGTCCCGCCACGGTGCTCAAGAAGTTGCGGTCGAGCGCCAGCACCGACAGGCACATCATGAGGATGATACCCTTCATCTGCAGCCGGGTTGGTTCGACGGCGGCTACCAGAAGGAGCAGGGCGGGCATCATCATGTAATCCGCCCAGACCGAGAACCTCTCGCTGCCTGGGAAGGGAAGCGGCGCACCCAGGTAGAACGATCCGAGGATCAACGACAGGAATGTGAAGACCGTATAAATGCCGATGAGAGTGGTCCACGGTGTTTTCGGCACGACCGGCTTCTTGCGCCGCAAGACACCGATGGCCACCGCCAGCAGAACCAGGGTGACTACGCTAGCGCCCAGGGGGAAGGTATTCAGCCGGTAGCGCATGGTCTGCAGCGGGATCAGCGGCGCGAGATACAAAATCCCAACAACCGGTCTCCAGAAGATACTCGCGAAAACAGCAAGGATCGCCCCAATATAGAGGAGCGAGCCAAGCGAGCCTTCTGCGCCGAAGTGAAGAGACATAGGGAAATTGTGACTTAGCCGAGAAGTTCGGTCGCCGGTCCGGAATGCGGCGCCACGTCCGCTTGGCCGCGCGGCTTACGCGCGCCACCGGCGCCTAACAAGCACAAAGCGCGGGCCACGCCATAGGCCGCGTACAACACGGTGAGCGGAAGCAGGTAGCTCCACTTCTTGCGCGCCATGCTAGCTTCGAAGGCGAGCGCCATCGGCCCCATCAGCAGGATCGTGATGCTCGCGAGTACCGCCGCGGCGTTACCGTGAAGTGCCCCCGCGCCCACGCCGACGATGGCCAACGCGATTGACAACAGCGTATAAACGGCGAAAAGCATGGCTTTGCGGGACTTCGAGTGCATGACATCGCGCAGGAACACGCGGTGCACGTTGATTCCGTGCCAGGATTGTTTTCTATAGAAGTTTTCGAGCGTCTGGGGTGTCCCTAAGTGCACAACGCTCAACGAAGGCACTGCCAGAACCGGCACGCCGGATGCGGCAGCCCGTTCGCAGAACTCCGTGTCTTCGCTGGTGACGATGGATTCATCGAAGCCGCCGATGTTCAGGAATAATTCGCGGCCGAGGGCCAGATCGCCGCCGGGGACGTAGGACACGGCCCCATCTTTCATCCGCCACAAATCGCCGTACCATGCTTTGGCGACCCACGACGAATCCGGCGGAATGCGATATTGCGCGCCGATGATACGGGAGTCGTCCGCGTGCAGCAAATCGGCGATTTGTTGCAGCCAGTGACGCGGCGCCGTGCAATCCGCGTCCAGGAAGGCCAGATACTGGCCCCTGGCCATAGCGGCTCCGAAGTTGCGCAAGGCCGAAATGCGGACGCCGGATCGCTCCAGCACGGTGACAGGCAACGAGCCGATAAAACTCCGCGCGATGTCCCTGGTCCGGTCCGTCGATCCGTTGTCTACCACGAAGACTTCAAAAGAGCCGGCGGGCATGGTCTGCCGTGTCAATGAAGACAGACACTGGGCCAGGACGCTTTCCTCATTCAACGCCGGGACGATAACAGATAGGAGCGGTCGCATGGATCTTATGCCTTTTGCGCCAGCGCCGCCATCACCTGAGATCCCAGCACATCGGTCTGTAACGGGCTGCCATGTTGCTTCAGATACTTGACATTGCTGTACAGGGCCGCGCCGTAATCGGATATCTGCCCATTCTCGAACGCGGCTTTGATTTCGTGGATGCCATCCTCCAGCGTGCGCGAACAGGCGAAGTCGAGATGACCCTTGATTTTGTCGAAAGAGACGCGATAACTGCGGCGGTCTGAGTTCTCGATGTGTTCGACCCGCGTGTTGGGGAAGAACTGGACGAGTTTGGCTGCCACATCGGTCAGAGTGTAGTTCAGGCGGCTGTCGCCCACATTGTAGATTTGCCCCCCGACCAGTGCCACCGGAGCTTCGAGCACCCGTACAATGGCCGCCGCGGCATCGGCCACGTGCAGGAACGGTCTCCATTGCTCGCCGTTGAAGATGGTAATCACGCGCTCTTTCAGAGCTTTAGCGGTGAGTAAGTTGACCACCAGGTCGAATCGCGGCCGGGGCGACAGCCCGAAGATGGTGGCGAAGCGCAAGATCGTGGGATGGAAGGTGCCGTTGGCCGCGGCCAGGAGCACTTGCTCGGAATCCACCTTAGTATCCGCGTACAGTGAGATCGGCTGGACTTGGGAGTTTTCGTCCATCACTTGCTCCGAGGCGCCGTACACGCTGCAACTGGACGCAAAGATGAAGCGCTGGCACTGTTCCCCTTTGGCGATCTCGATCATCATGCGCGTGGCGGCAAAGTTGATCTCCTGGGCAGTCTTGTGATCCTGATCGCAAGCCGGATCGCCCACGATGGCCGCCAGGTGAATGACTGCGCCCGCGCCGCGCATGGCGCTGACTACGTCCTGGATGTTGCGGCAGTCTCCGCGCATGAACTCCAGGCGCGGATGATCGAGCACCTCTTCGATGGCGGACGCGCCATAGACCAGGCTATCCAACACGCGCACGCGAAATCCGCGCTTGAGCAGCGTACGCACGACGATCGATCCGATATAGCCGGCGCCGCCCACGACCAGCACCAGTTCGCCGCGCGCGACTGTGGCCGGCCGTTCCGCTTTCTCGTGTTCAAACAGGGTGTGCTTGAGCCAGCGGATGCCTGGCGTACCGATAATCACCAATGTCGCAAAGACCAGCGCCGCCATGCGGGGGAGGGTCTGCGAGTTAGGCAGTAGAAAGCTGGCCGCCAACATGCCCAGGGCGGCGATGCCGGCGCTCGATGCCGCGCGGCGCAACGCCAGTGCCTTACTGTAGGTGCGGGAAGTTGTGTACAGTCCGCTCAGGGCGTAAAAGCCGGGAAACAGGACCGACAGAGGCAGAAACAAGGTGATGTAATAGTGACGCAGTTCGGCCAGGCCCATGCGAACGGATTGTTCAGGGCCAGCCTGAAACTGCAAAGCGACGACCATCAACGCAGCCAACATGGCTGTCTGCACGATGAGGAAGTCGGCAATCACGCGCAGCGTGATTCGGAGAGAACTCGAGACGATGCCTGCCGGTTTCATTTCAGTAATCCACCATTTCTCGTAATGCGCGATCAATCGCCAGCCAGGGCCATCGCGGCCCAATTCTTCTTGCGCGACTTCCGCGCAATCTGCCGGACGGCTTTGGCGACGTGCTCCACCTGCGCCTCGGTCATGGCCGGGAAAAGGGGCAGAGAAATCAAGCGGGGGAAGAGTTCGAGGGCGGCGGGACACTGGTTCTGGCGCAGTTTGGCGCGGGCGGCGAAGAACGGATGCAGCGGAATCGGGATGAAATGGACGCTCGTGCCTACGCCGCGCTCTTTGAGCTGCTCGATGAATTCGTCGCGCCCTATGGACAGCCGGTCCAGGTTCAAACGCAGCGGATAAAGGTGCCATGCATGGCGGCAGTCCGCTTTGTCTGCAGGCACTTCCACTTCCTCGACTTCGCCTAACAGGTTGTTGTACAACTCGGCAAAGCGGGTGCGGGCTTCGATGAAGCCTTCCAGCTTTCTCAGTTGGTGAATGCCGATGGAAGCCTGGATGTCGCTCATGTTGTACTTAAAGCCGGACTCCAGAACCTCGTAGCCCCAATGACCGCGATCGGAGTACCGGTTCCACGCGTTCTTGCTGATGCCGTGCAGGGACAGGATCTTCATCCTGGACGCCAGCTCCGGGTCGTGGGTCAGCACCATGCCGCCCTCGCCCGTCGTCAGATTCTTGACGGCGTAGAAGCTAAAGACAGAGGCGGCGCTATGTTCACCGGTGAGTCGATGAGCCGCGCCGGCATGCCGCCCTTGGTAGAGGGAACCCGCCGCGTGGGCACAGTCTTCGATCACGTCGAGTCCGTGGCGTCTGGCCAGGAACCAGATGGCTTCCATATCGCACGGCAGGCCGGCGAAATGCACCGGGACGATGGCGCGCGTTTTATCCGTGATGCGGGATGCAATGGATGCGGGGTCGATGTTGCCGTCCGGTCCCACGTCCGCGAGCACGGGAGTCGCGCCGGTATGGATGATCGTGTTGACAGTGGCGCAAAACGTCAACGGGGTGGTGATCACTTCCATTCCCGGACCAATGTTGAGCGCGGCTAACGCGACATGCAATCCAGACGTGCACGAATTGACCGCCAGCGCGTGTGGAACATCGGCGTAGGCGCTGAATTCCTGTTCGAATTGAGCGGTCCGGGGACCGGTGGTGAGCCAGCCGGACCTAAGCGTGCGAACGACTTCGTTGATTTCTTCGTCTCCGATGCTGGGACGGTGATAGGGTACTTGAACATCTGATTGCATAACAAGCTCCTCCGATGAAGTTGATAAAATAACTGTCACTAACGCCGGGCAGCGGCACGAAACACCAGGCCGGCCGTGGCGAGAACGATCCTTACGTCCGTGAAGAACGTGCGAGCGCGCAAGTATTCGAGATCCATGCGCAGTTTGCGATCCATCACGTGGGCCAGATAATAGTCGTACGCCTGCGGGCCTTCCGGCAGGGTTTCGGATTCATCGTCGCTATCCAGTTGCACCTTTCCGGTAACGCCCGGTTTCACGGCCAGCACGACGCGCTGGCTGGGTGTGTACAGGGCGACGATGTCGGGCGATTCCGGACGCGGGCCGACCAGGGTCATGTCGCCCAATAACAAGTTGAAGAACTGTGGCAGTTCGTCCAGCTTAGTCTTGCGTAGGATGCGGCCGAGAGGCGTAACCCGCGGATCATTCTTGCCTGTGATCGGGCCCATTTTCGCCGCGCCGTTAAACATGGTGCGGACCTTCCACATCCTGAAATTACGGCCACCCCGGCCGGCTCGCCAGCCTCCGTAGAAGGGGTTGCCGGGGGACGAAATGCGGACTGCGAGTGCGACCACTACCAGAACCGGACTCAAAATGACGAGCGCCACGAAGGCGACGATGATGTCAACAAACCTGCGCATAAATGTTGCCTATGGGCTAGCGTGAAATTCGCGTGAAGAATGATTTGTTCGCCAGTGGTTGGGCGGTGGGCGCAAAGAACCAGCGGAAACCCGCGAGAAACCCCAGACCCCAGGAGAAGTGATACACCGTGAACACGGCCGGCAGATAGGGGAGCGTGCCCCAGCCCGACTTCCGCGCGGCGGCTAACGACGCAGCTACATTGGCAGCCATATAAGCCAGGACCACCGCCAGCCAAAGCCGGCTGACCATTGTGAATTCGCGCGAAGAAGCGGCCGCCGTGAGGATACACGCCGCGCACAGCAGGATATGGGTCAGTACAAACGCCACGGGCACCAGGTGCCGCCATGATCCCGGAATGCGGTGTTTGCGAACCACCGCAGCCTTCCAGAAACCGTACTGAAAGTACTGAAGGAACAGGGCTGTAAGAGTCGCTCGCGGAGCATACCACGACAGGATCGCGGGACTCTGCCAGATTTTCCCGCCGCTCCGGATCAAGCGCAAGTTCAACTCATCATCCTGATTCCGCACCAGGGTTTCGTCGAAAAGTCCGATGCGCTCCAGCGTTTCCTTGCGCCAGCAGCCGTATGGCACCGTATCGATCCAACCCTCGTAATTCTCGTCGTGGAACCTGGCTCCGGTGGAAAACGGGGAATGGTACGCCGCGGCAAAGGCGCGGGCGCGGGTCCCCTCGGTGCGGGTGCGGGCCGGACCGCCCACGTTGTCCGCGCCGGTGCGCTGCAACTCCGTGACCGAGCGCCGGCAATAATCGGGCGCGTAGAAGGTGTGCGCGTCCATGCGAATCACGATGACGCCGCGCGCCGCGCGAATGGCGGAATTCAACCCAGGCGATACTACCCGGCGCGGATTGTCGATGGTACGCAACCGCGGATGGCGCGCCTTGTATTCGGCTAAGATGTCCCGCGTACCGTCGTCACTCATGCCGTCGGCAATAATCGCTTCCCAGGTCATGCCGCCCATATTTTGCGCGAGCAGCGAATCCAGGAACTCGCGAATGTGCCGTTTCTCATTGCGGCAGGCCACGATGACCGTAACCAGCACGGCGCTCCCCGCTGTCATGAACGGCTCCGATGCCACGCAGCCGGAAGGTCCACCTGGCGGAGACGATCGCGCAAGACGTCCCGATATAAATCGATATAATTCTGCGCGACCACCTCCGCGGCGAAATGCCGCGCGACGTGTGCGCGTCCGTTAGTGCCCAAGGTGCGCGCAAGTTCCGGATCCCGCAGAAGCCGGAGTATCGCCATCGCTAGACCGTCGACGTCTCCAGGCTCGCAAAGCAATCCCGTAGTGCCTGGAATCACTACCTTGGGGATCGCGCCTACGGTTGTCGCGACGGTTGGCTTAGCGGCGGCCAGCGCTTCGAGCAGGCACATTGGCATGCATTCCTGAAAGGACGGCAGCACGACGATGTCGAGCGCCCGATAGACCGCCGGCATGTCTTCCCGCCGGCCGGCGAAAACCACCTTTGCGGCGATACCCAACTTTTCGGCCAGCGCTTCCCATTCGCCGCGGGCCGGGCCTTCGCCGGCAATAACAAGCTTCGCGTTGGGGAACACGGCGAACACAGCCTGCGACGCGCGCAACAATATGTCGCCGCCCTTGTCGGGCACCAGCCGTCCCACGAAGCCCACCAGGCGCTCAGAGCCCCCGCCGAACTCCGTGCGCGGCGCCGGTTCCGCTTCGCGCAATGGCTGCATGTCGACGCCGTTGGGAATGGTCTTCAACTTGTCGGACGGAACCTTCCAGCGACCCAGGATCTCCGCGACCGGGCCGGACGCGGTGGCTACCCGGTCAAAGTGCCGTAAGGCCAGGCGGTCAATGGCGGCATAGGCGCGCATGCTCGGCAGGCGGCTGGGCCAGTTATGACAAGTCGCGACCAAGGCCAGGCGATTTGGCCAGGCCGCCGCCAAACCGAAGATGTCGGCCTTGTAACCGTGGGTATGCAGCACATCCACGCCATGCGCTTTCACTAACTCGCGGATATGAGTCACCGTTTTCCAATCCCATCGTCCGGAGCATGGCACCGCTTCCACCTGGAGACCGGCCTGCGCCGCCCGTTTTTCCAGTTCCCCATTCGGCGAGCGCGCATCGCGGAAGACGCCGACGATACTCCGGCAACCGAGCGTAGGCAACGCCCGGGCGAGCGCCAGCAGCATGCTTTCGGCGCCATAGTATCCCTGGCTGCTGATTAACTGTAGAATGGTCACGGTAGTTGCGGCTATGCCTGGCTAAGAACCGGCTCCGGCCGCGGTTTCGCCGGAACACTCTCGGCGGCGTGCCTGGCGCGCCAGGCTTTCCAGAACACGTTGTATTGAAACATCGCTGGAGAAAACCGGCTCGACAGTCCGGCAACCGTGGCCTCGCACACATTCACGCGCGGGATGGCCAGGCGATCGCAGCCGTTTGTCCAGGCTCCTCGCTGGGTGGTGAATGCGGCGGTAAATCCCTCTTCGGCCAGAATCCGTCGTGTGGCGGCCGAGGTGTTGCCGTTGGGATAGGCGAATAAGTCGCAGGGCCTGTGTAATGCCGCTTCGATCGCCTTTTTCGATTCGCGGATTTCCTGGCGCGCGGTTCGCGCGGGCACGGCCGTCAGAATCTGATGCGTATGGGTGTGACATCCAAACCTTACGCCTTCGGTATCCATCTGCCGGATGTCTTCCCATGAGACCGTCTGGTCGCCGTCGTATGCATTCCCGCCGCCGTCCTGGGCATGCAGTCTACATAGGCGGGAGATGAACTGTTCGCGGCGCTCTGTGGAGTAGGTCTTCAGATTCTCTATCAAAGACTCGATTTCGCCGGCGGCTGCCGGCGGCGATGCCTTGGTCAGCAGCGAAGTTACTAGCTCCGGCCAGAAGGGCAATGTACGCCCAACCAATCCAGGGCAAACAAAAACAGTCGCGGGTATGCCATGTGCGCGCATGATGGGCAGAGCATTCGTGTAATTGTCCTTCCAGCCGTCGTCGAAGGTGAACATGATGCGCATCTTGCCTGTGGACGCCGCCCCGGCCTGCGCGAAATCCACGGCCTGGCACTCGCCGGCCACGAAGCCGGCAAGGCTTTCGAATGTACGCCGGCGAATCACGATGCCGGCTAAACTGCAGGTACGTTGGCATTCCGCATCGTTTAGCACCCGATGGAATGTCAACACGACGATGGCGCCCCGGCGATGCAATTGGTGCTTCGCCCACCACAAACAACCGGTGGCCTGCAGGAAGCGGGCCCAGATTTGTTGCATAGCTGCGCGGGGCCGCCAGACTCGTCGCTTCACTTGGCCGCCTTTGACGCCGGCTGGGTGCGCGAGCCACCCTGATAGTAGCGGTAGCTCGGCGATTCACGCTTCCAGAGGAACCAGTCCGCCACGTCGTTGATGAGTACCCCGGTCAGCTTGCCTTTCACTTTGGCGAGCGCGCTCGCGAGCACAGGCCGGCTGGTGTGATCGGGGCGCACCACCAGGACGACACTATCGCAGGTGGCCGCAATCAGGTCGAAGTCGGCCACGGCCTCAACGGGCGGAGAGTCCACAATGGTGCGCTGAAACTCTTCCCGAAGGCGGGCGAGCAGCGCGCGCCAACTGGATGAGTCGAGCAATTCCGTGGGGTTCACTTCCGCCTGCCCTGCCGGCAGAACGTAGAAATTGGGCAGTTGCTCCACGCGCAGCATGGCGTCTTCAAGCGTGCACGTGCCGGCCAGCACTTCCGCCAGCCCGGGGGCCTTCGGAATACCCAGGCGCTCATGGACTTTCGAAAGCCGCAAGTCCGCGTCGATCAGGATCACTTTGTCTTCGCTCTTGTGCGCCAGTGCAGCCGCGAGATTCACCGAGGTCACTGTCTTGCCATCGCCCATTCCGGGGCTGGAAATCACCGTGATCGACGATCCCGGAAGGTGGTGAAAGATTCTGGTGCGGATGATTCTGTATTGCTCGGCGGCCCGCCGGTCTTCACGTCTGGGCGACAAGAGTGGACTCGAATCCGATAACCGGAAGGATACCTGCCTCGCCGCGGCTGGTTCCGCGTGGGGGAGACCCGGGACCGGCGGCATCTCAAACGAATCCGGCCAGCCTTCCCCGGCGGGCGCCAGTCTATCGTGGGATGGCTCTCGTTGCGGCAGCCGGACGACGGGCGTTTTCTCGAAGATCGGTTCCAGCACCGGCGCAATCCCCGCGCGCCGGCCGCCGGCTTGCCGCGTGTCCGCCGGACGCGCCTGCGGCGCCTCACGCTCATCGTCCAGGCAGTGCAGCACCAACTCCGGGATGTCGCCGTTAGCGGTCTTCAATGCATTTAGAATCTTGCCCATGGTGTCACTCCCCGGTCAGCGGCCGGCCGCGCTCATCTTGTTCCGTGAACGCGCGGCAATGTCCGACATACCCCACTTACCCGACTCTCCGGCCGGCGGCGCCAGGAGTTCCCCGTCCAGGGCATCCGACGAGTCGCCGTCAAGCAGATCGAGTTCGACGCAACTCTGACTCACGTGACTGGCTTCCACCATCTGACTTTGCTCTCCGAAGGCGGCGAGCAGAGCGTTGTCGCAAACCACATTAATCAGCCGGGGGATACCCTGCGACACACGCGCCGTCAGCTCCACGGCCTGCGGCGAGAACGGGGCGCGCTGCCGGCCGCCGGCGCGGGCCCATCTGCAAGCGATATATTTGCCCACGTCCGCGTCCGCCAGGGGGCGCAGCGCCACGCGCAACGAGACGCGCTGTTTCAACTGCACGCAGTCTTCACGATTCATCGTCGCGCCGAGTTCATTCTGGCCGGCGAGAATAATCTGCAGAAGCTTCTCCGACCTTTTCTCGAGGTTGCCCAGGAGCCTGACTTCTTCGAGAGCGTCCGTGGTCAACTTATGCGCTTCGTCTACGATGAGCGTGGCGATCTTGCCTTCCGTCTGTGTTTGCAGCAGATGCTTTTCCAGGCGTGCGAGCCGCTGCGGCTTGCTGGCGGGAATGTCCCGAATGCCGAATCCCAGCAGCACGGTCTCCATGAACTCCGCCGAGGTGACGGTGGGATTTACGATGGATGCAAACTGGACCCGGCTGGGAGGCAGCCCCAGAACCGCACGGGCGAGCAGCGTGGTCTTTCCCGTTCCCGCGTGCCCCAGCAGCAGGATCAGCCCTTTACGTTCCAGAAGGCCGTAGCAGAGCACCGCCAGCGCCTCGCGATGGGAGTCCGTGAAATAGAGCATCGTCGGATCCGACGTCAGGCTGAACGGCTTCTTCTTTAGACCGAATGACTCAAGATACATAATGGCTCAGACCTGCGGGTTCTCGATCAACATCTTTGGTACCCTGCCGACGACTACCGTCCCGGGAGGCAGTTCCCATTCGCCCAGGAATACGTTACGCCTGGTTTCCAGTAAGAACGCAATCCCCGCGGCGAATAGCAGCGACACCAGCACGCCGCCGGTCATAAATACCGGCCTGTTCGGCGATGTCGGCTTCTCGGGTACGCGGGCCATGTCCAGCATGACGAAGCGCTCAGCCTTTTGCCAACGTTCCATGTTCGCCGCCATTTCGGCCGCCAGCTTCTTGTCGAGGAGCGACTTGTAGTTTGCCTTGCTGGCTTCGTAATCGCGGGTCAGGCTGGCCAGTTGCTGCTCGCGCATGGGGAGCTTGTCCATGCGGCTCTGGACGGAGCCCACATCGCTCAGCACTCTTTCCCGCCTTTTCTCGAGGTCCGCGATTTCGCGGTCCGTCAGGGCGATCTGCGATTTCAGGCTGGCAACTTTCTCCTTTTCCGTTACCAGCATCGGATCGCTGTTTACCGGAATGGCCGTTGTGCCCTTCGTGCCGCCGGCTGCCGGCGCCGGGCCGGCATTCGCCGCCGCATCTTCCCGCACCGCCGCCTCCAGCGCCGTCTGTTGCTGCAGCAGCGCCTGCACGTCCGGATAGGTGTCGCGATAGCGCATGCGGAGCTCGCGAAGCTTGGCACGAACGCGTTCCAATTCGGCGCGCGGTCCCTGCAAGGGAAGCGGTTGCCCGGTTTCGGCGATTGGACCAGCGGATGAATCCTGGGTTGCCCGTCTCCGGTACAAATCCTGCAGCCGGTTGACGCTATCCTCGGCCATGGTCAGCGAGCCTGCCAGTATCAGTTTGTTCTGCTGTGCGCGGCTGATCGAATCCTGGATGCCCAAGAGCTCTGCTTTGTTCTGCCCGTTCGCGGCCAGCATACCAATCTCTTGCTCCGGTAATTCGCCGTTGTAAGTCATTTTGAATTCACGGAGCTTGCCTTCCTGCTCCTGCAGGTTCGTCTTGGCGGCCTCCAACTGGCTCTCGAGGAATTGCGAGGTGCCGTTGGCCTCCTGCTCCCGCTCGCGGAGGTTTTCGGTGATAAAGAAATTGCCGACCCGGTTGGCCACCTCGGCGGCGACTTTCGGCGAGAATGCCTTGTACGAAACGCGGAACGCGCCCGGCCGGTTAGCGCTCCAGCCCCGTTCCAGGCCGATTGTAATGTCGTGGCGCATCGCCTCCAGAACTTCTTCGCGGGTTTTCTTCTTGCGCAGGCCGGGATAAAGGTTTAACTCCTGGATCAGGCTCCACAAACGCTCGCGGCTGAGCACCTGCTGTTTGAGTTCGTCGAGCCGCGCTTCGAGGCCCGTCTGTACGGTGGAGGTGACGAAGTTCTCGGGAATTTTCTGCGATTCGACCAGAACCAGCGCGTCGGAGGTATATACCCGCGGCAGGCTGAGAAGCACGGCGGTACTCGCCACGATGCCCGCCACCCAGAGCAGCCCGATGAGCGCCTTCCACTTCCACAACGCCCGTATGACGGAGCGCGGCGACATCGCCGGATTCGTAAGTTGCAACTGAAGACCGCTCACAAAGATTCACCCTCGCAGCCGTGTAAGTTCCATCCAGTGGTTTTCATGCCGCCGTCCGTGCCCTGCCTGTGGAGTAAGCCGGCTTGCCCGGCTCGGCCCATTCGCTCTCAATTTCAACCGTCACGGAGCGCTGCAGCATCTCCACAGATACCACCAGCCGGCTGCTGTTCTTCGAAGTAATGACAATTCCCTCCAAGCCGGCCAGCGGTCCATGAGTGATGTAAACCGGTTGACCCGCCTTAAGGAATGGCGAGGGCGCTACGGGCAGACCCGACGCCACGATTCTTTGAATCGCCGCCACCTCGCTATCAGGCACCGACGCGGCGCATTTGCCGACACCCACGATCGACGCTACGCCCATCGTGTTCAACAAGGGCACGCGCTCCCGCAAATCCATGCGGCAAAATAAATAGCCGGGAAACAGGGCGCACTCGACCACTTTCATACGGTCCGACCAGCGGCGTTTCGCCGTGTAGGCCGGCAAGAAAATCTCGTAGTCTTTCTGGCGCAGGCTCTGCGCCACGATCCGTTCGAAGTTGCTTCGCACGGCCACTGCATACCATCGCGTATCCCGCATCGGCATTCCTAACCTTCCTCTTCAAGGGCGCCGCCGGGCTTCCTGGTGCTCACCACTTCGGTGAGTCCCTGGATGGTTCCGGACAGTCCCGCAATCAGTCCGCTCAACGTGGTCACGCGCTCGGTCAAGCCGGAAAGGGTGTAGCCGCGTTCTTCCGCGACCAGGATCTCCAATCCCGCCCGCGCCAGATCGGAGATGCTTCGCACTCCTTGCGCCCGGCAAAAAGCCATGTATCGTTCAAATTCCGCTTCGCTGACGCGAAAGTAGACGACCTTAGTCCTGGTCCGAATTAAAGCCATTGCCGCCCCATAAGTAGAGTTGGTGGGATAACAGGCTCCGCACAGCGTAGCTGTTGGATTCTTAAGATACTTTCAAGCGACTGATGATTTCTTATATTCAATGTCACTTTCACCCTAGGTATTCCTGGAGACCTGGTTAGGAGGATCAAGGCAGCCTTCGGCCCCTTCTGTCACATGAACTGTGTTTTTCTGAGCTCCGCGTGCAGTCGCGGGTCGGTGGCTGAATCTGTATCATCGCCGAGATTATTACAGTTGTCAATGCTCGGTGGGGAGTTGCCAAGTACCCTGCCTCCTATAGTTTGGGTGCCTAGTACGAGTGTGTCTTGTGGGAAACGATCAGCCCCACAGTAATGGATAGTTTGAGGTTTTTTGGGATTTCGTTCCGGACTGTGGTATGGGGCAGCCGGAATTTGAATTCGAGACCGCCTTGAAGTACTAATAGGCGCCGTAGAACTAACTGGTTAACTCGCGATGCAAGGCCTGTCTCCACGGTCGAGCCGGCCCTCGATTTCAGGAAATGCCGGGCCATGAAAGGAATTCTCCGAAATCCGGAAAGTGCCTGTTCAATCATGGCTTGCGGGACGGTCCCGGTAAATCCATCCGGTTTGCCGCAGTTCGCGAAGCGGACATGTCCCTCTGCTTTCTAAGGCGCACCCGATGGGTTCCAAGGATCGGCCAGGATAGTTGCCGGATTATGCTGAACGGTACCGGGGGTTTTGACGACCCAAAGCGGGCGTGCCGCCAGATTTAACACATCCGCCGCTCTCACTAGACTTCACGGATTTCTAATCCAGCAGGTATTTCCCGATGAAGAGTACCGTCGCCGCGAATTGAAAATCGCGATTTCCCTTCTTGGCGAACCCGTGCCCTTCGTCGGCGGCGAGCAGATACCACACCGGCGAGCCGTGCGCGCGAATGGCTGCCGTCATCTGTTGCCCTTCGGTATACGGCACCCGCGGATCGTTGCGCCCCGCCACGATGAACATCGGTTTGGTAATATTGGCCACGTGCGCGATGGGAGAAATGGACTCAAGAAACGCGCGCATGCCGGGATCCCGCTCGTCGCCGTATTCCACGCGCCGCAGATCGCGCCTGTAAGCTTCCGTGTGCTCCAGGAATGTGATCCAGTTTGAAATCCCCACCACGTCCACCGCGCAACGGAAGCGATTGTTGTAGTGCGTCATGCTGGCCAGGGTCATGTACCCGCCATAGCTGCCGCCGGTTACCATTACGCGCCGGGCATCCAAGCCGGGGTGGCCGCCAATCCAGTCCAGCAGCGCCCCAATGTCCTTCACCGAATCCTCTCGCTTGGGCCCGTTGTCGAGGTTCAGAAACGTCTTCCCATAGCCGGTCGAACCGCGCACGTTCGGGAAGATCACGGCCACTCCCAATTCATTCAGCAGATAATTTACCGACCCAAGATAGCCGGGCTGAAACTGCCCCTCCGGACCGCCGTGGATATTGACGATCACGGGCCGCGGCCCTTCGAACCGCTTGGGAGGGCGGTACAGAAATCCCGAGATGGTCAGGCCATCGAAAGACTTCCAGGAAATCAACTCGGGCTCGGAGAACTGCGAGGCGTCGAGTCCCCCGGTTTCGCTGTATGTCCAGCGTTCGAGCTTTCCGGCCGCGGTATCGATCGAATAGACGTCCGAGGGGGTGTGCGCCGATGTAATCGTAAAGCCCAGGTCGTGTCCGTTTGCGTGCCACCGCACATCGCCGATACTGCCGAACGGCAGCTTCGGCAGAGGCAGATCCTTGCGCGTAGCCGTATCCATTACGTGCAATCTATCCGATCCATTTTCGTTCACGATGTAAGCCATGCGCCGGCCGTCGCGGGTCAGATCGAACGAGGCCACGTCCCACTTCAAGCCTGGCCGCAGAACGGTGAGGTGATGCGTGGCAAGATCCAGCGCGGCAAGCTGCTCGAAGTCTGAGTCCTGGTTGGTGATGAGGTACACGGTCTTGCCGTCGGGCGCGAAGCGCGGATGCCGGTACGAAACGCCCGCGGTCCGCGGAGTCAGCGGCGTCTGGCGGTCCGTAGCCGTATCAACCATCATCAGAGCCGACTCGTAGGCCGATACATCGCGCACCACCACCAGCCACTTGCCATCGGGCGAAAAATCCTCCGCCTCCCAGCCGCCGCTATCGGCGTCTACCACGCGACGCGCTTCCTCGGGATGCTCCGGAACCCCGATATAGATGTCGGTGTCGCGGCCATCACGCCGCGTGGAGGCGTAGGCGAAGTGCGTGCCATCGCGCGACCAGAGCGCGCCCATATTGCGCGACTTGCCATCGGTAAGCAAGGTCGCGTGGCCGGAGCGCGTGTCGTAATTGTAAATTTGGTACCACTCGCCGCCGCCGATGTCTTTCGAAAACAGGAACGAATTGCCATCGGGCCGGTAACGCAAGCCCTGCACCCGATCGGCGTAGAACGTAAGCTGCGTGCGGGCGCCGCCGGGCTGCGTCACGCGATGGATTTGTGGCGCTTGTCCGAAGCGCGTGGCGATGAGCATCTCGCGCCGGGTGGGATGCCAGTCGATCAGCGTGGCCGTGCGGAATTCCGTGTACGGAGCTAATTCCTCCATCAAACTCGCCGGAATGGCGGGAATCTCGTCGGCCGTGAGATTGGACGGGACGGGCAGGGTAGGTTCGGCGCCCGGAAGTGAAGCGAATCCCAGCAGTAGAAATGGAACGATGCGTCGCAACATAGGGACGATTCTACCTTGCGGCGCGCGCTTGGCGCGGCCATTTTGAGAGGCCTTACGCCCCCGCCGGCCGCGCGCAGTAATCGAATAGAAGCTGCCATTCCGCGCGCTGGGTAGCTCGCGCGCGAGCCTCCAACTCCGACCCAGGCTGAAGCCGCGCCTGCTCGCACAGATCGATGAACGCAAACGCATCCCAGGGCCCCTGCCGGCCGGCGGCGCGCGCCAGGGCCGGAAAGATCGGATGCCGCCCCACCCGCCGGAACCAATACGCGGCGTTTCCCGCATCGGGCTCCTGCCGGTGCGCGATGGCATGCCAGTAGCTGCCTTCCGCCGTTTGGATGTCCTGTGCAATCCTGTGCGCCTCGTCGAAGCACGAGAAGTACACATAGAGGGCGCTCATGGCCGCTTCAGGCGCGCGGGATGCGGCGAACAGGCGGGGCGGGGAAGATGCCCTCAGCCGTTCGCGAGCCGCTTCCGATGAACACCGATCCATCACGAGCGGAAGCAGCCGTCCGCCATTGCCATCCAGAGACAGGATCGCGGCCACCTCCGCGCCGTAGTCGGAGGATACAAAGCGGAATTTGTCGATCTCAGCCATCTTACCGTCCCACTTACTTGCCCACAGCCCGCTTCAAAGCTCGTGCAGGCCATGTTAGCGCCCGTGCCAGCCGGAAAGCGCGCCACTTATTGATTCCCTCCATCAAAACCGTAAATTCCCGCTCCCGCTCATATAGAAAGCGGATTTGGTCGTCGCGCCGGGCAAAGAGCTTCCGGATCTCGGCCACATCTTCTTCGCACAGCGTGTAACCCGGCTGGATATGTCCCGGAAGCGGCCGTTGATAATAATAGGTTCCGTGGGAAGGTGCGATCTCCGCGGCCGGCCGGTCGTGGCTGTAGAAGTAGACGGCCAGCGACCTGCGGGTGACCCGCTGGCCCGGGGGCGTCCGGATGACGCGGAATCCATGCCACGACGATTCGTTGGTTTCGAAAATGACAGCCCGGTTCGCCAGGGGTGTGACCATCCGGCCGGCGCCGGCGGACGGCTCGCGCAGCAGTTCCAGGCAGCCGCCCCAGGCTGCCTCCCATCGCGGGTTCAGGAAGACGATCAGGTTCAGGCGGCGATGCCATCCCAGCCGTGGGTGAAAGTTGAAGTCCACGTGCGAGTCGAGTTCCTGTCCGTCGCGGTTCTCGTGCGTGCCCCCGCCGATGTAATCCTCGTCGTAGAGAAGTCCCGGAATGTTCGTGATGCGGGCCATCAACGAAAGGAATTCGCGATCGCGCATCAGGCGGTCGAACCGGTCGAACGCGGGGCCCAGCCGGGCGATCTCCGCGATTACGGCCTTACCCGCTGCTTCGCCGCGTTCGTTGCGTGCATCGCCGGCTTCAAAAGGCGGGAATTGCGCGATCAGTTCCGCGCACAATTGCGGATCGAGGAACCGGTCGATCACCACGTGACGGAAGGGCTGCGCAGTGCTGAACTGGGAGGCGAGATCCGCGACGTGGCCGCGGACATCGGGGTGCAGAAGGGTGAGCACCTCACCAGTTTATCCTTTCGCGCAACGCGCTCCGCTATCTCGATCGAACTACGTTCCGCCGCAAGATAGCTGAGGCGGCCAGAGCTCCGCCGGCCATCGCGCCGACTACGCCCATCGTGGCCGCATCCGCGCCGGTTAAATAGAGGCCGGGGACCGGCGTCCGCGGACTCAGGGTACGCACTTCAAAGCGGGCCGGCGTGGCGGCGGGTCCGTAGATCTGGCCGCGAGGCACGTTGGCGAAATGACCGGTCGAAAGCGGGGTCGAGAGTTCGCAGCAATCGACCTTCCCGCGGACAGCTGGAACGTGCCGCTCCAGTTCGCTCCGCAGGCGCGCCGTGAGCCTTTCTTTGAGCGCATCGTAATCGTCGCCGCGCCGTTTCCAGCGGGTTTCCGCCCAGCGCTCAAACCAACTATAAGGCGCCATTGCCGCCACCTGGATAGTGGCGCGTCCAGGGTGGCGCTGCGCAAATTCAGGGTCCTTTGCCGAGGGGAACGAAATGAACAGTCCCGGAAAAGGCTGCTCGGGATCGGCCAGATAACGCGACACGTTGGCGTCGTGGTCCGCGCTGGGATAAATCCAAAGGTTGGTGTTTCCGAACTCAGGCTCGCCGGGCTCGTGGCGCAGCCCCACGTAGAGGCATAGATGCGCCATCGAATTCGGAATACGTTCGATCTCCGCCAGTGATTCGGCGCGTCCGGGGGCTTCCGGCGGCAGCAGCCGCGCGTAGGTGTTCCAGGCTCCCGCGTCGCTGAGAATCAAGGGCGCCCGCAGGTCCCGGCCGTCCGCCATGCGGACGCCAATGGCCCGGCGATGCCCGTCCAGCAGGATTCGCGCCACTGCGGCGCCTACCAGGACCTGGCCACCCGCGCGCTCGATCAGCGGCGCGATTTCAGCCGCGATGCGCGATGCGCCGCCCACCGGATAAAACGCCCCCTCCAGATAATGTTCGGCGATCACCGCATGCATGCCAAAGCTGCTTTGTCCCGGAGGCAGGCCGTAGTTGCCCCAGTGTCCCGTGAGTACTGCCCTGAGTTCGCGATCGCCGGTGAGTTGCGCCAGTGTGTCCCAGGTGGTGCGCCGCGCGTAGCCCAGGAACCGGCGGCGCAGCAGCGGTCCCGCGAGGCGGGCCAGCGGCGCAGGCAAGGCTTTCTGGGCGAAGAACAATCGGCTGGCCTTCGCCGCGTCGCGCACCTGCGCCACGTAACGGCCGATGGCCGCGCCTTCCCGCGGAAAGTATTCGCACAAGCGTGCGGTGAAGCGGTCTGCCCCGCTGACGAAATCATAAGAACGGTCCGCAATGCGGATGCGGTCGTAAACCTCAGGCATCGCGTTCCATGTAAGGCGTCCCCCGGTGATCTCATCGAAGAGCGCGCGCATTGGCTGGCCGGGGCGCATTTCTCCGATATAATGCACGCCCACGTCCCACTCGTATCCGGGCCGGTGAAACACGTGCGTGAATCCGCCCGCGGTGTAGTGACGTTCCAGCACCAGCACGCGCTTTCCGGCGTGCCGGGCCAACAGGGCGGCGGAAGTGAGTCCGCCGATGCCCGTACCGATGACGATGGCGTCCCACTCGCCGGAAGGTGGATGCTGCCGGTAGGAAACGCCCGCGTTTCCCGCTACGGTATCGCGCTCCAGGGTTGATGTTGACATCAGCAACACTGTACGTCTGGAAAGTTGCCGCTGTCAACATGGCTCTGGTAACATGTGGAAGTGCCCGCCGCGCGCCCCTACCATCATGGCAGTCTGAAGCAGGCCCTGCTGGAGGCGGCCGTGGAGTTAATCGCCGAGACCGGCCCGCGCGGCTTCACCCTGCGCGAGGCGGCCCGCCGCGCCGGAGTTTCACACAACGCGCCCTACCGCCATTTTCGCGACCGCGACGATCTGCTGGCTGCCGTTGCGGCGGATGGCTTCGACCGCCTGACCCGAGCCATGTCCCGCGGCAGCGTGAAAGCGGCGCCCCTGAACCGCCTGCGCCGCAGCGGACTGGCATACGTCGACTTCGCGCTACGCTGGCCGCAGCACTTCGCCGCCATGTTCGACGCGCCGTGGGGCAAGCCCGGCTATCCCGCCTGCGCCGCCGCCGCCGCCCGATGCTTCGAGACGCTGCTCGGCTTCGTGCGCGAGTGCCAGGCCGCCAACCAACTGCCGGCCGGCGATGCCGAGCGACTGGCTTACCACGCCTGGTCCCTGGTTCACGGTATCGCCAAACTAGCCAATGCCGGCCAGTTCCCCTGGCGATCGAAGGCCGAAGTTTTGCGCTTCTGCGCATTCACCCTGGGAGCGGACGATGGGCGCCGGATGAGCGTGCCGTTTTCTCAACCCTGATCGCCTATTCGATATATGAATCCTACCGTGCTGATCACAGGCGCTTCCGGCGGAATTGGCGAAGAATTAGCGCGTCTTTTCGCCGCGCATGGGCACGATCTCGTGCTGGTCGCCCGCACCGAGCCCAAGCTGCGATCCTTAAGCGCCGAACTCGCGCGCGCGCACGGTGTTCAATGCCGCGTCTTCGCCGCCGACCTGTCCGATCCCAGCGCGCCCCCGCGCATTTTCGAGATGCTGCGGCAGCAGGCCGTTGCCACCGACGTGCTGGTGAATAACGCCGGCTTCGGCGCTCGCGGCGCGTATGCCGAACTGGACTACGAAGTAGAGGCGCGCATGATCCAGGTAAACATCGTGGCCCTCGCGCACCTGACACGCCTGCTGCTGCCCGGCATGCTGGCGCGGCGGAACGGCAAGATCCTGAATGTGGCGTCCACCGCAGCCTACGTGCCCGGACCGTTCATGGCCGTCTACTACGCATCCAAGGCTTTTGTGCTTTCCTTTTCGGAGGCTATCGCCGAGGAGACCCGCTCGTCCGGCGTGACCGTGACCGCCCTGATTCCAGGACCAACTCAAACCGGTTTTGCGGCTACCGCGGGCAATCAGGATACACCGTTGTTTCGCAGCGGCTCCGTGATGAGCGCCGCCGCGGTCGCGAGGGTAGCATTTGACGGTCTGATGGCCGGCAAGCGTGTAGCCATTGCCGGCGTGAGTAACAAGCTCACGGTGTTTTTGACGCGCCTGGCCCCACGTACCATGCTCGCCAGAATCACGAGCAGGCTGAACAGCTAACGGCCAGGCGCCACGATCACCCGGCAGCCACGGCGGGCAAATCCCGGCCCGCCGGGTCCACATACCCGTTGAGCTTCTCCGAATTGGTAATCCGCATCTTGGCCGTGTCCCATTCGATCCGCTCGCCTGGAAACCGCTGCGCGATGCATCCCAGCAGGAACGCCTCGGTCACCGGACTCTGTATTTCGAAGTTTGCCAGGGGCGCCTGGCCGCTGCCCTTGCATGCCGACACCCACTGATCGATGGCCACGTCCCGCGGCCGGTCCCCGCGTGGCTGGCGGGCCGGCGGTTGATACTTCTTCGATTCCGGATAGACGCGCGGGTTGTTTCCGTTGAACCCCGCCAGGATGATCCCTTTATCACCCACGTACAGGATGCCTTCATTGTCCTCGCCGGCCTGGAAGTAGTGTTGATCGTCCGCCCGCAAGCCCGCCGGACGCTTGGGGCGGAGACCGCCGTCGTACCATGACATTCGGACGGCGGGGCGATCGCCAGCGGCTGGATAATCCAGGTGTACGATGGAAGCCTTCGGGAAGCTCTCGACAAACGACTCGCTGGAGCAAGCCTCCACGCCAACGGGCGGCGTCAGCCCTAGAATCTTGAACACACCGGCGAAGCTGTAGCAGCCCATGTCGCCGAACGATCCGCACCCAAAATCGTGCCAGCCACGCCAGACGAACGGCAGATAGGCATGATTGAATGGACGCTCCGGGGCGGGGCCCAGCCAGAGATTCCAGTCGAGTCCTTCGGGAATCGGCTGCGCCTCCAGCGGCCGGGCGATGCCCTGCGGCCAGAATGGACGGCTGGACCAGTTGTGGACCTCGCTTACGTGGCCGATTGCGCCATCCGCCAGCCACTCCGTGATGAGCCTGGTGGGCTCGCTCGACGGGTTGTTGACGGGCAGCGAGGTTGCCACTTTCATTTCGCGCGCCATCTGCGCCATGCGCCGTGCATCGCCGATGGTATGGGTCATGGGCTTCTGACACAGCACGTGCTTTCGCTGCTTCATGGCCGCAAGCGAGATGGGAGCGTGCCAATGATCGGGTGTCGCCACGTAGACGGCATCCAGATCCTTCTCTTTGTGCAGCAGTTCGCGGTAATCGTTGTAAGCCGCGCAGCCATTGTAGGAACCGGAGCCGGCGCCCTTGCGCGAGCCGTAGTAAGCTTCGATCAGCCGCTTGGCAGGCTCGCGGCCGCCCATGCCGAGGCTGGTCCGGAATTGTTGCGTGAATTGCGTGAAGCCGGGTGACGCCAGGTCCGCGCCCCAGCTTTCATAGCCCGGGCCCAACAGGCGGCGCGCGGATTTCAGCAAATCATTCTCGCCATATTCAACGTAGTCTTTGCTAAAGCGGTTGCAATCGCAGACCGCCACCACCTGCACATCCGGGCGCTCCAGCAGTTCTATGGTGACCGCCTGACCCTGGCGTCCCAAGCCGATGCTGGCGAGCGTGATCTTATCGCTGGGCGGAACGAAGGGCGCGCCCAACACGTGTCGCGGCACGATCATGAAGGTCGCAGCCGTTCCGGCAACCCCCGCGAAGGTGCGCCGGGAAAGGCGGCCATCTCCGGATTGATCCATCGCAGTCTCCTTACTGTGGCGGA
>JBEKIM010000043.1:0-25348 GCA_050011755.1 Bryobacteraceae bacterium | reverse complement strand
TGTCGCATTTCCGCTGCCTGTGGTCCTTCGGCGCGCGATACCTCCTTTTCTCACAATGGTTTAATGCGAATTGCTCCGATGGCATTCACGATGCTTTATGAAAGTTCGTGAATAAGCAAACGATGCCCGGCCCCGATTCAATTCGCGCCATCAGGAGAGAACAAAAAATGCTAGCTTCAGTTAGTTTCGATCTTACCGGCTGCCAACAGCAGCCTTCCCCGGACCATGCCGTTTGGGGTGGCCTGCGGCGCCAATTCCTGCGCCTGGCCGTGCTCGCGCTCTTTGTGGCGTGCAGCCTGGCCCTGGCCGGTTCGAAACTCTCGAACGACCTGCAGCAGCAGCTCGGCAGCGGCGACATCGAAGTGATCGTGCAATTCAACCATATTCCTACCGATGGCGATATGCAGGCCTTCGCCGCACGCCAAATCATCCGCCGCTTCCGGCACGTCAAAGCCGCGCACCTGCGCCTGTCGCCGGCCGAAATCCGGGCGCTCGAACTGAATCCACTGGTCACGCATATCTCGCCTAACCGCGCCGTATCCGGCAGCCTGGATGTCACCACGCAAACCGTCGGCGCCAACGCCGCCTGGCAGGCCGGGTATAACGGCACCGGCGTGGGCGTGGCCGTGATCGATAGCGGCATCTACGCGCACGACGATCTGAAAACGGCCTCCGGCAGCGGCTCGCGCATCGTCTACAGCCAGAGCTTCGTGACCGGGCTGACCGGCACCGATCTCTACGGGCACGGCACGCACGTGGCCGGCATCATCGGCGCCAATGGCAAGGATTCCACCGGTTCCGGCTTTACCCGCACCTTCAACGGCGTGGCCCCCAACGTCAACCTGATCAATCTGCAGGTGCTCGACCAGAACGGCGCGGGGACCGACAGCAACGTGATCGCGGCCATCGACGAAGCCATCAGCCTGAAGAGCACTTACAACATCCGGGTGATCAACCTGTCGCTGGGCCAGCCGGTCTACGAAAGCTACACGGTCGACCCGCTGTGCCAGGCCGTGGAAGCCGCCTGGAGCTCGGGCATCGTGGTGGTGGTGGCGGCGGGCAATTCCGGGCGCAACGTGCAGGGCAGCCTGCCTCTTTACGGCACCATCGCCGCGCCGGGAAACGATCCTTATGTCATCACCGTGGGCGCCACCAGCACGCACGGCTCGACCAACGTGGCCGGCGACACCATCGCCAGCTATAGCTCGGACGGTCCCACGGCCATCGATCACATCGTGAAACCCGACCTGGTGGCTCCCGGCAACAACGTGGTTTCGCTGATGGCTCCGAACAATACCCTGGCCAATACCTATGCGTCCACCCTGACGGCCAACTCGTATTACGAAGCGGGGAATCCGGCGGGCAACTCCACCGAGTATTTCTGCTTGAGCGGAACCAGCATGGCCACGCCGGTGGTGAGCGGCGCCGCCGCCCTGCTGATCCAGAAGTATCCGTCGCTGACCCCGGACCAGGTGAAGGCCCGGCTGATGAAGACGGCTTACAAGAGCTTCGCGTTGTACAGCAGCGCGCTCGACCGGGTCCACAATATCGGCTACAACAACATCTCGGATATTTTCACGATCGGGTCCGGCCAGGTGAATATCACCGCCGCGCTGGCCAGTTCCGACACGGTAAACGTGCCGGCCATCTCGCCGCAGGCAGTGATGAATTCCAACGGCCAGGTAACCCTGTTGTTCGCCGAGAACATTGTGTGGGGCAGCAATATCGTTTGGGGCACCAACATCGTATGGGGCACCAACATCGTCTGGGGCACCAACATCGTGTGGGGCACTTCGGTGCTCACCGGCCAGGCCTTGAACAGTCTGTCGATTCTGTGGGCGGGGACCGGGGCTTCCTGGTTGAACGCCTCGAATATCGTGTGGGGCACCTCGACGTTGCCGGTGTCATTGCTGCAGCCGATGGCCGCGGACGACGGCGACCAGTAAAGGCGGATTCCCGGCCTGACTTCGCACAACCGAGGTGCATGATGCCTGCTTCCGCAAAGGGCTATATCTCCCTGGTGAGCGCGGCGGGGATCGCAGCGATGGCTTATGCCTTCCTGGATCCGCCGTGGTCTCACAATACAATTCGCTTTCTGGCGTACTTTCTGCTGTCGCTGATGGCCGCTACTTTGAAGCTGCGGCTGCCGGGACTGACGGGGACGCTGTCTATCGGTTTCGTCTTCGTGCTGTTGGGGATTTCGGAGCTGACGCTGGCGGAAACCATGCTGATGGCCTGTGCTGGGGTGGCGGTGCAATGTTTCTGGCGGGCGCAGCGCCGGCCGGCGGCGGTGCAGGTGCTGTTCAGCGTATCGGCGGTCGCGGTAAGCCTGACGCTGGCCTTCGGGTGTGCGCAGCGGGTGCGGACCGAACTGCACGCGGGACCGGTTTCGATCGTGCTGGCGGTAGCCACTTGTGTGTATTTCGTGGCGAACTCGCTGCTGGTATCGGGCGTGTTGTCGCTGGTGAAGGGAGAACCTTTGCGGGCGATCTGGCAGCAATGCTACCTGTACGCATTCCCGTATTACCTGCTGGGCGGGGCGGTAGCCGGGTTGATGGCGGCGGCGGGCCGCGAGTCGGGATGGCAGGTGGGGCTGCTGATCCTGCCGGTGATGGGGCTGGTGTTTTTGTTCTATCGTTTGTATCTGGCCAGGTTTACGATGCTACGCGGGACTTAAAAGTCCCGCCGGCACGCTGAAGCATGTCAGGATGGCCCTGCGGGCCACCAAATGTGATGAAGACTCAATTTGGAGGGCGGCCAATCCTGGCCGCAGCCGGCTTTCGAGCCGGCTTGGCCGCCTGAAAGCGGCTGCGGGCATGATTGCCCGCCCCCCAATTGGGTTTTCAACGGTGCGCCACGGGCAAAAGACGCCTGAAAATGCGGAATCCCCAGGCATCCAGGGCTAGGGCCGGCAGCGCCGACGGGTGCGGCGTTTCGAGGCCCGGGCTGATCTCCGTGAAGCCCGCCGCGGCGGCATCCACCACCCCCACAAAAGGCTGATTCGAGAAGTTGATCGCCACCAGGAATTCCTCGTCCGCGCCTTTGCGCAGATAGGTGGCGACACGTCCATCGTCTGAATTGCGCAGCCACTCGGTCTCGCCCTGCTGAAGGGCCGGGTGCGCATGCCGAAGCGCGACGATGCCGGCATAGAAGCGCGGAAACTCGGGACGGCGCTCGGCAATCTTCCAGAACACGGGCAGTTTCTCGAACAGCGGCGGGCCGCCCGATTCGGTGGTGTCCCCTGCCTCCATGCCCTCGTAAATCAGGGGCACGCCATCCAGCGTAAACATGAACGCGGAGGCGGCCAGCGCGCCGCCTTTGCCGAAGCGCACGATGGCGCGCTCTTCATCGTGATCGTCGGAAATGCGCATGTGCAGGGCGCCTTTCGGATATTGCGCGCGCTCCTCCTCCCATGCGGTGCGCAGGTCTCGTGCCGGCGTGCCCTTGGCAAAAACTGCGGCCAGGGTGCTGTGCAGCGGCCAGGCATAATCCAGGTCGAAGGCCTTGGCCATAAGCGCCGGGTCGTGCCATTCCGCGAGCCACAGAAGGCCGGGTTTGAGCTTGTCCACTTCCAAGCGGGCGCTCTCCCAGAAACTCACCGGCACCATGCCGGCCGCATCGCAGCGGAAGCCGTCGAGGTCGAAGTCGCGGATCCAATAGCGCAGCATGTCGATCATGTAAGCGCGCAGGCGCGGGTTGGAGTAGTCGAGCCCGGCAACATCTTCCCAGTCGGGAACCGGAGAAATGATCTGGCCGGCGGCATTGTGTTTGTAGAATTCGGGAGTCTGCATCATCACGCTATCCCAGGCGGTGTGGTTGGCGACGATGTCGATGATTACACGCATGCGGCGGCGATGCGCTTCGGCGACCAGGCGTTTGAGGTCGTCCTTGGTGCCGTAGTCGGGATTGATGGCGTAATAATCGCGGACGGAATACGGGCTGCCGAGGGTGCCCTTGCGCTTGGCCTGGCCGATGGGATGGATAGGCATGAGCCAGACCACGTCCACGCCAAGTTTTTGCAGGCGATCGAGGCCCGCGGTCACGCCGTTGAGATCGCCCGACGGCGAGAAATCGCGCGGGAAGACTTCGTAAATCACGGCGATTGACAACCAGGCGGGCGGCGCCGCCCGGCAGGGGAGACACAGGGCAACCGTTAGTGCAGCCAGCAGTGCAGGCGGGAGTGCCCAGGGTGCTTTCATAGAGAACATAGTAGCGCCCGGCGACGAACGACACACCCGATCTGCTTTACCATAATTCTAGAGGCACAAATTGATACGCAGCGTATTTCTATCTTTAGCTCTCTGCGCCGCGATGGCCGCGCAGGATGGCGCCCTGGCCGATCGCGTCGGCAGCACGGGCTTCGTGCAATTGACGGCGGACAGTTTCAATCAGCTCACACCGCGGCAACAGGCGCTGGCTTACTGGCTGAGCCAGGCTTCGATCGATACCGATCCGATCGTTTACGACCAGTTATCGCGATTCGGCCTGCGCCAGAAACGTCTGCTCGAAGCGATCGTCGCGCACCCGCGGGAAGTGCCGCCGGACGCCATGAAGAAGATCCTCGATTTCACCAAACTGTTTTGGGCCAACAAAGGCAATCATAACGAGCTGACGTCGCAAAAATTCCTGCCGGATTGCACTATCGAAGAATTCAAGAAAGCCGCGGGACCCGGACTGGCCGCGGAGGCCGATGCGTTGCAGGCCTCCCTTTTCGACCCGGATTTCGAGCCGATGATTACGGCCAAGAGTCCCCGCGGCCAGCTCGATATTCTGCAGGCGAGTTCCAATAACTTTTATTCTCCGGGGCTGAGCATGGTGGAAATTGAGGGCTTCCATGAGCAATATCCGTTGAATTCGCGGCTCGCCAAACTGCCGGACGGCAAACTGGCTGAGCAGGTTTACCGCGCCGGCACGCCGGACGGCAAGATTCGGCCGGGCCTTTACGCTGAATATCTGCGCCGGGCCAATAGCGCCCTCGAAAAGGCGCGCGGGTATGCCGATCCCCCGCAGGCGAAGGCCATCGGCGCGCTGATTCGGTTCTTTCAAACCGGAAACCCGCGGGACTGGGTGCAATTCGGCATCGACTGGGTGCAGGACAATCCGGCCGTGGATTTCGATAACGGATTTATCGAAGTGTATCGGGATGCGCGCGGGGCCAAAGGCAGTTCGCAGAGTTTCGTCACGGTGACCGACGAAGCCCTGGCCGGGCGCATGCGCAAGCTTTCCGAAAATGCGCAGTATTTCGAGGACCATGCGCCCTGGCTCGCCCAATACAAGATGCAGGGGGTGAGACCGCCGGTGGCCAAGGCGGTGGAAGCGCTAATTGAAACGGGCGACTTCCACGTCACCACGATCGGCGATAACCTGCCGAACGAGAACGAAGTACACGAAAAGTACGGCTCGAAGAGTTTCATGTTCACCGGCAGCAGCCATGCTCTGGAGCACGCCGCGGGGCTGGGTGCGCTGCGGGAGTTCGCGCCCTCGCCGGAGGTCATCGCGCTAGGCGAAAAATATGGCGACGAAGCCGAAGATCTGATGACGGAGTTGCACGAAGTCATCGGACACGGGTCGGGCAAGCTGAGTCCGAAGTTGACGCACGAACCCAGCTACTATCTGAAGGAATACTATTCCACGCTGGAAGAAGCGCGTGCCGATCTGATGGCGCTGTGGAACGTTTTCGATCCCAAATTGAAAGAGTTGGGGCTGATTTCCAGCCCGGACGTGGGCAAAGCCATGTACAATTCGGCGGCCACGGCGGCGCTGATGCAGCTTCGGCGGATTCTAAAAGGCGACACTATCGAAGAGGATCATCAGCGCGACCGGCAGTTGATCGTGCGATACATCATGGATAAGACCGGCGCCATCGAGCAATTCGATCGCGGCGGCAAGACTTACATCGCCGTGCGCGACTATGACAAGATGCACCAGGGCGTGGGAATTCTGCTCGCCGAACTCATGCGCATCAAGGCGGAGGGCGACTACGATGCCATCAAGGCGCTGGTGGACCGCTACGGGGTGCATTTCGATCCCCAACTGCGGGACCAGGTGGTGAGCCGGTATGCAAAGCTGAGTCTCCCTGTTTATTGGGCCGGCATCAATCCGCAACTCAGTTTGAAGGGCGATCGCGTGACGATGGCCTACCCGCGCGACTACGTACGCCAGCAACTGGATTATGCCGCCGAAAACAGCGGTCCGGTTACTGGGGAGCGGTAAGCTGCAGCCCGGCGATGGGCACGCGAATGAAGCTGGGTTTGTAGTCGTTGGCGCACACCAGATCGGCTGAATTGGTGGCGTTCACGTTGTAGGAAACCAGGATACCCGCGGACGAAGGAAACTCGGGATGCGCCTTCGGATCATAGGTGTCCAGGGTCCCCACCGAGCAACCCGGCGCGCCGGTTTCGGGCGTGGTGTAGACCACCGTGCGGCGGCTCCAGGGGCCCTGGGGCGAACAAGAATAATAGGTGGTGACGTATTTCCAGCCGGGATACGGCGGATTTTTGGGGTCCATTCCGGTCATCAGATAGAATGGCCCGGTCGCGGCGCTCAGCCGGTGTACGCTGTACTCGTTGGTGATCGCGGGCACCCCGGCCATAGGCGTGGCGTTCGATTGGCCGGACACCCATGTGCGGCTGGTTGCATTCCAATATTGCCACTGGGTGGGATCGGTGAGGGCTGTCAATTTCGAGAAGCGCGCGACGTATGGCAGCTTGTTCGCGGTGCCCGGGTCCATGATTCCGTACAGATAGTAGTATGCGCCTTCCTTGAAAAGGCGGGTGCCCCACTCGATGCTCAGATCCGGTAGAGCAATGGGTTTGATGGATTCCAGTTTCATGCTGGGGTATGCCAGAGTCGCCACCGAATTCCCCACGAATTGAAAAACGCCGGTCCACTCCAGCAGGAGCACCTCGATCGAGTAGACGCCGGGTGAGGTTTGGATCGCGATGCCGTCGCCGGGCCAGAACCAGTCCTGCGAATTGGATGGGGCAAAGTAAGAACTGGTGCTTGGCGGATAGCCCACCGTGGAGAGCGTGTTGGTGGACGGATCCTGAATGGTGAGGGAATTATGTGCCTGGAACAAGTCGCTGGAGCGCAGGCGCGTTTGGGGATTCACAGTGCCGATGTAGGAATCCGACCAGATCCAAAGATCCTGCCCGTTCGGCAGGAGCAGCGAATACGTGCCGTCGGCGCCGGTCCAGCCCGGCCCGTTCTGGATGAAGAACTGGTCGAAGGTGGTATCGGGAGTGCCTGCTCCCGGCGCGGGCGGCAGTGTACACTGGCCGCGCAGTGCGGCGAGGGGGAGGAGAAGGGCGAAAATCGAAATGCGGAATGAATGGGGCACCTTCGATTAATATACTCGTTTGCCGTGCTGGGAACAGGCCCATGCTTCGGTAGGGTAAATATTTACCCCAAATAGAGGCTCACGCCGACTTGATCTCCGTCCACATCCTGTCGCGCAAACGCTGCGTAGCGGAGGGCATGGTGGCGATCCACTGCCCGCGCGCGAGCGTATCGGCTGCAGGAAACAGCGTAGTATTGCGCCGTAACTCTTCGGGAAGCAGCGCCTGGGCGGCGGCGTTGGCCGTGGCGGTGCGCGACGTTTCCACGATGGCCGCCGCCACCGGCGCGCGCAACAGGTAGTTGATGAACTCGTGAGCCAGTTCCGCGCGGCCGCTCTCGCGCAGCACCACCGCATTATCGCCGTACAGCGGGAAGCCTTCAGTGGGATACGCAAAAGCAAGCTGCGGAGCGGCGTCAATGGCTTGTTGCGCGGTGGTCGCCCAGGAGTGCGCCACCAGGATATCGCCCGCCACCATCTGGTCGCGATATTCGGCGTTCAGGTAAGCGCGCAACAAGGGCTTCTGGGCGATGGCCTCGCGCTCGGCGAGGCGCAGGCTTCGCTCGCCGGTGGAGTTGTACGGGAGGCGTAGTTTCAGCAGGCAAGCGCCCAGCACTTCTTCCGGATCGTCCAGCATAGTCAGACGGCCTTTGAAGCGGATGTTCCACAGGTCGGCCCAGGCGTCCGGCGGGGGAGCGGCCGATCGATTGTAGGCAATCCCGGTAGCTCCCCACATGTACGGGACGCAATGCTCCAGGCGCGGGTCCCAGGGCGGACTCTGGAAGCGCGGCTCCAGGTTCGGCAGGTTGGGGAGACGCGCGTGATCGAGCGGCGCCAGCAGACCATACTGGCGCATCGGAGGGATGCGGTTGTGGCTGGGAAAGACCACATCCCAACCGGAGTTGCCGCCGAGCACTTTCGCCAGCATCTCTTCGTTGCTCTCGTAAGTGGCATAGCGCACGTGCACTCCGAACTCACGTTCGAAGTTGGCGATCGTATCCGGCGCCACGTAGTTCGACCAGTTGTAAACATTCAGCCGCGGCCGCCCGCGCGCGCATCCGGCCAGTCCGGCCGCGCTCATCAGGAAGATTCGCCGGTTCACCACACGCCTCATGCTTCGCGCATCCGTTCGGAGATCAGGACGAGCGCGCCGAAAACCACTACGATCAAGGCCGAAATAGCATTGATCACGGGACTGGCGCCGCGGCGCGCCATGGCGTAAATCACCATCGGCAGCGTTTCGGAATCCACGCCCGCCACCATGCTGGTGATCACGTAGTCGTCGAAGGAAACCGTCAGCGCCAGCAGCGCGGCGGCCACGATGCCGGGCAGCAACGCCGGCAAGGTAACGAAGCGGAATGCCTGCCATTCGGTGGCGCCCAGGTCCAGCGCGGCTTCTTCCAGCGCGGGACTGAACGTGCGCAGGCGCGCCGCGATCACGATCACCACGTAGGCGATCGAAAACGCCACATGCGCCAGGATCACGGTGTGCAATCCCAGCCGCCAGTGCAGCCACCGGAACGACCACTGAAACAGCGCCAGCAGCGAGATCCCCATCACGATCTCGGGCGTGACCAGCGAGAGGTAGAGCGATCCGGAAAGCAGCGCGGAGCCGCGTTTCCACAGGCCGTAAGCGCAGAGCGTGCCGGCAATCGTGGAAAAAATGGTGGCCACCACCGCGATGATCACGCTGTTCCAGGCGGATTCGCCAAGCTGCCGATCCTGAAAAATCGCGCGATACCAGTGCAGCGAAAAACCCTGCCAAACCGTGAATCGCGACGAATTGAAACTGAACGCCGCCAGGATCACCAGGGGCAGATGTAAGAAGAGATAGACCAGGGCGGCGTATAAGCCGAGCCAGCGCTTCATACCAACCCCTCCCGCTCGCTGCGCAGCATCAGCAGCACCAGCACTCCCACCAGGGCCATCAGTCCCACCGAGAGGGCCGCGCCGAAGGGCCAGTCGCGCGCGTTGGTGAACTGGTTCTCGACCAGGTTGCCGATCAGTACGGTGCGGCCGCCGCCCAGCAAATCGGGCGTCAGGTAAGCGCCCAGCGCGGGGATGAAGACCAGAATGCTGCCCGCCCGAATCCCGGGCACGGAGAGCGGCAGGATCACGTGCAGCAGCGTAGGCCAAGGCTTCGCGCCCAGGTCGGCGGCGGCTTCCACCAGAGCCGGATCCAGGCGCTCCAGGGTGGCATACACCGGCAGCACCATGAACGGCAGATAGCCGTACACCAGGCCCAGCAGCACCGCGCCATTGTTATACAGCAGCGGCAGCGGATCGTGAATCAGCCCAAGATGCTGGAGCGCCGTATTGATCAATCCGGTGTCGCGCAGCAGGAACATCCAGGCGTAAATCCGCACCAGGAAACTGGTCCAGAAAGGCAGGATAACGAGCTGCAGATAGATATTCTTGCGCCCGCCCGCGCGCGAAATAAACAGCGCCAGGGGGAAACCCAGCAGCAGGCAAATGACCGTCGTGGCGGCCGCCATGACGAATGACCGCAGGACGATGCCCAGGTACAGGGGATCGAGCAGCCGCGCGAAATTCTCCAGGGTCCAGGGAAGGCCCAGCCCGCCGTACGCGCCGCGCGTCAGCAGGCTGTAAACGATCACGATGGCGAACGGCGCGGCGAACAATACCGCCATCCAGATCCAGGCGGGCAGCAGAAACCATGCGCGCAAGCGCTCCCAGCCGGAAGCCGCGGTCATGGAAGGATCATCTCGTCGGACGGATTCCAGCAGAAGTGTACGGACTCGCCCGCCTGGTAGGCGCCATTGTTACGCGGGATTTCGGCGACCGCGTCTTCGCCGCTTTCGAGGCGCGCCAGCACGTGCACGCAGTTACCCAGAAACACCGAACCGGTCACGGTGGCGGGGCGGAAGCGCGCACCGTTCGCCGGCAATCCGCGCGAGATGCGCGTGACTTCCGGACGCAAGCCGATGCCGTCGATCCAGTTGACTGCCCCCAGAAATCCGGCCACGAAACGCGTGCGCGGGCGCAGGTAGACATCTTGCGGCGTGCCCACCTGCTCGATGGCGCCGTTGTTCATCACCGCCAATTGATCGGACATGGAAAGCGCCTCTTCCTGATCATGGGTAACCAGCAGAAAGGTGATCCCAACGCGGCGCTGCATTTCTTTCAGCTCGAGGCGCATCTGCTTGCGCAGCTTAGGATCGAGCGCGGCCAGCGGCTCGTCGAGCAGCAGCACGTCCGGCTGCAGCACCAGCGACCGGGCCAGGGCGACGCGCTGCCGCTCACCGCCGGAAAGGTGCGCCGGATGGCGCGATTCCTTGCCCGTCAGGCGCACCAACTCCAGCGCCTCCCGCACCTTTCGCTCGATTTCCGGCTGGTTCTTGCGCTTCAGCCCGAAGGCGACATTCTCCGCGGCGGTCAGGTGCGGGAACAGGGCGTAATTCTGGAAAACGGTGCTGACGTTTCGCTGGTAAGGTTTCTGTTCGTTAACTACCGCGCCATCCAGCAGGACTTCGCCCGAAGTGGGCGACTCGAAGCCGGCGATCAGGCGCAGCGTGGTGGTTTTGCCGCAGCCCGAAGGGCCCAGTAGCGAGTAGAATCCGCCCCGCGGAATCTTCAGCGAAATGCCGTTGACGGCGCGATGGTTAGGGAAATGCTTCACCAGGTCGCGCAGTTCCAGAATTGACTCCATTTGACAAGAATGTTACCGCAAACGTAGGATCAAGCGATGAAAAATTTTACGGGAATCCTGCTGGCCGCCTGGCTGGTTCTCGCCCAGGCGAAGGCCCAAAGCGGCGCGGAGCTTTTCGAAAAGAACTGCGCCGGTTGTCATAAGGCGGGAAGTGCGACGCACGCGCCCACTCCCGAGGCGCTCCGGCAAATGTCGCGCACCATGATCTTCGATGCCCTGACGACCGGCAAGATGATCCTGGTGGCCGGTTCGCTGCCGGTGATGCAACGCATGATGATCGCGGCTTATCTCGGCTCGAAGGAGCCGGAGGAGGTGAGCGGCGGGCGCTGTCCGTCGGCCCCCGCGCCCTTGAAAGATTTGCGCGGCTGGCATGGCTGGAGCGTCGATCCGGAGAATAGCCGCCTGCAAACTACGGCGGCCGCGGGCCTGGACCGCGCCCAGGTCGGCAAGCTGAAGGTGAAGTGGGCATTCGGATTTCCGGGCGCAACGTCGGCGCTGGGGCAGCCGAGCGTCGCCGATGGGCGCCTGTTTGTGGGGAGTGCCGGCGGCACAGTATACGCCCTGGACGCCCACACCGGCTGCACCTACTGGACTTTCAAGGCGGCGCAGGGCGTGCGCACCGCCATCGAGGTGGCACCGTACGGAGGCGAAGGCCACCACGCCGTGTACTTCGGCGATGCCCAGTCTACCGCCTACGCGGTGGACGCGGATACCGGCAAGCTGCTTTGGAAGACGCGCGTGGACGAACATCCCTTCTCGCACATCACCGGCAGCCCGGTACTCTATGAAGGACGGCTGTATGTGCCTGTATCGACCGGCGCGGAGGAATTCGTGGCCGCCGGCGACCCGAAATACAAGTGCTGCACGGCGCGCGGCAGCCTGGTGGCGCTGGACGCCCGCAATGGCGAGCGCCTCTGGAAGACCTACACGATTCCGGAGCCGAAGCCTACCCGCCTGAACTCCGCCGGCACGCAGATGATGGGGCCGTCGGGGGTTTCGATCTGGTCCGCGCCGACGGTGGATGCCAAGCGCAAAGTCCTGTATGTGGGAACAGGCAATGAACACTCCGGACCGGAGACCACGGCCAGCGACGCCGTGCTCGCGTTCGACATGGAAACCGGCAAGATCCTCTGGTCGAAGCAACTGACGCCCGCGGACCATTGGAACGTCGGGTGCGTTCTTCCCGGCCAGGTGAATTGCCCGGATAAACCGGGCGAGGATACCGACATTGGCGCGTCCCCCATATTGGTTTCGCTCGGCGGCGGCGAGAGGCGGTTGCTGGTCGGGCAGAAATCCGGCGTGATGTGGGCGCTCGACCCGGACGACAAGGGCGCGGTCGAGTGGGAGCGGCGCCTCGGCAAGGGCGGTGTCCTCGGCGGCATCATGTTCGGTCCCGCCGCGGACGGGGAGAAGGTTTACGTGCCGCTTTCCGATTACACCCTGCGCGGGCCCACGGAAGGCGGCGATCCCAAGTTGGGTGGAGGCCTGTTCGCGTTGCGCATCGCTACGGGCGAGAAAGCCTGGTACGCGGCGCCCATGGAGCCCAAGTGCATGGGGACGCTGGGCTGCACTCCCGCGCAAATGGCGCCGGCCACGCTGATTCCCGGCGTGGTCTTCTCCGGGTCTATGGACGGCCATCTGCGGGCCTACAACACGGCGGACGGCGCGGTGATCTGGGACTTCGACACCCTGCGCGATTTCACGACGGTGAACGGCGTGAAAGCCAAGGGCGGATCGATGAGCGCATCCGGGCCGGTGGCCGCCGGAGGCATGCTGTTCGTGAATTCGGGATATGGAGCATTGGGCGGCATGCCCGGGAATGTGCTGCTTGCTTTCGGCGTGGATTAGGTACGAAATCCGGCTGGTATAATCCACCTACAGGCTACCTCGGTGGCGACCGCCCCAGTCACGAAACCGTCGGCCGGCACGACTGCCGCGTTGGCGGCGCTGGCCCTCTTCACGATCTTGATCACCTGGCGGGCCAAGCTGTTGGACACCCGCATCGCGAGCAACGATAAGACCGTCGAGATGTTGCACAAACCGGCGCCCGGGATCACGCTGACGGCGCTCGATGGCCGGCACGTGTCCATCGCGGACTTCCGCGGCAAGAAAGCCCTGATCGTCACGTTCTGGGCGAGCTGGTGCGGTCCATGCCGCATGGAGATGCCCGTCCTGCGCGATTTCTACCAGAAGAGAGCGCAGGCCAAAACCGATTTTGAGATCCTGGCCATCAGCCTGGATGACGACCGCGAGGCGGCCGAAACCGCGGCGACCGAACTCAAGATGCCGTTTCCAGTCCTGCTGGATAGCGCGCACGCCGCCGCCGATGCTTACCAGGTGAGAGCCATTCCGACGCTGATGGTGATCGACGTGGAGGGCAAAGTCGCATACGCACAGGTGGGCCTCGATTCCAGCCTGGAGATGCACCTCGACGGGCAGGTGGGCATGCCCAATAACTTCCCCATGCAAGGAGCGCCGAATGCCCCCAGCCATTGAATTCCGCCACGTGACCAAGTACTACCACAGCCGGTTCTCCAACGATGGCGTCACGGCGTTGGCGGACGTCTCGTTTGAAGTCGCGGCGGGAGAGGTCTGCGCGTTTCTAGGGCCGAACGGCGCAGGGAAGACCACCTGCATCAACGCGCTGATGGGATTTCTCTTCGCCGATTCCGGCGACGTGAGCGTGCTGGGCTATCCGCCGGGCGACGTGCGAGCCAAAAGCCGGATCGGCTTCGTTCCGGAGAATTTCGCTTTTCATCCCTTTCTGACCGCGCCCAAGCTGCTGCGGTTCCACGCCGCGCTGGCGGGCATGGATACGGCGATCGCCGGCCGGCGCATTCCGGAGTTGATCGCCAAGGTGCAACTTTGCGGTTACGAAGAGCTGCGCATCGGCAAGTACTCGCGCGGCATGGTGCAACGCCTGGGGATCGCGCAGGCGCTGTTGAACGATCCGCAATTGCTGGTGCTGGACGAGCCCACCTCCGGCCTCGATCCAGCCGGACGCCGGGACGTCCGCGAAATCCTGCTGGCGCTCCAATCGCTGGGGAAGACCGTGTTTCTGAGCTCCCATAATCTCCGTGAGCTGGAACAATTCGCCGGTCAGGTGATCATCATCGACCGCGGCAAACTCGTGCGGGAGGGTCCGCTGGCCGAATTGCTCGGCCGCGGCGGACGCGTGGCGATCCACGTGGACCAACTGCCCGAAGAGATGGAAGGATTTCTGTCGGAGCACGGCGCGGCTATCGAGCGCGGCCCGCAAGGCATACGCATCCTGGCCGATCCGGCTTTGAAACGCGAGGCTGTCGAGAGACTCTGGGCCGCGGGCTGCGATGTCACCGCTATGTATCCGGTGAAGAGCAGCCTGGAGGACCTGTTCCTCAAGGTGGTAAGCGACGCGGAGAAGCCCCAATGAGAATCCGCGCGATAGCCCTGCTGACGTTTTCCGGCTTCTTGCGCAACAAGCTGATGATACTCTTCCTGGCCCTGTTTGCCATCGTGGTGCTGTTGATGATGACGCCTCTGATGGTGATGAGATCGCAGTCCGGAGCGCCGGGCCTTCCGCACACCGAGAGTATGGCGCCGGGCATGATCGGCGGCATCATGTCGTTGCTCAGCGGCTTCGGCAGCTTATTGGCGGCGTGGGCCGCCGCGGATGCCGTCTGGAGCGATATCCGGAGTGGGACGATCCTGGCCGTGCTGGCGCGGCCCATCGAACGCCGGGAGTTCCTGCTGGGCAAGTTTCTAGGGGTCCAACTATTGATGGGCTGCTACGTGGCGATGATGCTGGCCCTGAGCTATCTGCTGGCCGCCATCGGAGGCGGGCACATTCATCCGGCCCCCTGGCTCCTGATCGTGTACCCGCTGGTGCGCTACGCGCTGTATAGCGGCCTCGCCATGCTGCTGGCCACGGTGCTGCATCCGGTCATTTCGTTCGCCATCATGCTGGTGATTATGGTGCTCGAGTCCATCGTGGTGCCGGGTCATCCCGTGTGGTTCCTGCCGGATTGGCTTCGCTCGGCACTTTTTGCCGTGCTGCCTTCGCCGAACCTGCTTTCGGAGACCCGCTTTCTCACCCTTACGGAAGCCTCCCTGAAACAGACATCCGCGCTCGACCATCTGACCGCGTTGGCTTACGGCCTGGATTGGGCGGTGGTTTTCTTTCTGCTGGCCGCGTTGCTGTTCCACCGGCGGAGCGTCCTGCGGGATTAGTACCCTCTGGTCGCGATTCGCCTTGAAGGCGGCGTCCTCGCATGTTAGCATCCGAAAAGCAGGAGGGTTCGCATGCGAATCGCCAAGATCAGCGTGGGGGCGATTATTATGCAGGCCGCGGTGGTCTGTAATTCCCAGGGAGCGGCCAGGTTAACTACGATTTACCAGTCGGCCAGCGGTCCGGACGCGCTGGTTCCCAACTCTGTGCTCAGCGATGGGAATGGCGGATTCTACGGCACGATGACCTCGGGCGCGCAGATGGGCGAGGTGTTCCATCTAACGCCGCCTGCCGAAACCGGCGGCGTGTGGACCGAGACCGCGATCTACACTTTTACGGGTGGTGCGGGCGGCACGATTCCTAACCCCGGCCTGACGATGGACGGGCAAGGCAACCTCTACGGATCGGCTATGGGTGGGACTCCGACCGCGGTCTGTTCCACCGGTTGCGGCGTGGTGTTCCAGTTGACGCCACCATCCTCGGAATCCGGCGGTGGATGGACGGAGAATGTGCTATACGCCTTCACGGGCGCTGCCGATGGCGGCGGTGCGTACGGCGCTTTGGCGATAGACAAGAACGGTGCGCTGTACGGCGCGGCGCCTGGCGGTGGCGCGCCTTGCAGCGGACAGGGCTGTGGCGTCGTCTTTCGGTTGACACCGCCCGGCGCCGGCGGCGCTTGGAGTTATCGGGTGCTGTATAGCTTCCAGGGTGGCACGGACGCGACGAATCCGATGAATGGTGTCATCTTAGGCAAGGATGGCGCGTTATATGGCGCCACCGAAAGAGGCGGGCCGGCGGGAGATGGCGCAGTGTTCCAGTTAAAGCCCCCAAAATCCGCGGGCGGAGCATGGAGCGAGGAACTCCTCTACGGTTTCGCCTATGCGGATCCGGCCAACGGTTACTACCCAAGCACCAATCTTGTGTCCGGCCCCAATGGAACTCTCTATGGCGGTACCTCCGACGGAGGAGACCTCTCTTGCGCGCCCTATGCGGGTCTTGGTTGCGGTGTGGTGTACAGCTTGACGCCGCCAACGGCCGCGGGCGGCGCTTGGACCTATGCGGTAATTGAGGCGTTTGACGGTTCGCAGGGTTACGTCCCACTGCTCCTGGTAGCGCTCAACGGCGGCGAACTACTCGGCCTGACTGAGTCTGGTCCGAAGGGGAACGGCTCGATCTTCGCATTAAAGCCGCCCACGGCCGGCGGTGGCTTTTGGAGCCAAACCACGGTCTGGAACTTCACCGTGGATACGCCCGATAGTCTGATCGAAAGCGGCGGCAAACTCTACGGCACGACCAGAGCGTACTATCAGCGGCAGCCCTCCATGGGCAGGGTGTTCCAGGCGGTTTTTTAAATGAGGACGGTACGGCGCCAAAACGCCGCGCGCGATAGATCCCGCCGCCCAAGGATTTACATTTCCTTGCCGGCGTATAATTCTTCGATGCTCTCCTTGAAGTTCTCCATCACGCGCGCGCGGCGCACTTTCATGGTGGCCGTCAACTCTCCGTCTTCGATGCTGAAATCGCGGCCCAGCACGCGGTAGCGGCGGATCTGCTCGAAAGGCGCCAGTTGCTTGTTCACCCGCGACACCACCTTCTGGATCTCTTTCTGTACGGGCTCGGCGGCAGCCATCTCGGCGGTGGTGTGGCCCTTCAACGCATCCATCCCTTTCAGCGTTTCGGCGATTGCGGGATTGATGGTGAACAGCGCTGTAAGGAACGGCAGACGGTCGCCGACCAGCATGATCTGGCTGATGAGCGGCTCGAACTTAAACAGGCTTTCCACGCGCGAGGGATGGATCTTCTTGCCGGTGGAGGAGACGATCAGTTCCTTCTTGCGGCCGGTAATGAAAACGAAACCCTCATCGTCGATAAACGCAATGTCGCCGGTGTGCAGCCAGCCATCGCGTAGCACTTCGGCGGTGGTTTCGGGATCGCCCACATAGCCGGAAAACAGGCAGGGGCTCTTCATGAGCAACTCGCTGTCCTGTTCGGCGATGCGCAATTCGACGCCGGGCAGAGCCGTGCCGATGCTGCCGGCCTTGGGCTGATCGAGTGGATTCAGCGTGGCGACGCCTCCTTCCGTCAGCCCGTAGCCTTCGATCAGGGGCATCCCGATCGCCTCATAGAATTCGGCCAGTTCCTTGCTTAGGGGCGCCGCGCCGGAACACGCCAGGACCAGGCGTCCGCCGAGCCGCTCCCGCACTTTGGAAAAGAAGAGCTTGTCGGCAACCTTCAGCGGAAGGCGGATGCGGGCGGGCACAGGTTTTCCCTGGTGCTTGTAGTTGGCGGCGGCCAGCGCCATGCCCAACGCGCCATAGAACGCCTTGCGGGCCACGGCCGGACGCTTACGCAGTTCGGTGCAGATGGTCGAGTAGATACGCTCCCACATGCGCGGTGGCGCCAGCATCATCGTGGGCTGCACGGTCCGGATCTCCTGCGGCAGTTTGAGCAGGCTCTCCGCGAAGTTCACCGGAGTGCCCTGGCGCAACGTGAGCATTTCCATGACAACGCGCTGCGCGATGTGCGCCGAAGGCAGGAACGCGACCGTGGAATCTTTCGGTCCGATAGGCCAGCGCACGGGCGCCATGTCCATGTTGGCGACCACGGCGGCGTGCGTGACCATGGCCATTTTGGGTTCCCCGGTGGCGCCGGAAGTGAGATAAAGAATGGCGGGATCGGGGGGCGTGACTTCGGCCTTCAGGCGGGCCATATAGTCCGCGTCTTCCGCCAGGGCCAGGCGTCCGCGCGCGCGTAACTGGTCGAGCGACAGCGCGCCCTCCGCTTCGCCGGTTAGGAGTATGCGGGGCATATCCGGGGCCGCGCGCAAGGCGTACAAAGTCTTGAGATCTTCCACGAACAGGGCCTTGGCCCCGCATCTCTGGATGGTGCAGACAATGTCGGCGGCCGGATAGCTGGGGTAGAGCGCGGCGGCGATGCTACCGGCCGCCAGGATGCCCTGATCGGCCAGATAGAACTCCAGGCGGGTCTCCGAATCGAGCGCCACCACGTCGCCTTTGCGGATGCCGATGGAGCGCAGGCCGGCGGCGATTTCCTGGGCAGCGGTTTTGTATTGATTCCACGAGTAAGTGAGATACTCGCGTTGCCCGTTTTTGGTGATGGGCTGCCGCAGGGCTGGGGCATCGCCAAACTGTGCCGCGGATTCTTCGAGGACCTGATATATGGTGCGCGGATGCATTCGGCATTCATGCTATCAGATGGCGGGGTCGTTTGGTAGGATGAGGGATCGGATGAGGGATCGGATGAGGGATCGATATTCGCAACAGTAGCATGGACTGCGATTACGTCATTGCCAGGCTGCGCAGCCATGAGCCGGAACTAAGGGCGGCGGGTGTGGTGCGTCTTTTTGTGTTCGGGTCTACCGCTCGGGGCGACGGCCGCCGGATTCCGATGAATCAGCGGCCCGCGCATATTGGCTGATGGTGGAGCGTGACCTGCCTCCGTTGAAGGGAGCCGTCCGCACGGCCCTCCAGTATCTATTGGCTCAAGACAGCCGGAAGTAGGGTCACTCCACCACGATGGGCCCTTCGTTCGGCCCTAACTTCTTGAGCAAAAACATCCGCGGGATAACGGCCAGGAAAGTGATTCCCCGGACCCAGAACCCGTCCCCAAACGCCGGCATCGCCGATTCGCGCTGCTTCATGCTGTAGAGCATGCCTCGCCGCCTGGGACAACCTACTCCATCACGATGGGACCTTTGTGCGGCCCCACTTTGCGGATGAAGAACATCAACGGAATCACCGCCAGAAAGACGACCCCCAGCACCCAGAAGCTATCCACAAACGCCAGCATCGACGACTGCCGCTGCAGCATGCCATACATCATGCCCTGCGCCTGGGCCATAGCCTGCGCCGCGCTGGAGCCCTGCGTGGCCAACATGTGGGCCGTCCCCGCCAGCGCCTGCGTATAGCTGGGATCGAAGGGCGTCATGTGCGCCACCAGCCGGTGCTGGTGAAATTGCGTGCGGCGCGCCAATATGGTGGTCACGATGGCGATCCCCGAGCTGCCGCCGATATTGCGCGCCAGGTTGATGAGGCCCGTGGCGCTGCCCATTTTCTCCCTCGGCACGGTAGCGAACGCCATGGTATTGATCGGCACGAAAAGGAATCCCAAACCCGCGCTCTGCACGATGCGCGCCATCATGGCCGTGCGGTAATCGATATCCAGGTCGAAATGCGCCATCTTGAACAGCCCGAACGCCGAGAGGCACAGGCCGAAAATAACCAGCCAGCGGGCTTCGATCTTCGACAACAGAAAGCCGACCAGCGGCATGGAAAATGCGATCACCAATCCGCCCGGGGAGAGCACCAGCCCGCTGCGCATGGCCGTATAGCCCAGCAGCGTTTGCAGGAAAACCGGCAGCAGCATGGTGCTGGCATACAGTACGAATCCCAATAAAAACATGGTCGCGGTGGAGAGCATGAAATTGCGATTTTGCAGCATGCGAAAATCTACCACCGGCTCCTTCTGCCGCAGTTCCCAGACCACCACCCCGACCAGCCCGACGATCGCGAGCACGGCCGTCGTCACAATGAAATTCGATCCGAACCAGTCGTTCTTTTGCCCATCGTCCAGCGTGATCTCGAGGAAGGCCAAACCCAGGCTCAAAAGACCCAGCCCCATGTAGTCCACCCGCATGCCTTTCCAGGCCCGCCGCACCAGGTAGACCGGATCCGAAATCAGCAGCGAGGTGAGCGTCAGCGACAACGCGCCGACCGGAATGTTGATCAGGAAGATCCAGCGCCAGCTATAGTTGTCGGTAATCCAGCCGCCCAGGGTCGGGCCGATCACCGGCGCCACCACGACGCCCATGCCATAAACCGCCATCGCCATGCCCTGCTTATGCCGCGGGAAGCTCTCCACCAGGATGGCTTGCGAGATGGGCTGCAGCGCGCCGCCGCCGACGCCTTGCATGATGCGGCACAGGATCAGGATTGTCAGGCTGGGCGCCAGCCCGCACAACATGGAGCTGATCGTGAACAAGGCGACGCACGTCATATAGAAACGCTTGCGGCCGATCAGGGAGGAGAACCATCCGCTGAGCGGCAGGACGATGGCATTCGAAACCAGGTACGATGTCAGCACCCAGGTGGCCTCGTCCACGGAGGACGAGAGGCTGCCCGCGATATGCGGCAAGGCCACGTTGGCGACGCTGGTATCCAGCACTTCCATGAACGTCGCCAGCATCACCGTCAAGGCGATAATCCACGGATTGATAGTGACACCCGTATTATTGGCGTTTTCCATGGTGAATGTCTCGCCTACTTGGTGAGGATGGTGGCGTCCACGTTCATGCCGGGACGCAGGATCACGCCATCCGGCAGCGAGTCGAAAACGATCTTTACCGGAATCCGCTCGACGACCTTCACGTAGTTACCCGTGGCATTTTCCGGGGGCAGCAGGCTCAAACGCGCGCCCGTGCCTCCGGCGATGGAATCCACTCTCCCCTTGATGGTGCGGCCGTACATGTCCACGTCGACTTCGGCCGCCTGACCGGCGTACACGTTCGCCAACTGCGTCTCTTTGAAATTGGCCGTCACCCAGACGCCCTTCAATGGAATAATCGCCATGAGGGCTTGGCCGGGCTGTACGATCTGGCCGGGCTCAACCGTTTTCTTGGTCACCACGCCATCGCTGGGCGCCACGATGATGGTATAGCCCAGATTCAACTCCGCGGCCGCCAGATTCGAGCGAGCTTCCTGAATGCGAGCGGCGGCCGATACGGCCTGCGCCGTGCTCACCAGCACCTGCCGCTCGCCAGCCGTGGATTGCGCCACCTGCGCCTGCATCTGCTGGATGCGGGCGCGCGCCGCTTCCGCCACGGCCCGCGCGGTCGTGACTCCCTGCTCCGAGAACCGCACCCGATCCTGGGCCGCCTTCAATTGCGCCTCGGCTACTTTGGCGGCCGCCGTGTACGCATCGAATTGCTGCTGTGAGATCTCGGCCTTCGCCACCAGCGGGCGCATGCGCGCCAGGTCCGCCTGCGCTTTTTCGTTATTGGCTTCCGCGGCCCCTAAATTGGAATGGGCGACGGCCACGTCCGTGGTGGCTTGCGCGACCCCCGCATCCGCCTGCGCCGCCTGCGCATCAGCGGCGTTCAGGCCCGCGGACGCTCCGGACGTGCCGCTGTGCGTAGTCTCGCGGGTCATGGGCACGGTGACGTTGGCGGCTTTCGCCTGGCTCTCCGCGAGGGCCAGCGCGGCCTTCTCCTGATCGACCCTGGCCGTGAGATCGCGCGGGTCGATGCGCACGAGCACGTCCCCGGCTTTTACCGGCTGGTTGTCTTTCACCGGCACCTCCTGCACGCTGCCGAAGACCTTGGCGGATATCGGATAGATATCGCCATCTACCTGCGCATCGTCGCTCGAGATGCGATTGCGGTAGTGCAGCCAGGCCCCCGCCGCCACCAACGCTACGACCAGGCCCCCGCCCAGGATGACCAGCAAAACCCTGGTTCGGTTCGCCGGCCTGCGAACCACGGCCGCGGGAGGCTGTTCGTCCACTGGTTTCCTCTCTTCCATCGTCTGCGTTTCCATACTATCCCCTCTCATGGCTACTTGGCGTAGACCGCTTCCATTTGTCCCGTGGCGCGCGCCAGGTCGGCCCGCGCCTGGTTATAGCGATACAACGCCACAATCTGGTTGTCGTTGGCGCGCGCCAACGCGTCCTGCGCGCTGATCACCTCGATGTTGTCGGCCACGCCGGCCTGGAATCGATCGCGGGCTTGCGTCACCTCTTCGTTCGCCAGGCCCACCGCTTGATTGGCGACATCCACTTCGCTACGCGCGGCAGCCATCTGGGCGATGGCCGTGCGCACTTGCAGCGCGATCTGATTGCGCTGCTCCTGCTCCTGCTCGGAGACCTTCCGCAGTTCCAGCTCGGCGCGCGCGCGCTCCGCGCCGATGCGTCCTCCCGTAAACAACGGCACATTGAAATTGACCCCGTAAGTGTAGGTGGGGATCGCGCTGGCCGGCGCTAATCCCTGCTCGGCCCAATAGCCATCGAAACTCAAGGTAGGATAGCGGCTTTCCGCGGCTTGCCGTTTTTCGAATTCCACCTGCCGCTGGGCGTGCTGCAGCGCCTGCATCTCGGGGCGGTTGGCATAGGCTGCCTCCAGGCTCTGATCCACTTGGATTGCCGGCGTGTCGAAGAAGCTCACCTGATCGGTCAGCTCAATCTCGCGCTTGGGGTCCACATTCAGAAGTTGCGCCAGGCCGTAGAGGGACGTTTGTAACTGCGTCCGCGCCTCGATCGACCGCTGCCGCTCGTTCTGCAATTCCACGTTGGCGCGCAGGGTGTCGATACCGGTGCCCACGCCGCTCTTCTGCATATCGGCGGCCTGATCGTAGAGCGCCTGCGCCAGTTCCACGCGGGATTGCGCCGCCTTCACATCCGCGGAGGCACGCAGGCTGCCGAGATACTGCGAGACCACCAGCATCGCGATTTGTTCGTGAACCCCCTGTTCCTGGGCGCGCGACGTCCCCACGCCCTCCTTGGATGCTTGCCACTTCCGCCAGAGCGTCAAATCGAAAATCGGGACGGAAAAATTCGGGCCGGCCTGGAAGACATCGTAGGGACCGAGGTGCCCGGGAAACGGCAAGCCCGGAACGTGCTGCAGTCCGAATAGCGGGGCCACCGCCACGCGCCGGTCCTGCTCGTATACCTGCAAACCGGCTTGCGGCAGGAGGGCGGACCGCGCGATGTTCTGGTCCTGCTGGCTTTGCGCCACGTTTAAGTTGGCGATCTGCACTTGCGGATTCTGATGCAGCGCCAACTGCACGGCGTCGCGCAGGTTGAGCCGTAACGGGCCGCTTTCCTGCGCGCGAAGGCCGGCGGTTGCCGAGAGCGCCACTGCCAGCGCGATCAAGATATGTTTGCCGGCACGCGCGATTTCATCTACGATGCAGCGGTTCATGGGGCTGCGTGCGACTAGCGTGGCGCCGCTTTCGTGCATGCGCGCCAGGAGGTCCTTGCCGGCGCAGTCGATAAAGGTAACGTCCGCCAGATCGATGGTCAAGTCGTGGCCCGGCGCGGCGGACGGAGAAGCCGTCCAGGTTTGCTCCAGTTCACGCACCCAAGGTCCGGTGAGCTTGCCCTCCAGCTTGAACGTGCTGGCCTGAAGCGATTCCTGAATGGTGATGCGCAGCATGACGCCAGGCAGTGCATCCGGCCAGCCAACTTAAATGGCTGTGTTTTGAATAGGATGCGGGGTCGTGCCGATGGCTGCCGACGCCGAGGCCACGGCGCGCGCCGATATTTCGGCGCGAAGACGGCAGGGATCTCGGGGTGCGTTGCGGGTATTAAGGTCTTTTTACTCTGTTATTCTGCGATGGCAGGCACTATAATCGAATTGCACCAAATCAAAGGAGGCCCCATGTTAGCCATGGTGAGCTTCGCGGTCCTCTTCGCGCCCCTGGTGATCACCACGGGCAATCTGGAGACCGCCTACCAAAAGCTCAAAGATGCGGCAGCAGCTAAAGACGCCGTTCAGGTGAAGATCCTGTCGGCTGAGACGTGCGCGCTGGCGCGCGAAGCGATCGCGGCACCCGCTCCCACCGACGACGATGAAAAGCAAGTTTGGAACAATCGCGTGAGCTACGCCCGTGAAATCGAGCTATTCACGGAGTATGCCCTGTACAGTACGGCCCTGGAAGCCCGGCCCCAAGCCGCCGTCGACTTGCTGGGCGCCCTGGAGGAGCAGAACCCCAAGAGCAAGTATCTGGCCGATGCCTATGGCTTTTATTTCCACGCGCTGCAGCAGGCCGGCGCGGGCGCCAAGATCCAGGCCGTCGCCGAAAAGGCCATCGAGAGCTTTCCCGATAGCGACGATTCGCTGGTGGTGCTGGCCGAATCCGCTTTCTCTCGCAAACAAACCGACCGCGCCTTGGGCTACGCCCACCGCTTATCCGCGGTAATGAACAAGCGATCCAAGCCGGAGGGCATGTCTGCCGCAGATTGGGAGCGCAAACGCAGCACCGAATTGGCCAGCGCCCACTGGATCGCCGGCGTGGTGCAGGCGGAGAAGGGCGCGTACTTCGAGGCCGATAAGGACTTGCGCGCGGCACTGCCGCTAGTCGCCGGCAACGATTCCCGGAAAGCCAGCGCGCTATTCTATCTGGGTTTGGCCAACTATCAGCTTGGCAAGATGACGTTGAACAAGGGGCAAGTGCTGGAAGGGGCCAAATTCAGCCAGCAGGCGGCCGCTATCCAGGGACCGCTGGCGCAGCAAGCCTGGCACAATGCGCAGGTAATCAAGGACGAAGCCGGAAAAATGCGCTAGAAACTTGTGGCGCACCGTTGAAAACCCAATTGGGGGGAGGGCAATCATGCCCGCAGCCGCCTTTCAGGCGGCCAAGCCGGCTGAAAAGCCGGCTGCGGCCAGGATTGGCCGCCCTCCAAATTGAGGTTTCATCACATTTGGTGGCCCGCAGAGCCATCCTGACACACCCCAATTCCATCCCCTGTTCGTTCAGTCCGGTGATACCATGCATAGATTATCCAAGTGACACGATGTCCTCGATCCATCTGAAAACACCTGTTCCAGGCCCCCTTTCCCGTGCGCTGGTCGAGCGCCGCGCCGCGGCGGTGCCGCGCGGCGTTTCGCAGTTGACACCCATCTTTGTAAGTCATTCCGAAGGCGCTGTCATCGAAGACGTAGACGGCAACCGCTTCCTCGATTTCGCGGGAGGCATCGGCTGCCTCAATGCCGGTCATCGCGAGCCCGGCGTAGTCGCCGCGCTGCATGCTCAGGCGGACCGCTTCCTGCACACCTGCTTCATGGTGACGCCTTATGAAAGCTACGTCCGGCTCGCCGAAAAGCTGAACGCGCTGGCGCCTGGCCGTACGCCCAAGAAGACTCTGCTGCTGAACAGCGGCGCCGAGGCCGTCGAAAACGCCATCAAGATCGCGCGCGCTTACACCCGTCGCCCGGCAGTGATCTGTTTCGAAGACGCCTTCCACGGGCGCACCCTGCTGACACTCTCGCTCACCAGCAAAACGCATCCTTATAAGGCGGGCTTCGAGCCGTTCCCGAGCGATGTCTACCGGGTGCCCTATGGCCAACCCGCGGCGCTGCTGGAAGACACTTTTCAGCGGGTAGTGGCGGCTGAATCGGTGG
>JBEKIM010000042.1:0-25627 GCA_050011755.1 Bryobacteraceae bacterium | reverse complement strand
GTATGGAAGCGGTCCACGTCGAGCGCCCATCCGCGCAACGGGATACTCACTCCGAAATCGCTCTGGATATCGCGTTCGCCATGCAGTGGAACGAAGCCGTAGCCCTGCGCGATGGCGAACTGCAATAACGGACCGGCCACGCTGTCGAGGGGCGGCGGCTGGTAGTAATACGCGTAGTAACCGTGCAGGGTCCAACGCAGCCAGGGAACCCTTAACGAAGCGCCCAAGCGGGGGTCGGCGGCGTTCTCGTTCACCAGGCCGTTGTAGTGTGTCAGCCGAAGGCCCAGATCCAGGGTGAGCCACGCCGACGCTTTGTACTGGTCTTCCAGAAAGACGGCGTCCGAATTGGCCCAGTGGTTTTCCTGCTGGCTCAGCGCGGCGCCGCCGGGATTCGCGGTCAGGCCGAAAAAGGTGTTATCGTGCTGGCCCCATACTTCCACTCCTACGCGCGCATTGTGCCGCTTCTTCTGCGCCTGCAACACCGCGCGGCCACCTAAGTAAGCCGACCGGCCATTGTCGTCCAGGACATACGGAGTATCGTTGGGCCCGCCCAGATAGTGGGCCACGTCGAAGTGGAAGTAAGGCGCCAGCGAGAAGAGCACGCCATCGGAGAAACTGTGCGCCCAGTGAAAGCCGGCTAACTCGTCCTGTTCCAGATCCAGGTCGCGGATGCCGGAAGCCTCCTGTTCCTGAAGGTTGGGAATCTGGTAACGATCCTCGCGCAGCGAGGCGATCCAGCGCACCTGGTCTTTCGAGCTGGGATTGTATAACAGCGACAGGAAACCGCCTACACCGCCGCTCTGGTCGTGAATGACTTGCGATACCGGAGTGCCCAGCCCCAGTTCCGAACGGTTTCCGTCGACGCTGGCATAGTAGGCGAAACGCTGCGTGTGGCCGCCGATATTGAACTGATCGTCGGTCGAATAGAAATTGCCGGCGGATAGAATCAGCTCGGCTTCCTTGTCGCGCTCGAATCCCGAAGGCGTCACCACGTTGAAGAAGCCATAAGTTCGATCGCCATACTCGCTCGAATAGCCGCCGCGTTCGATTTCGAGTTCTTCTACATTCTTGGGATTGATCAGCGGGGCGACGTTGGCCGCAATGTTCGTATTCACTACCGGAATGCCGTCGAAGAACCAGTTCACCTGGTGGCCGCCGCGCATGTGGAGCATGTCATGCACCATGTAAGCCCCGGGCGTGAAATCCGTAATCATGGCGAGGCTGTTGGTCTGATCGGCGCCGGGTGTCTCGGCGATCTCGGCGGGCGTAACCATGGTTTGTACTGTCGAGGTCTGCGCCTGAAGCTTACTGGCCGCGCCGGACACCTCGATGGTCTCGCTAACCTGCCCGATTTCCAGTTGTAAGTGGACGATAGGCGACTTGCCGGCGGCCACCGTGAGCGTTCGCTGCAAAGTCTGAAAGCCCGGCGCTGAGACGGTAGCCTGATAGGTTCCGTTCGGGAGGTTATCGAGCCGGAATTCCCCATTAGCATCGGATGTTACAGTCTGGCCGCCAATGGATATTTGCGCGTTGGGTATCGGGCGGTGCTGTGGATCGTGCACGATGCCCTGTAGCGAGCTTGTGGCTGCGTACGCGGGCAATAACAATAAGAACAACAATATAAAGGTTTTCAATTCCCCTCCTGAGTACATAGACACACTTAGGCGCAGCGGGCCCTGGAGGACCCACGCAGACCCGGAGGTCTGCCCCGTTAGGAAAACAGAGTGGGAGGGGGGCCGCGCTTGGGGTGGGAGCGGGTAACGGAAGTTCGGTAGCCTGCTTCAACCTGCGCCGCTGTGGCGAACTGGCCGACCATGGATATCGCGCCCGCCCGGGACGCGGTCAGAAGCGCCGCTTCGGAGTGGGGAAGCAGGGCGCCGCCGTTCGGGAAAAAAGGGCATCGGGCACGCGGGGCATCCACTGCCGGACCGGACGACGGCGCGTCAGCCATGCCCGTCGTCTCGGGCGGCATCATGCCGCAGTGATGCTTGCCATCGCGGCGGCAGCAGGCGGGCAGGTTCGATTCGCCGTCCACAAACAGCGCGGGCCCGATCGGCGAGAAGCTGAACAAGAACAGCAGCAGGATGGCCGGGACGCGCCGCATCCTTACCATGCTACTATAATCGCCGCATGTCATTTGTCTTATCCCTCGACGAGGGCACCACCAGCGCGCGCGCCGCGCTCTATGACGAAACCGGGCGTAATCTCGCGATGCAGTCCGCGCCGGTCGACTGCCGCTATCCGCAGCCGGGATGGGTGGAAGAGGACGCCGACGAGATCTGGAACGCGCAGCTTTATGCGGCGCGGCTGCTGCTGGATCGGGCAGGCGCCACGGCCGCCCAGATTGTGGCGGCGGGCATCACCAACCAGCGCGAGACAACCGTGGTTTGGGAGCGCGCCAGCGGCCGTCCGGTGGCGCCGGCCATCGTCTGGCAATGCCGCCGGACCGCGTCTTATTGCGCGGAGTTGGCGCGGAGCTCCGCCGCCGCCGATATCACGCGGCGCACCGGCCTGGTGATCGACGCCTATTTTTCCGGCAGTAAAATCCGCTGGATCCTCGAAAACGTCCCGGGTGCGAGGCAGAAGGCGCGCGACGGCGAATTGCTGTTCGGCAACGTGGACACCTGGCTTATCTGGAAGCTGACGAACGGCGCGGCGCATGTCACAGACGTCACCAACGCTTCGCGCACCATGCTGATGAACCTGGAAACGGGTGAATGGGACGACGAACTGCTGCGCATCCTCGATGTGCCGCGCGCCATGCTGCCGCGCATCGCGCCGTCGAGCGCGGTGGTGGGATCCGTCGATGCCGAGCACTTCGGAGCGGAGATTCCGATCGCGGGTATCGCGGGCGATCAGCAGGCGGCGCTGGCGGGGCAAGCCTGCTTCCGGGCGGGGCTTTCCAAGAACACGTATGGCACCGGATGTTTCGTGTTGATGCACACGGGCGCACATCTTCCGGTGTCGCGGAATCGCCTGCTGGGGACGCGCGCCGCGTCCACCGGCGATGCGCCGCAATTCGCCATTGAAGGCAGCGTGTTCGTGGCGGGGGCCGCGGTGCAGTGGCTGCGCGACAAACTGGGGCTGATCCAGACCGCATCGGAATCCGAGGCCATAGCGGCAACCGTGCCGGATACCGGCGGCGTCTACCTGGTGCCCGCATTCGTGGGATTGGGGGCGCCCTATTGGGACGCGGGCGCGCGCGGCGTCATCTGCGGCCTGACACGCTCCAGCGATCGGGCGCACATTGTACGCGCCACGCTGGAGAGCATTGCCTACCAGACGCGCGAACTGATCGACGCCATGCAGGCGGACTCCGGAGAGCGCATCCTGGAACTGCGTGTGGATGGCGGAGCCGCGGCGAATAACTTCCTGATGCAGTTCCAGGCCGATATCCTGGGCTGTCCCATCGTGCGCCCTGCCGACATCGAGACCACCGCCTTGGGCGCTGCTTATCTGGCGGGCCTGGCGACGGGCTTCTGGAAGAGCGTGGGCGAACTCGAAAGCTTCTGGCGGGCTGAGAGGCGATTCGAACCAGGCATGGACGCCGGTACTCGCGACCGGCTGTTCGCCGGTTGGAAGGACGCGGTGGCGCGCTGCCGGGGAGCCGTCCGGTAGATGCGATAATCGGATCGTTGGCAAGATGAAACGCATCCGCATCGCAGCCGCTCTTTTATTTGCGCTGGCCTGGACTTCACCGTTACCGGCGCAGACCGCGCAGACAATTTTGTTTCGCGCGGTGACGTCCCCTCCGCCTACGACTTCAGGCGCGGATTCGGGCACCACGGACCTCTTGCTCCACGTGGTGGAGGATGCGTCGGGCACGGTGCTGTCCGGCTCCGTGGATTTCGACCTCGCCTATCGATTCTCCCAGGACCAAACCGTGACCGGCTTGGGTATCGCGAACGCCGGCGGCGGCGCCGCGTTCTTGCTCGCGACGAACATCGGCACGGCCTCGCCGGTATTGGCGGCGGCGGGCACCGGCCGGATTTCCAGCCAGGTGCAAGTGATGCCCGGCGATACGGCGGGGCTGGCCGTGCTCAGCGGGCTGCTGGCGAATCCCGGCCAGTATGCCGTTACGGTGGCGACGTCCGACCAGCCGGCGGGCGCCATCAGCGCAACGCTGCAACCCGCGCAAACGGTGGTTTTGATGGCGGTGGTGAATTCGAGCGCCGGCACGGGGGCGGCTGGCGTTATCGTCTCTTACACGGGCGTTGCTTATGCCATCACCTCCGCGGAAGTGTCGATGCAGTTGACTTATCAGTTTCCCGCGCAGGTGACCTTCTCGGGGATGCGGATCTATGCCGGTCAAGGCGAGGGCGGACAAATCGCGGTTGCGGCGAATATCATGCCAGGTACTCTTTCGGCCGCCGGCGGCGCCGGCGTGCTAGCTATTCCGGCCACTCAGATCGACATGCAGAATGCGCAGATGGTACAGGCCGTCCAGAATATCTTGCTCGGTCCCCCCGGCTTCTCGGTGGATGTGGACACCGTCGAGAATCCATCCGCGCCTCTCACCGGGCAACTCCGCGAGACGGACTTTATGACGTTTCAAATCCCGGGCTTCGCGGGCACCGGCGCGGCTTCCGGGATCGGCCTGCACACCCTGCGGCAGGCGTCCGGCGCCGTGCTGGCGGGAACTGTGGTTTTCGACGTTAACTACCGCCTGGCCGCGGGCGCACAGATCGCGGGGATAGATATCGACGGCAACGTGCCGTCGCCGGCCGTATCGACCGATCCGTCGGGATCGGGTAACGCTTATGGGGTGACCACGGTGGCCGCGGGCGCCGGACTGGCATCGCTCAATGGCATGGTAGCCGATCCGGCGGCGCACCAGATAGATGTGGTCGCGGCCAGCACGATGAGCGCACCGCTGGCGGCCGCCAACAGTGCTCTGCCGGCGGTGGCCGCGGTCATTCCGATCGTAGAAGTGAAGAACCTGTTTACCTTCGCGCCCGGCGAGTTGGTGGAAATCTACGGGACGAACCTGGCGGCGGTCACCGGGGATTTAAGCGGCTGGCCGGGTGGATCGCTGCCCAGTCCGCTGAATGGAGTGTCGGTGACTCTGGGCGGGCACGGCGCGCGCCTCCTGTACGTATCTCAGTACCAGGTGGACGCGCTGTTACCGTTCGGCGCTCCCACCGGTTCGCAGCCGCTGATTCTCAGCAACGCCAATGGCGCCGGCGCGCCGGTTATGCTGAACGTGGCCGCGGTGGCGCCCGCACTGTATAACTTTGCGTTTGAGAACGATAACTTCTCGCTGGTAACCACCGCGAATCCGGCGTCCGCGGGCGACACGCTGGTGTTTTACACCACTGGGATGGGGCAAACCATGCCGGCACTGGTTACGGGACAAACCGTGCCTCCGGGCCCTCCCTACTATGACACGGCGCCGGTTACGGTGACGATCGGCGGCCTGAATGCCAATGTGATTTACTCGATCGCGGCTCCCCCGTATGTAGCGGGGCTATACCAGATGGCTGTAACGGTGCCCGCCGGATTGGCGCCGGGGAATCAGCCGGTGGTGGCAAGCTCCGGCGGCCTCCAATCGAACACCGTTACGATTGTCGTGAAGTAAATACTCGGGTGTCGGGCAGTCTACCGGCGCCAGTATCCGGGGTAGAAGCGACGGCCATAATAACGCGGCCCGACCCAGTAGGCGCGCGCATATGGACGCCGCGCCCAATAGCCGCCGCGCCATGCCCAACGCGCGCCGGCCGGATACCAGTATCCACCGACCCACCCGTATCCGGGACCCGGCGCCGCCGGCACCACGGCCGCCCGAGCCACCGGCGGCGCATAAGCCGGGGCCGGCACGCCTACGCCGACTCCAACAACCACCGCCGGCGCAGCGAACAGCGAGCTTCCGGCCAGTAAAAGAACCGCGAGCAATTTGCTTTTCATATATCCTCCTTGTTGAGCCGCCTTGGTCGGCAGCTCTCTTGCCGGTTTGGATTGCAAACGGTTCACCATTCCCGAAGGATATGAAAAGAAACGAGTAAACCGGCTGTTATCGGCTGTTCTGCACCGCTACCGGTGGATCTCGGCCATTGCGTATTCGCCTTTTGTTCGCTTTTGGCGTTACAATGCTCTCGATGGCCCTCAAGCTTTACCTGGTAACGTGTAATTTTCTCCACTCCGGCGATTACCGGTCGTTGAAGGAGCGCTTGCGCACGCTGGAAGCTAAGCAGGTACTCGACAATCAATGGGCTCTGCGCAGCACCTATACGGCGGTCGAGCTCAAAGAGATTCTGCGCCAACTCATGGACGACCGGGACCGCATCGTGATCGCCGAAGTCGGGGCCGAGTGGGCCAGCCGGCGCGCGCTGGTGGATATGGCGAAGCTCTAAGCCGAAGTCACAATTCCGGCTTGAGCGGCGCCCAGTCCTGGCCATCGAACTGGATCAGATACAACTGCTTGATCGGCTGATAATCGGTCGGGCTCGTGGCGATCCGGATTCCGGAACGAAGCATGCCTAGCTCCAGGTCGAGACTGGCAGCTTGTTTCATGGCGTTCGCCCGCGTCAGCTCGTTGCCGCACTTCTTTAGAACTTCTTCGAGCGTCTGCGCCACTTCGTAGCCATACACGTTGTTGGCATCCCGGAGGCTGGCGTCTGGATTATATTTACGCATCCATTCCAAAAACGCGCGCACCGCGGGATCCTGGTTGGAGGCGGGCTTCAGCCAACCCTTGGAACGGGCATTCGAGATGATTCCGGCCGCTTTTTTCAGCCCGGCCGGTTCCAGGAAAGCGGCCACCGAAAGGGACGCGTTGGGGATGAACTGCAGGGGATGCCAGTCGATGTCATAGGCCTTGCGGATGGCTCGCGTGGCCAGCCTGCCCACCGCCAGGTTCATGAAAACATCCGCGCCCGAATTCTTCAGCGCCACGATTTGGGCGTCCAGCCCTTCCGGATCGGAGTAGTCGAAGCTCGCCTCTTTCACGATCGTCGTGGACGCTTTCCCTCCCAGCCCGTCGCGGACGCCCTGCAGCCATTCCTGGCCGGAAGGATCGCGTGCGTAGAGGATCGCGATCCTGGCGGCCGGCCGGTTACGCAGGATGTACTTCGCATAGACCAGGCCCTCGGTGCGCTTGCTGGCCTGGAAGCCCATCGTCCATGGGAAATGAGACGGGTCGTCGAACGCCGACTCCGTGGCCGCTACGAAGAGCTGTGGCACCTTTCGTTCGTTCATGTAGGCACGGATCGCCATGTTGACCGGCGTGCCCCAGATACCCACCGTGAGGAAAACCCGATCCTGTTCCACCAGTTGATGCGCCAGAGTGACGGCCTTGGCGGTATCGGATCCGGAATCGAGGCTGATGAACTGGACCTTACGGCCGTTGATTCCTCCGCGCTCGTTGACCATCTGGAAGTAGGCCGCTTCGGCGCGTCCGGTAGCGCCGTATTCCGAAAAGGCGCCCGTGTAGGGCATAATGCTGCCGATTTTGATTTGGCTGTCGGTTGCGCCGGGGTCGTACCTGGGCTGCGACAGGGCGGGGAACAGGGCCAAGGCATACGCGAAAAGTGCCGTGGCGAAAAAGCGGAGCATCCGGGCGGACATTTCGATGACCGGCGGCGATCCCCTAGAATTCGATCTCAAGATGCTTGGCGACGCGGTCCAGCGTATCCACCAGGCGTTCGACCTGCCGCTCAGTGTGGGCGGCGGTACAGGAGATGCGCAGGAGGTTTTGCGCGGCGGCCGGCCGCAGGACCGGATTGATGTAGATGCCTTCATCGAGCAGAGCCTTGCAAAGACGGCAGAGATCGATTTCGTTCTGCACAACCACAGGCACGATGGCCGTTTCGCCATCCAGCACCGGAAAGCCGCACAAGCGGAGTTCCTGGCGCAGGCGCCCGGCGATGTGCAGCAACCTCTGCTGGCGCTCGGGTTCCTTACGCATGACATCGAGAGCCGCTGCTACGGCTGCCACCGACGCGGCCGGCAGGCTGGCCGAAAATACGAACGGCCGCGCCGTGTGCTTCAGGTAATCGACCACTTCCTTGGAGGATGCCACGAAGCCGCCGACCGAGGCCAGCGACTTGCTGAACGTGCCCATGATGATATCGACATCGTCCAGCACGCCGAGATGTTCGGCCGCGCCTGCCCCCGTGGGCCCCAGGACGCCGATGCCGTGTGCCTCATCCACGTAGATGCGCGCGCCGTAGGGCTTGGCGAGTGCCACGATGCCGCGCAGATCGGCGATATCGCCTTCCATGCTGAACACGCCTTCGGAAACGATCAGGATCCGCTCTTCCGGCGGGCAGTTTTCCAGGCAGCGTTCCAGGTGGTCCAGATCATTATGGCGGAAGCGCACCGTGCGCGCGGTGGAGCGCAAGGCGCCCTCCACCAGGCTGGCGTGCAGATTGTGGTCGCAGAGCAGCGCGTCGCCTTTTTCGGCCAGCGCCGCGAGCGACGCGTAATTGGCCTGGAAACCGGTGCCGAAAATGATGGCCGCTTCTTTATGGACGAAAGCCGCCAACTCGGCTTCCAGCTTTACGTGCAGGTCTAGTGTGCCGTTGAGCAGGCGCGAGCCGCTGCATCCGCTGCCATACTTCCGCAGAGCTTGCACCGCGGCCTCTTTTACTTTGGGGTGAGAGATCAGGTCCAAATAATCGTTGGAGCCAAACATCAGCACCTTGCGGTTGCCCATGCGGACCTCGCCGGGTCCGCAGCCTTCGCGCTCACCGAAGACTTCGAAATACATGTACAATCCGGCGGCCTGCAGGTCGCCCGGACGCGTGAAATTCCGGCACTTGTCGAAGAGGTCGGTGGAGCGGGCGTGACTACTCCCGTTTTTCCGGCTCTGTGTGACGGTAGTCGAAGAGCTGCGCATCGTTCTCAATTCCATTCGTAGATTCGGTACGTTTTGTATTTCTTGGCGCCCATGGTCTTCAGGGACCGGTTCATAAGTATATTATCTTCCAATATCCAGGACATTTCGCTCAGTCCGTAACCCAGCCGCCGGGCATTGCGAATCAACTCGGCGTAGAATCCCGCCGCGACGCCCACGGTGCGGTATTCTTCAATGACGCCCAGGGCGACCACACGCAATTCTTTGATCAATCGTTGATGATACAGGATTTTGAAGAGTCCGAGTGGGAACAAATTTCCGCCGGCGTGTTTTAGGGCCAGATTGATGTTGGGCAGGGCCAGCGCAAAACCTACGGCGCGCCCCTCCACCTCGCCCACCAGGACCAGTTCCGGCTTGAGGATCTGCTTCATTTCAGCGGCTTCGTGAAGGAACTCCTCGCGGGTCATCGGGACGAAGCCCCAATTGCGCGCCCACGTAGAATTGTAAAGCTTCCATATGTCCTGCACTTCCTTGTCGAACTCCCGCATGTTCAGGGTGCGGATGTGTACGCCCTGGCTGCCGGCGGCGTGGCGCGCGACGCGTTCTACTTTAGCGCCATTCACTTCCGTCGGGGTAGACCAGTAGGCTAGCAGGTCCTTACACTTGCGCAGGCCCACGGCCTCCAGCATGCGCGGATAGCTCGGCGAATTATAGGGCATCATCACGTTCGGGCTGGCGTCGAAGCCCTCCACCAGCATGCCGCATTCGTAATTCATGGACGGGCTGACGGGGCCGCGAATCACTTTCGCCCCGCGCTCCAGCAGCCATTTGCGGGCGGCCTCCAGCACCGCGCGCGCCACCTCCACGTCGTCCGTCGATTCGAAAAAGCCGAAGAAGCCGGCCTCCTCGTGGTGAAATTCGTTGTGCTTGCGGTCCAGGATGGCGCCTATCCGGCCGCAAACTTCACCATTCCGGCGCGCCAGGAAGCATTGCAACTCGGCGTGCGCGTAAAACGGGTGCTTCTTGGTGTTCAGCAACTCCTTTTGGGCCATCCGTAATGGAGGCACCCAGTAGGGGTGGTGGCGGTACAACCGGTACGGAAGTTCCACAAACTGCTGCAACGATTGTTTGTCCTGAACCGCGACGATTTCGACGTCTCCCAACTAAGCGGCCCCTTTTCCTAAGATTCGGTATAACGATGGTGCGACAAGCACTAGAAGACCGGCCACGGCGGCCCCGGCAAGCAGGTCGATGGTGTAATGGTATCGAAGATAAACTGTAGCAGAAATGATGGACAAGGTATAGGCGAAATAGATCCAAAATAGCCGCTTGGAGATCAGGTGGCTACCCCAACAGGCCAGGATGCTGAGTTCCGTATGGCCGCTAGGAAAGCAATCCCACGCCTTGGATTCCAATTTGTCGAGCGTCAATTGCAGCACATGCGTGAACCAGAGTCCCTTCAACTCGATGGTTTGCAAGTTGCGAAGGAAGAAGCGCGGGCCGCGCGCGGGCACCAGCACGTAACCCACGTAGGAGACCAGAAAGCCCAGGGCGATCAGAAATGCGTAATAGCGGAAATCGGCGTAGCGTCCGCGCCGCCACAGCAGATAGGCGATGAACAGCACGGCCGGCACGAACAAGGTGTAAACGACCTGCAGGTATTCCGTGAGGATAGGTGTGCTAATTCGTTCCAACCAAACGGTCGGATGTGCACCCCAGAGGCGGTAGTCCAAATGCGCCAGATCCGCGTCCGCTTCCCATCCGCGCAGCGCGGGCATCAGCACGGCCATCTCCCGGTAGCACCAGGCCACGTAGGGCAGGGGATACCAATGCCGGAAGATCCAACTGGCGCGGCCGGCGCTACGGATCGCGACTAACGCTAACCCGATCGCCGCCAGATGCCAGGCCAGCAACAACCCGGGTTCGGGAAGGCGGTTCCAGAACCATACAATGGCCACACTGGCCGCGGCGTAATAGGGCAGGACCACTTTATCCACAGGCCAGAAACCGCGGCTAGCCGGCAGATTCAAAACTTCAACCAACCCGCCTCCTTGTACCAGCCCAGGGTCAGGCGCAATCCTTCTTCCAGTCCCGTGGAGGCGCAAAAGCCCAGTTCCCGGCGGGCGCGGCCAGGATCGCAGACCCAGCCGGCGCAGCAGGCTTCCCGTACCTTGTCCCGCGACACGATACCGGGCTTTCCGGTGAAGCGGGCCCCCCATTCGGCGCCCAGACCTAAGACGTAGGCTGCCGTCCGCGGTACCGTCACGGTGTGCAGATCGCGGCCCATCAAGCGCGCCGCCACACCACCGAATTCTTCCCAGGAAGCCGGCGCGTCGTAGGCCAGATAGAAAACCTCGCCGCCGCCGGCGCGGGCGGGATCGGCTGCCGCGATGAGGCCATCCACCAAGTCTCCCACATAAATATGGCTGAAACGCCGCGGCGCGGCGCCCACCCGCGCCATCCAGCCCCGGGACACGGTGCGCAGCATTTCGAAGACGTCCCGGTCGCGCGGGCCATAAACGACCGGTGGGCGTACGATCACAGTCCTGGAGGCCAGCGCCGATTGCCGGACGGCGTGCTCGCCGGCCAGCTTCGAGCGGCCATACAGCGAGATGGGATGCGCTTCGTCTTGTTCGGTGAGTGCGCGATCCGCGGCGCTGGGACCGGCAGCGGCCAGGCTGCTGACGTGTACCAGCCGCTCGATATGGCCGCATTCGCTCGCGGCGCGCAGCAGATTCGTCGTAGCCGTGGCATTGCCCCGATCGTAATCCGCCGCCGTCCTGGCCTTGGTGACGCCCGCAAGGTGGAAGACGGTGTCCACGCCGCGCAGCGCCTCGCTGAGCCCCGCGCCGCTTTGGAGGTCGCCTTGGACGAGTTCGACGTCACGCGGCAAGTTGCCCGCCGCGCTCGATCGCCGCACCAGGCAGCGCACCGCCTGGCCCTGTGCCGCCAGACGTTCGACCAGGTGGCAGCCGATGAAACCGGTCCCGCCGGTCACCAGGATCATGAGAGCGGCGCGCTGCGGAAGGCTACTTCGGAGAAGCAACTCTCGGCGGAGGTGCCGGTGTGCTGGGTGTTGATCTGCAGCCGGATTCCCTTTACGCGCGGCGCGGGACGGCCGTAAGCCTTCTCGTAATCGCCGGCCAGATTGCGGCTTTCCGTCAGCCAGCGGTTCAGATCGGCTGCGCCGGAACGGCAGACCACGGCGAATATATGCACCAGCGGAATCGAACTGGCGCTTTCCATCGTACCGGCGGGGGCCGTGGTATCCCAGATGTAGCTGAGCACGCGTCTATCGGAGAAAGCCACCAGGATCTGGGCGGCCTGATCGTCGCTCTTGCCATAGCGGAAGTCGCCGCCGGCGGGCAATTGTTTGACATTCCACTTCCAGGTGAGGAAGGGCGCCTGGTGCGGATCCACGTCTACTTCGCGCTCCAGGCCGAACGAGGAATCGTGGCTTTTCAGGTCCAGGTAGCTGGTATTGCCTTCCTTCACCGTCGCAATCTTGGGCGTACCGCGATTTACCTTCACTTGCCAGCCGTCCGGCAGACGGCCGGGCTGCCAGTCGAGCGGATTCAGGACGATGAAAGCGGTTTGGGTAGCGCCCACAAGAGAGGCTAATGCCAGAATTAAAGCCAGAATTATGGACAGGAGTAGAACGCGCTGCAAAGACCCTCCGTTAATTCTTATCATCGCATGATTTGGACGCGCGCGGGGGGTGCGTGGGTGCACATGCGATGCAACAGGTGCGCACCGATAAGTTTACGGGGCGATGCGCCAGTCCGCGGTCTTCAAGTCTTCGACCTCCAGAAAGTGGCGGTCGCGCGTTACCAGGACCATATCATGGCATCTCGCTGTGGCGGCGTCTCCCTGAAGCAGCGCGATCACGATGTTCGTATCCAGCAAAAACTTACCAGTCATTGGCATCGACCCGCTCGCACTCATCTTCGATCGCTTGAGCCATTTGCCGGGCCGCAGCCGGATCGAGGGACGAGGAGAAGGGACGTAACGCCGCGCCACGCTCGCCCTTTTGCGGAGAATCGGTCAACGAAGCGACGAACTGGAGCACTTGCTCCTGCCGCTCGGGTGGTAATGCTGCCACCCGTTTCGCAATCTCGTGCCTGACGTCCATCTGCTGAGCCCTCTGTTCTCCAGAATACACGCCCGAAGCCTGCTCCGCTTAACTCATGTCCGGTCTATCCCTCGGTACGCGGCCGCGCCATCTTCAGGCTAAGCCAAGGCTGACTGCCGGCATCGTTCGATCGGGGGTGTGCTATGGTGGCTTGCGAGACCATGAAACGCTTTCTCATCCCCATGTTTGCGCTGCTGGCGACGGCGGTGCTCGGGCAGACCCCGGGTACTGCGCCGCCGCCGAACCAGGAGCCGCGTCCGGCCATGGCCCCGGCTCCGAACACCGACATCTATTACCGGCTGGCGGTCGACGCGATCCCGCAGGATGGCGTCCCCAAGGGCGAGATCAAGGGCCCCTTCGTTATAGCCAGCCAAGCTTATCCCGGCACCCAGCATACCTATTGGGTCTACGTTCCGGCGCAATACGATCCGGCCGTGCCCGCCAGCCTGATGATCTACAATGACGGGCAAGCCTTCATGGCGCCCGAAGGCGATGTTCGCGCGCAGGTGGTCATGGATAACCTGATCTACCGCCGCGAGTTGCCGGTCATGATCGCCGTTTTCATCAATCCCGGAAGGCGGCCCGATCAGCCTGAGCCGGGCGGCAGCGAGTGGGGCGACCACACCACCAACCGGCCCACGGAATACAACACACTGGACGATAAGTACGCCCGCGTGATCGTGGACGAATTGCTTCCGGTGCTGTACAAGGATTACAACATCTCGAAGGATCCGGAGCGGCACGGGATTGGCGGGTCGAGTTCGGGCGCCATTGCCGCTTTCACGGTGGCCTGGAATCGGCCGGACGTTTTCCGGAAAGTGCTGAGCAACGTCGGCAGCTTTACGAACATTCGCGGCGGCAATGCTTATCCGGACATCATCCGCAAGAGCGAGAAAAAACCGATCCGGATCTTCCTGGTGGATGGCCGTAACGATAACCGGAGCTTGCGGGCGGATGGCAGCTACGACCAGGCGCGCGATTGGTTTTATCAGAACGTGCGGATGGAGCAGGCGCTTACCGAAAAGGGCTACGAGGTGAACTACGAGTGGGGGATTCAGCGGCACGGCCAGAAGATGCTGCAGACCGTTTTCCCGGAGATGATGCGCTGGCTATGGCGGGATCACGGCGTATCCACGGACGTGCACGATATGGTGGAGCGGTCGTTTAATGCGGCCAGGAAGCCGCAATAGGGCTGAAGCCGCGCCGGGACAGGCCGCGAGGTCCGTTCCGCTGTTATGGTGGCTGGCGATTCCGCTGCTCGCCATCTTGTATTTCACCGGCCTTTCGGCGGCCGGGATGCTCGGGCCGGACGAGCCGCGTTATGCCGCGATCGGGCGCGAGATGGCGCGCTCCGGCGATTGGATCACGCCGCGGCTGTGGGGCGTCGCATGGTTCGAAAAGCCCGCACTGCTCTATTGGATGACGGGCGCGGCCTTCCGGCTGGGCTTCGGCGAAGACCTGGCGCCACGCGTTCCCGTGGCGCTGCTTTCGGTACTCTTCCTGATTTTCTTCCAGTGGATTCTGAGCCGTGAATTCGGAGCGCGCGCGGCGTGGACGGCGACCGTCGTCCTGGGAACCTCGACCGCTTGGTTGGGATACAGTTTCATCGGCACCACGGATCTGCCGATGGCGGCGGCATTTTCGGCGGCCATGCTGCTGTCGCTCGATTGGATCCGGACGGGAGACCGGCGCCGCCTGCCGCTGGCCGCCGCTCTGCTGGGCATCGCGGTGCTGGCCAAAGGGCTGGTCCCGCTGGCACTCACTCTGCCGTTGGCCTGGTGCGGCCGGCGGCAGTGGAAAGATCTGCTGCGCCCGCGGGTGGTTGGGACGTTCCTGATCGTAGCGTTGCCATGGTATCTGTTGTGCTACCTGCGCAACGGCGCGGTTTTCCTGCGCACGTTTTTCTGGGAGCAGCATTTCGGCCGATTCGTCTCGGGATCGTTGGCGCACGGCCAGCCCTTCTGGTTTTACGCACCCGTGCTGGTGGCCGCGCTCATGCCGTGGACGCCCGCGCTTCTCCTGCTGGCACGCCGCGGCCTGTATAGCGATGCCCGGCAGCGGTTGCTGTTGCTATGGCCAATCTTCGGTCTGGTCTTCTTTTCGATTTCCAGGAATAAGCTTCCCGGTTATCTCCTGCCGCTGTTGCCGGCGGTTGCGGCCTTAATCGGGGTGGCTCTGGCGGAGGTCGGCCGCGCACGCTGGGTGCTGCCTGCCGCGGCACTCTGCCTGATGGCCATACCGATGGCGCTGCCCATGTTGCCGCAAGCGCTGGCGGGAGGAATTTCGCGCGCGCCCTTGCCGGCACTGCACTGGACCTGGTTCCTGCCGGTGCTGCTGGCGCTGGCGATTTATGCGCTGGAAGGTCTCGGCCGGCGCACCGCGGCGCTGGCGGAGATGGTTGCGGCTGTAATCGTTGTCGTTATCGCCATGAAGATTGTCGAGCTGCCGGTGATCGATCGCGCGGATTCGGCGCGTCCGTTATGGCGCGAAATCGCCGCCCGGCGCGGCGAGGTATGCGTCGCGAGCATGCACCGGAGCTGGCGCTACGGCTTGAACTACTACTCCGTCACGCCGCTGCCGGATTGCACCCAGTCGCCGCTGCCTTTGCAGGTGCGGCAAGCGCCGGGAGCGCCTCCGGAGATTGCGGCCCAGGCCGCGCCGGACCCACGCCCGCCGGTTCGATAGCCGATTAGAGCTTGCTCACCGTCGTACCACCCGAGTTCGTAAACCCAGATGTTGGCCCCGTCGAATTGCCCCCGTCCTATGCCGAAAGTCCCCAGATTCTCAGGCGGACCCCGCGGAGTTGCGAACCACCCCAGCGTAAGGGCACCCGCCGTCAGCCGCGCCCGTGAAGTTGTGCAGTATCGTCTGCCGGCCGGAGGCGTCCAGTTTGAACACGACACCCTGGTTTGCGGGCCCTCCCTGGCAGGTGGTTCCGTAGAGGTTGCCATCCGCAGCCAGGAGCAGCGGGGCATACGGGTTGGCTCCATGCGGGAAGTTAGCGAAAGTGTGGATCACGGTTTCGGTGGCGGTCTGCGCCCGTGCTGCGCTAATTGCAGCCATTAATGCGAAGGCCAGGCATAGCAGCATGGCAGGGTCGAGCCGGCTTGACTTTCGCAGCAGCGAAAGCCGGCTATGATTTTGCTCGGTGCACATTCGAAAACCTCAGGGCCAACGATTCTATTTTCTCCCGAATCGCGGGAGACGATTTGGCGCAACTGCGGGAACGGCGTCGACGAGCTGGCGGGCGACAACGCAACAAGCTCGAACTTCATGCCGCTGCCACAGGGACAGGCATGGTTGCGCCCGGGCGGGAATTCGGCGAGAGGTTCGTCGGTGAGAGGGGGCGAGTGGCCGCAGGCCCTATCGATGATGCCGACGGCCGGTGTCTCCGTTGGAGATTTTCGGCTTGGTCACTTTGTTACGGAGGTTGTTCGCCACCCAGATAGGGGCTCCGTCGAAGGCCACGCCGGTGGTTTTTGTGTCCATGTTTTCTCCTGCCTTTTGCGCCGCCGGGGCGGCCACGCCGCTTGACCCGCTCGATACATACGTTGTAGGCTCAGGTTTCAAGTCAAAGGGTTACATGATCCTACCGCACACCTATATCGCGACCTTGTTGGTGGTCTTCTTTAGCATGCTCTGCTGGGGATCCTGGGCCAACACCCAGAAAATGACGGGCAAATGGCGTTTCGAGCTGTTTTACTACGATTACGCATTTGGCGTCCTGCTGACCGCCCTGATTTGCGCCTTCACGCTGGGCTCGCTCGGATACGACGGCTTCTCATTCCTCGACGATATGATGAACGGCGGCAAACGCTATGCGGCCATGGGATTCGGAGCCGGTATCGTATTTAACCTGGCGAACATGCTGCTGGTGGCGGCCATCGCAGTAGCGGGACTGGCGGTCGCGTTTCCGGTAGGTATCGGGCTGGCGCTGATCATCGGAGTGATTTGGAATTACATGATCCGGCCGCAGGGCAATGCCATGCTGTTGTTCGTGGGCTGCGCGCTGGTGGTGGGCGCCATCATAGTGGATGCCATCGCCTACCGTGCCATGGAGCAATTCAGGGCTGAACTGCTGGCCCAGGCGGGAAAGGCCAAGAGCACCCGCAAGAAAGTCAGCCTGAAAGGTGTTTTCCTGAGCCTGGCGAGCGGTGTCCTGATGGGATCCTTCTATCCCCTGGTGGTGATGTCGAAGTCCAGCGAATGGGGCGGCACGGCCGGAGAGAACGGACTCGGCCCGTACGCCATCGGCGTGGTGTTCGCGTTAGGCGTGTTCTTTTCCACTTTCATCTTCAACCTTTTCTTTATGAATTTGCCTGTAGAAGGCGATCCGCTGGAGTTTTTGGATTACTTCAAAGGCCGCCCGAAGCAGCATATCCTGGGAGTGATAGGCGGAATCATCTGGTGTGGCGGCACGATTGCCAATTTTGCGGCGTCCAGCGCGCCGGAAGCGGTGCAAGTGGGACCGGCCATCAGCCTGGCGCTGGGCCAGGGTGCGGCCATGGTGAGCGCCTTGTGGGGCCTGTTCGTCTGGAAGGAATTTGAAGGGGCCGACTCGCGGATCAAGGCGCTGCTGCTGATTATGTTCTTCCTCTTTATCGCCGGACTGACGATGGTGTCCGTGGCGCCTTTGTACGCGCCGCAATAATTGGTCTGGCGATGCCCGTGGCGCACGCTTCAGCGACCCGGCGGGACTTTTAAGTCCCGCTGGGCGAGCTTACGCTCGCCGAAGATCGGGTCTGGAGACCCTCTGCAGGCGAAGACGCCCGCCCCACCAAATGTCCAAACTCCAGGGCTGGACTTTTAAGTCCCGCTTCAGTGCCGCCCCACGAAAGCAAACTCAGTATGGCGTTGCGCCCGACGCGCCGGCCCGCCGTCTTTCTTCCGGCTCCTGGCTTCCCACAGCGGCCGGGACCACCACAATGCCGGACTCCGTCACTGTGTAGCCCCGCGCGCGGTCCGCGTCTGCGTCGTAGCCGATGACGCTCGATTCCGGAATCTGCACCCCAGAGTCGATAATGGCGCGCCGGATGCGGCTGTTGCGCCCGATTTTAACGTTCGGCATCAGAATTGAGTATTCAACTTCGCAGTAGCTATTGACGCGCACGCCGGCGGATAGCACGCTGCGCACCACCCGGCCGCCGGAGACAATGCAGCCGGCGGCCACGATGGAATCGACGGCCACTCCCATGCGGCGCCCCTCCTGCGCGAAGACGAACTTGGCAGGCGGCGCCTGGATCATGCGCGTGCGAATCGGCCACTGGTGGTCGTAGAGATTGAACTCGGGGGAGACGGCCACCAGGTCCATGTTGGCTTCATAGAACGCGTCCAGCGTGCCGACATCCCGCCAATAACGCGCCTGCTTACCGTTGATGTCGCGAAAATCGTACGCGATCACGCGCGCCCTCTCGAGCGCGCCGGGAAGCACATCCTTACCGAAGTCGTGCGCGGATTCGGGATTCTGCGCATCCTCCTGCAGCAGGCGCAACAAGAGCTTGGTTTCGAAAACATAGATTCCCATGGAAGCGCTGACCATCTCGGGATTGAAGACCGAGCGCGTGGCGTTGCCATGTTGCGGTTTCTCCTCGAAGCCTACGATGCGGTGGTCGGCATCGATCTCGGCAATTCCGAAGCGGTCGGATTCCTGCGGTGACACCTGTATGGTCGCGATGGTGATATCGGCGCGATGCAGGCGATGCCAGTCCACCATCTCCCCGTAGTCCATCTTATAGATTTGGTCGGCGGCCAGGATCAGCGTCAGGGCGGGCTGTTCCGCGGCCACACTCTGGCTATTCTGAAAGACCGCGTCGGCTGTACCCAGGTACCAGTCGTCGCGCAGGCGTTTCATCGGGGGGATCGTTTCGATGAACTCGCCCAACTCGGGCGAGAAGATGTTCCAGCCGTCGCGAATGTGCCGGATCAGATCCAGCGACTTGTACTGTGTTAGGATGAAAATTCGTCTCAGGTCCGAATTAATACAGTTCGATAGCGTGAAATCGATGATCCGGTAAACGCCGCCGAAGCACACTGCCGGCTTGGCGGTATCCTGGGTGAGGGGCGATAATCTCTCCCCGGCGCCGCCCGCCAACAAAATTACTAAAACAGTTTCCATGTCAGCTAAACTATTGAAAAAAAGCTGATTGCGTATTGGCGGCACTTCTGGAGGAGCATTCTTCGCCAGATTTCACTTGACTTTGTGCGCCAACCACTCAATGATATCAGTACCTTCTCTGCTCACGGCAGAAAATCTTGGTCGGGTTTGGAGGTGTAGTTTTCAATTGGCAGAAGTAAAGTTACAGGATGGTGAAACGCTGGAAAACGCTCTTCGGCGCTTCAAGCGAAAGGTCCAGCAAGAGGACATTATCAAGGAGGTCAAACGGCACTCCTTCTACTTGAAGCCGGGAGAAAAGAAGCGGGTGAAGCAGGCCTTGGCCCGCAAGCGGAACCGGAAAAAGTCACGCCGGGAAGTCGAATAACATCGGGCGGGCAGGTCTCTACCTGCCCGTTCCACAACCCGTTCGAGGTAACCAGGTTGGGTTATGGCGGAGTTCCAGGATCGGATTCTCAAGTGCTCGGATTGCGGAGCTGAATTTGTTTTCACCGCGGGAGAACAACACTTCTTCCACGATAAGAACTTCAAGAATGAGCCCAAGCGCTGTAAGGCGTGCAAGAACAAGCGCGGGGCCGGGCCCGGCGGCAAGACCGAAACCATGACGGTTTGCTCCCAGTGCGGCCGCGAGACCACCGTGCCGTTCAAGCCTACTCAGGGGCGGCCGGTATTCTGCCGGGAGTGCTTCCTCAGCCGCAAGACGCAGGCGGCGGGCGCCGGGGGCGATAGCTAAGCGCCACTTGTTCTTTCTAGCCGGCAACTCCCGCGCGCCTATAACATTGGCCGGACCATGTTCCTCAGTTCTCCACCCCTCCAAGCATTGTCGGCCCTAGGCCGGCGTCATCCCTGGCGGGCGCCCCGGTGAGCGAGAGCCGCACGGACGCGCTGCAGGTCGCCATCAAAGTCATCGTTTATATTTCCCTTTATTTCGCCGTGGCCTATGTGCTCGGCCGGCCGCTGTTTTGGCTCGGCGGATACATGCTGGGCATCACGGTCACGGGGCTCCTGGCGGCCGCTTTCACCAATGGTTTGTGCTTGCGGATTTATCTGCAACGGGGCATCGCCGCTATCGGTCTGCCGGGGGATAAGGGCGCGCTATCGAATCTTGCGTTCGGGTGCCTGGGCGGGATCGGGGCGGCCACGCTGGTGCTGGCGGGTCCGCTGTGCCTGCACGCGGCTCGCCTGGAGCGCGCCCCGGGAAGCCAGGCCAGCCTGTCTTCTTTTCTCTTTGTCTCTGTGCTCCTGCTGTTCGGATCCGCGGGCGAAGAGTTATTGTTTCGCGGCTTTGGATTTCAGGTTCTGCTGCGGGCGCTGGGTAGCTGGACGACCATCGTGCCCGTGGGCGTGATCTTCGCCGTGATGCACGCCGGCAATCCTAATTCAACATGGCTCGGGCTGGCCAATACCGCGGGATTCGGCATCGTCTTCGGCTACGCTTTTCTGCGTAGCCACGACATCTGGCTGCCGATCGGCCTGCATTTCGGTTGGAACTTCACACTTCCTCTCTTTGGAGTCAACGTCAGCGGGCTTACAATAGGCTTGACGGGGTTCACCGTGCGGTGGTCCGCCGGGACGCTTTGGAGTGGCGGCGATTATGGTCCGGAAGCCAGTATCCTGACATCCGCTGTTCTGTTTCTGCTGTTCGCGTACTTGTGGAAAGCGCCCATCCGGCGGCAGCCGTCCGCCCTCCTGGACCCGCCTGGGAGTGATGTAACATGCGTGCCTGGACAGCCCTTCTCGCCATCCTCGTGACCCCGCTGCTGAGTGCCGCGGATAAGCTCACGGAACCGGATCGCATCGAGTTGATGCGCGGCCTGGTGGCGGAATACGCGACCGTCAAGCAGTTACTGCCGCGCTCCAAAAAGGCCCTGGCATTCGAATCGACCGGATCTTTCGACAAGAAAGAATGGCAGGCAGCCTCAAGAGAGTATGGTCCCGCGGGACGCGTCGGCGATCTCGTCGAAATCACCAAAGTCTTCATCGATTCCGACAAACTGGTGCTGCAGATCAACGGTGGCTTCAACGGCGGCCGCAAGTGGTATGACAGCGCGCAGATCGGCGGCGGCATCGGCGGCGGCGGACCGATGACGCCTTTGGGAAAAGGCGACTCCAATGCCCCCGGCGGCACGACCATCGAAATTCTTTTCCATAAGCCGCTGGAGCCCATCAAGGCGGCTGAAATAAAAAAGATTCTTGCGCCCGTGCTGGATTTCGACAAGCACACGGCCACGGAATTGTATGCCGAATCCTTATCGCCGGAAGTGCAGACGGCCATCCACGACAAGAAAGTCCTCGAGGGCATGGACCGCGACCAGGTGCTGATGGCGTTGGGCCGTCCCACTCACAAATCGCGTGAAGTGAAGGACGGCGTCGAACTGGAAGACTGGGTCTTCGGCCAACCGCCCGGCAAGATCACGTTTGTAACATTCAACGGCAGCAAAGTGATCAAGGTGAAGGAAGAGTATGCCGGGCTGGGGACGGAAGTCAAATAGTTCCGTTTCAGCTTGATTACGAAAACGTAAATCGGACTTCACGCTCCTGTTCCCCGGTTGCACCGGATAGTGTCCTCCTGATATCCTTTAAGGTAATCCACATTCAAACTTTAGGAGAAGAAATGGCTGTAAAGGTTGGCATTAATGGGTTCGGCCGCATTGGCCGCAATGTAGTCCGGGCGGCCCTGCACCGGAACGATATCGAATTCGTCGCGGTAAACGATTTGACCGACACCAAGACGCTGGCGCACCTGTTGAAATACGACTCCGTGCTGGGCACGCTGCCTGTCGAAATCCATGCGGAAGAGGATGCCATCGTGGTGGGCGGAAAGCGCATCAAAGTTTTCGCGACGAAGGACCCCGCGCAGCTCGATTGGAACTCTGTCGGCGCGCAAATTGTCATCGAATCGACCGGCAAATTCACGGACGCCAAGGATGCCGTGAAGCACATTCGCGGTAGCGTGAAGAAAGTCATCATCTCCGCGCCGGCCAAGAACGAAGACGTCACGCTGGTATTGGGCGTCAACGACAACACTTACGATGCCGCGAAGCACAACATCATTTCGAATGCATCCTGCACTACCAATTGCCTCGCGCCGGTGGTAAAGGTTCTGCACGACACGGTGGGGATACTGAAAGGATCCATGACCACCATCCACAGCTACACCAACGATCAGAACGTGCTGGACTTTCCGCACAAAGATCTGCGCCGCGCCCGCGCGGCAGCCCTGAACATGATCCCCACCACCACCGGCGCGGCCAAGGCCATCGGCCTGGTGATGCCGGAGCTAAAGGGTAAGTTGGACGGTTATTCGATGCGCGTGCCGACCCCGGATGTGTCGGTGGTCGATTTAGTGGCGATTACCGCCCGGAATACCACAGCCGAAGAAGTCAATGCCGCGTTCAAAGCCGCCGCGGAAGGTCCGCTGAAAGGCATTTTGGCCTACACGGAAGATCCCGTGGTCTCGACCGACATGCTGCACAATCCGAACAGCTCGATCGTTGACGGGCAGATGACCAAGGTATTGGATGGCAACCTGCTGAAAGTCATCTCCTGGTACGACAATGAGTGGGGCTATTCCTGCCGCGTCGTAGACCTGATCGCGTTCCTGACCAAGAAAGGCCTCTAGAGATTTCACACCTGGCGCTTCGCCTTGTGGGGCGGGCAATCATGCCCGCAGCCGCCTTTCAGGCGGCCAAGCCGGCTGGAAAGCCGGCTGCGGCCAAGATTGGCCGCCCCACATCTGTAAAGTCCCGCTTTCCCCCATCAAAACGCCATGCTCTCAATCGAGCTGGTTACTTCCGACTCGAGCGCCGCGCGCTTCTTATCCAGATCCGCGCGGCGGTCGCGCAGGTTGGCCAACTCCGATTCCTGACTGGCAAGCCGCTGCGCATAGGATTGCACCTGCTGCTGCTGGCCGCTGACTTGGTTGAGGCTGCCGATGTTCCGTCGCACGCGCTCCTGGTCGGTCACCACGTCGTTGATCTGACTTTCCAGCCTCTGTATCTCCCGTCCCGCGGCTGTAACCTGCTGCTTCAGGTTGGCGAGATGTTCGATCTGCCGGCGGTCGGCGTCACTGAACGTCTTATTGCGCGCATAAGTGAATAACACGTCGGGCGTGAGGTCGGTCATCGCAAAAGCTCTCTCGTAGACGTGCTCTTCCACCACCGGGAACTGCTCGGTAGCGTCCGCCGCCAGCTTTACTTCGAACCTGTAGGCGTTGCTGGTCTTCTCCGAAGGCTTGCGGTTGAGCAGGTTATAATCCTGCCGGGCAGCGTGCTCGATTACCAGGGTTTTGGCCTTCTGGTCCACGTTCTTGATCGTGTAAGTCCGGGTTTCCACTACCGCGTCGCGGGTAGTCAGTATCCCCCGCCGCGCGTGGATTTCGCGCACTTGCTCCGCCTGGCTGTCCCATTTGGTGGTAATGCGGGTGCCCAGGTCCACGCCGTAACTGATCAGCCGTTTATCGCCGGCCTTGACCGTTTCCACCAGTGCTTCGCCCGCATAGGCGCCTCCCTCATAGACCGTGATCGGGCCGCCGTCGAGCGTCTTGCCGGTGGAGTTGGAGATTTCCGCCGCATCCATGGGATGCGCGGCCGAGGGATCGGAATAGATCAGCAGTTTGCGGGCGTCTACCTTTTGCTGCAGGAAGGGCAGCATCGCGGATTCGTTGCGCCGCACCGTAACCGGCGTGGGGATGTGGTATTCGAACAGCTCGCCGACCTCCCGGCCGGCCGCCGACTCTGCGATGGTGGAAACCTGCATACGATTCTCCAGGCGCGAGAACTCCTGGGATCGGCGCCCGTTCATCGCCATGCCCGCCGCCATGGCCATCGGTGGGGGCGCAGGCGCGGGTGGGGGAGCCTGCTTAGCATTCTGGGGCTGCCCGTCCACAGGGCCGTCGGTCACGGAGTCGGCGCCCGTGGTCACGGCGCCCTCGTATACTACCGGCGTTGACGCGCTATCTTCGGGCAGCTCCACGGTTTGCCGGGCGATGTAGCGCGGCTCATAGAGCCGGCTGATGAACGAGATGGGGCGGCCCGAGACCAGCGAAAGATCCACTTTGTTCCAATCTTCGCCGGTGGTGTTATCCACGATGGCCCAACCTTCCAGCGTAGGTTGCGCGCCGCCGCCGAAAATCAGGCGATAGCTGGATTTCCACACCGGCGTGGGCACCATGTAGCTGGCCACCACTTCCCGCTGTTTGGTATCCGTGGAATCGATATACACGGAGCGCTTTTCCTTGGAGCGCGCTTCGGTGAGGGCCGCCAGGTATTCCTTGAACTGCGTTTGCAGCCGGACATCGGTGAAGCGGATGCCGGACGCGGCCGCCAAATCGAAATTGCGCAGATCGCCCCCGTCCATCAGCAGGGTGATCTGCTCGCGCTCGGGGCGCTTGTCGTCGCCGGGCGCGAGGCGCGCCGCCACGATCGCGCCGGCCACGCTTTCATTGGCGAACTTGAGCTCGATCCGCGCGCCTTTCAGTTGGTCGAGTACCGCGCTCAGCGGCTGCGCCGCGCCAAGCTGAAAGGGGAAGTCCGCCAGTTTGTGGGCCAGCGGCTCGCTTGAATCGTAGCGCAGGCCCGAGATCTTGCCGCCGCCTTTCTCCTCGATGGTCAGCGATTTCAGCACGTCGTCCATATCGGCTGCTTTGAAATCCAGCCGCGCCGATTCTCCCGGCGCCAGATCCCCCGAACGTTCGAAGTAACCCACGCCGTGTTTGTATAAGATCACCTGCCGCACCGGCAGTTCGCCGCCGGCCACGCCGATCGCGCTGAGCGCGAGGATGCCCATCAACCGTAAGCTTCGTTTCATAATCCGTACATGCCGCCTGCGCGGTATTCCTTTCGTTTTATTCGCCCATGACTTTGATAATGACGCGTTTGGACCGCCGGCCGTCGAACTCGGCATAGTACACCTGCTGCCACGGGCCGAAATCCAATTTACCCTGGGTGACCGGGACGATCACCTGGTGGTGTACCAGCAGGCTCTTCAAGTGCGAATCGCCGTTGGTTTCGCCGGTCGCGTGATGCCGGTAGTCCTGGCGAAAGGGCGCCAGTTTCTCCAGCCACTCGTCGATATCGGCCAGCAGGCCGTCTTCGGCATCGTTCACCCAGACTCCCGCGGTAATATGCATCACCGAGACCAGGATCATCCCTTCATGAATGCCGCTTTTGCGCAGGGCGCTCTCCACTTCGGTGGTGATGTTGACGTACTCGCGATGTTTGGTGGTACGAAAAGTCAGGTATTCCGTGTGAAATTTCATATGGGGATGATAACTCTGATAGCATGCATCTTGATGGATTCGAGAGCCGGGCGCATCCTGATCGTGGACGACAACGCCGCGCTGCTGAAGGTGATGGACGCCTATCTGACGCGGCTGGGCTTTCGCGTGGACGCCTGCCGCGGCGCCGGGGAAGCCTGGGCGCTGGTGCAGGCCGCCCCTTCCGAGTTCACCGGGGCCTTGGTGGACTTGAACATGCCCGGGATGCGCGGCGAGGAACTGGTCCGCAGGTTACTGCACTCAAACGCCTCCATCCGGCTGGTGGTCGTGAGCGGCGACGCGGCGGGGCTCAGCGGAATGGAAGCACTGGAT
>JBEKIM010000041.1:0-25647 GCA_050011755.1 Bryobacteraceae bacterium | reverse complement strand
GCTGGGCATGGTTTGCGCGGTCCGTGTCGTGCGGAACGGATCGCCTCAAGGTGCCATGCTGCTGGCTGCCCTCGTAGCCATGACAATTTCGGCGCAGTTCGCTCCTCCGGCCATTACCAACATGCTTTACTTCTACCTGGTGATCGCGCTGGCGGTGGCGCTGGCATCGCCCACCGGCAGTCGGCCCATGGATTCGTCCGCCCCAGCCGTGCCGCGCCTCGCATCGCGAGCCATCCGATCGGTTGCGGCGCTGGCGATAGTCGCAGCCGCCGCCCTATATGGGATCCCGGATGCCTGGCTGGCGACGGCCCAGCGCCGGGCCGCGCACGCAGACATAGCGGGGGCCCGCGGCGCCTTCCGGCTTGCCCTCCGTTTTCCATTTCCAGCCGATAGCCTTTCGTTTTCGCAGCAGATGGCTTCGGCTGCCCGGTCGCTACCCGCGCCCTGGCGTCAGGAGGCGCTCGCGGCGGCCAAAGAGGCCAGTGCCGACGCCGAACAGAGCGGCGAGCAGAGATTCAGCGCGCTCTACCAGTCCGCCACTCTGGCAATCGTTTCCGGCGATCTGGCCAATGCCGAAAAGAAACTGCGCGCTGCCGTGGACGCCGCCCCCTGGTGGTACCGGTCGCATGCCATGCTGGCCCGTCTCCTTTGGCTCACCGGCCGCAGTCCCGAGGCGGAAGGCCAGGCCGCCTTGGCGCTCGCATGCGCCGGCAGCCAGGAGGCGGCAGTTCGGACCGCCTTCGAGAGCGCCCGAAAAGAAGCGGCCATGAGGAATTGAGTGGACGCGTCCACAGTATACTGTGGAAGAGTGCCCCGCCCTGGCGATTCCCCACAACCCAGAATCCTCGATGTAGGCTGTGGAATCCATAAGCAGCCCGGAGCCATCGGCATCGATCGTAATCCCGCTACCCGTGCCGACGTTTTGTGCGATCTCGACCGCCTCCCGTACCCCTTTCGCGATAATTCCTTCGACCGCCTGTTTGCCATCCACGTGATCGAACACGTGGCCGACGTCATCGGCACCATGGAGGAATTTCACCGCCTCGTGCGGCCGGGCGGCACCGTGCGTATCGAAACCCCGCACTACACCGACTTCAGCTCCTTTTGCGACCCCACCCACCGCAGCCATCTGAATAGTTTCTCGTTCCGCTATTTCGGCGAGAACCATGGCGGATTCGGTTATTACACCAAAGCCAGATTTCGCGAGAATTCCGTCCGCGTGAAGCTACTCTCGTTTTGGAAATGGCTGGGATTCGAGTTCCTGGTAAATCGCTTTCCGCGCTACCGGCGCTTTTGGGAGCATTACCTCTGCTTCGTAGTGCGCGGCAAAGTGATGAACTTCGAGTTCGAAGTCCTCAAATAGAACTGAAAGACGAACTTCCGCGCAACCCCGGGCTATTCATAGTCTTATCGGCGTTTATCGGCGTTCGTCGCATTTTTCGCCGTTTATCGGAGGCCATATCGCTCTATCGTCTGGCCGACGCCGCCCGCGACCGTTACCGCTCCCGCCACTCCACCACGGAGCAGGCGCACGGCCGCCGCGGAGAAGATCTCGCGCACCGCTACCTGCGCCGCCACGGCCTTACCATCGTGGCCCGCAACTTCCACCAACGCGCCGGACGAGGCGAACTGGATATAGTCGCCTGGGACCACCAGACCCTCGTATTCGTGGAAGTGAAAACCCGCGCCACCGCGGAATTCGGCAGCCCGGCCCGCGCCGTGGGACCCGACAAAGAAAAAGACTTGCGCCGCGCCGCCGGCGAGTATCAACGCCGCCGCGGCGTACTACCCGGCCAGTCGCGGTTCGACCTGGTGAACATCGTCCTGAGCGACCCGCCGGAGATCGAATGGGTCCGGGATGCGTTTCCCGTCAGCCGGACGCTATAATACTTTCTCCGCGCCACGCGTTCTACAATTAACCCTTTTTTTTGCGGAGGCACTTCCACTTTGCCGGAATTACGTAAGGATCCCATCACGGGCCGCTGGGTCGTCATCGCCACAGACCGCGCACGCCGCCCCTCCGACTTCGTGCGCCAGCCGGTGCCGCCCCCCGCCTCGCGCCTTTGCCCCTTCTGTTACGGTAACGAGCAGAAGACTCCGCCCGAAGTCCTGGCCTATCGTCCCGGCGGCGGCGCCAACCAGCCGGGATGGAGCGTACGCGTGGTGCCCAACAAGTTTCCCGCCTTGGGCATCGAAGGAGAGCTGAATCGCCAGGGCGAGGGCATGTACGACAAAATGAACGGCATCGGCGCCCATGAAGTGGTCATCGAAAGCCCCGACCACAGCCTTACCATGGCCGAGATGACCGACCACCAGATCGAAGAGGTGCTGCGCGCCTTCCGCGACCGCGTCGACGACCTCAAGAAGGACATCCGCTTCCGCTATATCGTTTTGTTCAAGAACCATGGCGAAGCCGCCGGCGCTACGCTGGAACATCCTCATTCCCAACTGATCGCGCTGCCGGTGATCCCCAAGCGTGTGAAAGAAGAGCTGGATGGCGCCAAGGTGTATTTTGATTTCAAAGAGCGCTGCGTCTACTGCGATATCCTGCGCCAGGAAACCTCCGCGGGTGCGCGCGTGGTCACCGAAACCGACCGCCTGCTGGTGCTCCAGCCATGGGCTCCCCGCTTCCCTTTCGAAACCTGGATCCTGCCCAAGCGCCACGAATCCCACTTTGAGCAGACCGAAGCGGCCACTTTGCAGAACCTCGCATGGGCCATGCGGTCCACGCTGCGTAAGCTCGACAAGGTGTTGGAGCATCCGCCCTATAACTTCATCTTTCATAGCGCCCCCTTGCAAGAGAATCATCTGGCGCACTATCACTGGCATATCGAGCTGATTCCCAAGCTCACTAAAGTTGCGGGATTCGAGTGGGGCACCGGCTTCTACATCAATCCCACGCCGCCGGAGGAGTCCGCTAAGTTCCTGCGCGAATCGGGGCTGGCGTGAGATCCGCGGCGGTGGACGCGGAAACGGCGCCCTATCGCCGCATCCTCGCTATCGTCGTCGCCCTCATCTTATACGGTTCGCTCTACCCGTGGCAGTTCCAGGCGCGGCTTTACGGCCACAACCCGCTCTGGATGCTCCTGCATCGCTGGCCCGGCACCCTCGATCGCTACGTCATCTGGGATGTCGGCGTCAACATTACCCTCTACGTACCGCTGGGGATCTTCGCTTACCTCGCGTTGCGCGCGGACTCGCCCCGATGGCTGCGGATTCTGGCACCGGTGGCACTCGGCCTGGTGCTTTCCGCGTCTATCGAGATGCTCCAGCTCTTCGACGATGGGCGCATGTGCAGCCTCTCCGACGTCGCCTCTAATGTGACCGGCGCGGCTGTGGGAATCGCCGCCGGGGCGTTCTATCGCGTGAAGCTGCAGCGCTTTCTGGTTGCCCAGGATACCGCTTCGCTGCTGCGCCCTTCCGGCGCCGTGATGTTGCTCGCCTGCTGGCTCGGATACCAGCTCTTTCCGTTATTCCCTTCGTGGGGCCGCACCAAATTGATGAACAAGGTGGCGGCCATGGGATCTCTGTCCGGCGTCTCGCCGGTCGATACCCTGGTGGTCTTTGCGGAATGGCTGGCGGTCGCCTGCCTGCTGGAGAGTATCCGCAAGAAGAAGACCAGCGGACTTCTGACCTTGTTGTTGCTGCTGGTGCCCGCCCGCCTGATCATCGCCAGCCGCACGTTGGCGTGGTCCGATGTGGTGGGCGCAGCCGCCGCCTATTCGGCCTGGCTGTGCCTGCCGCGGGTATGGATACGGCGGACGGCGCCCTTCCTTCTGACCGGCGGGTTAATCCTGGCCGAGCTTTCACCCTTCCACTTCACCGCAGGCCAGGAAGCCCACGCCTTCAATTGGGTGCCCTTCCGTGGGTTGTTCCGTTCCGATTGGCGGAATGGTTTTGACGTCCTCTTCCGCAAGAGCTTCTGGTATGGTTCGGTTCTCTGGCTGTGGCGCGCCTCGGGACGCAGCCTGGCATGGGCCACCGCTGCCGCCGCCGCAGCCCTGCTGCTGCTGGAGCGCGTCCAGGTCTACTTGCCCGGCCGCACGCCCGAGATCACCGATGCCGTTTTGGCCCTGCTGATGGGCGTCCTGCTTTGGCTGTTGCGCGACGCCTGATACCGCCCTGCCCGGCGGTCTGTACACGATGGGACTGGTTATACGTCAAAAACGATCTATGTCGATCTGGTCCGATATGCGCCTGGCGTTGCGGCTATTGCGCCGGGCCCCCGGGGTGACCGCGGTCGCAGTGTTATCGACCGCGCTCAGCGTGGGTGCCACCTCCGCGGTTTTCACGGCCGTACAGGCCGTCCTGATCAAACCGCTACCGTATTGGCAGCCCGATGAACTCGTCCTCTTTCGCGCGGATTACCGGAATGTCACCGAATCGCAGGGCGATTGGATATTCCGGCGCGAGGCAGAGGAGATCGTCAGGCACACAGGCACGCTCCAAAGCGCGGGCTTTTGGGCCAACGCGGTTTTCGATCTCGGAGGCGACGGCAATGCGCCGCCCGAAGCACTTTACGGGCTGCGGATGACTGCCAGTCTTCTGCCCACGCTCGGCGTCACGCCCATGCTGGGACGCAATATTCAGAAGAACGAGGAGCCCGATGCCGGCGGCGAAATGATTCTCAGCTACGGGCTGTGGATGCGGCGATTCGAGGGCGACCGCAGCGTGGTGGGCCGGACCGTGAAAGTGAATGGCCGCGCCTGCCGCATCATCGGCGTAATGGGACCCGGATTCAACTTCCCGCTGCGGCGCGAAGCGGCCCACACGCCGCAGCCCTACGTGGAGTTTTGGGAGCCCATGTCGCTCGAGAACGAGAAACCGTTGCACGGCGTCCAAATGCTGGCGCGGCTGAAGCCGGGCGTCACGCTGGCGGAGGCGCAACAGGATATCGCGGCGACCGGCGCGGACCTGGCCCACGAGTTTCCCGACAGCAATCGCGATCGCATTCTGCGAGTCTCGCGCCTGCGGGATCGCGCCATCGGACAGGCAGGCAAAACGCTGTGGCTGTTGATGGGCGCCGCGGCGATGTTCCTGCTGATCGGTTGCGCGAATGTCGCGAATCTTCTGCTGGCGCGCGGGCTCGGGCGCCAGCGCGAGATGGCCATCCGAATGGCGTTAGGCGCTGATATGCGACGCATCGTGGGCCAACTCCTCACCGAAGCCTGCGTGCTGGCGTGGTTGGGAGGCGCGGCGGGTTATGTGGTAGCGTTCGCCGCATGGCGGATACTCCCGGCCATCGCGCCGCGAACCATTCCCCGGCTCGCGACAGCGCATCCGGACTGGGGAGTGCTGGCGTTTGCGCTGGGCACGGCGATATTGAACGGACTGCTGTTCGGGCTGGCGCCGGCATTGCGCGCATCCCGCGGCGGCATGTTGGGCGCACGCGGCGCGGCCACCGGCCAGCGTGACTGGCTGCGGGGCATATTCATCGCGGCGGAGATCGCCATCACAGTGACATTGGTCATTACTGGCGGACGGCTGCTGGGGAGCTTCATGGCGCTGCTCCGCATGGACACCGGTTTCATACAGGACCGCGTCCTGGCGGCGGTGGTCCTGCCGCAACCAGACCGCTATAAGGATCCGGCCGCACGCGCGCTGGTCTATCGCCGGTTTCTCGAAGCCACGAGAGGAATACCGGGAGTCGTCGGCGCGGGCACGGTGGACGCGCTGCCGTTCAGCGGCGAAAACGATGGCGGCTTCGTGACCACCAGGACAGAGGATATTGCCAACCGCAGATGGCAGATCGTTGCCGAAGTCGATACCATCGGCGGCGACTACCTGGCGGCCATGGGCGTGCGTCTGGAGGAAGGGCGGTGGTTCCACGATGAGGAGAAAGACACCGCCATCGTCGGCGATTTGACCGCGCGGAAGCTCTGGCCGGGCGAGAGCGCCATCGGCAAGCGCCTCTGTGTATCCTGCACACCGGAACAGCCGGACAACTGGAAGCGCGTGGTGGGGGTGGTTTCGAGTATGCGGCATCTCAGCCTGGAAGGCGAAGCGGAAGGACCGGTATACCTGGCGGGCGAAGCCATGCGGCGCGCGCAGTTCTTAGTCGCCCGCACCCAGCGGCCCGCGGGCGAATACCAGGAAGCGCTGCGGCGCGCTGTGGCATCCGTCGATCCGCAACAGCCGGTGCTTCTAAGCGTGTCGATGCAGACGCTGGTTAGGGATTCTTTGGCGGCGCGCCGTTTCCTGATGCTGCTGCTGGCAGCCACGGGCTGTCTGGCGCTGGCCATGTCCGCGGCCGGGATTTACGGTGTGATGGCGCATACCACTTCGCGGCGGACGCAGGAGATCGGCATCCGGATGGCGCTGGGGGCCACGCCGCGGAACGTGCACAGCCTGGTTTTCCGCGAGGGCTTTACCAGCGTAGCGGTGGGCTTGGCGATCGGCGCGGGCGCAACGGCGGCGGTGGAAAACCTGCTCCGCGCCTTTCTGCCGGGCCTGCACGGCGGCGGGGCAGCGGTCATTGCGCTCGCCGCCGCGCTGGTGGTGGTGACGGCGGCGTTAGCCTGCTGGCTCCCCTCCCGCAAGGCGATGCGGGTGGACCCGATCGTGGCGCTGAGGGTGGAGTAACAACGTTTGCGTAATGCCGATTAAACGCCAACGAAATCGGGATCCGCGCCGATTTTGCACTCTGACCGGCGCATCGCCGCCCTCCAGATCGGTCCTTTGTGATGTGTGGCGACCGATTACGGATGGGTGAATTCGCGTGCGTGCGGGATCAAATCCAAATACACGCGCTCCGGCAGTTCCGTGTTCCAGTAGCCGGCCCAGCGGGCGTATGCGCAGATAGCCAGAAAAATAGCGGCCGCGGCGGACGCGATCATCCAGGCGGGCACGGGCCGCCTGCCGGGAGCCGACATGCGCAGGGCGCCCTCCGCCGGGCAGGCCGCCACACACTCCAAACACCCCGTGCATTCCGCCGAGCCGATGCTGACCAGCTTATCCACCGGCAGCATGGCCGGGCAGGCTTTCGCACATTTGGCGCAATCGATGCATAAAGACGCTTCGCGCCGGATGCGCAGCGGGCCGGTTAGCGCCGCCAAGCCCATCAGCGCTCCGTAGGGGCAAAGATAGCGGCACCAGAAGTTCTGCACAAAGACCGACAACACCACCAACAGGCCCAGCACGGCGCCACCCGCGAAACCGAGAAAACGGAAGAAGTTGAGCATCTTCACATCGGAGACCAACCCGTAGGGTCCTTCGAGGAAGCTCTGAATGGCGGGCACGGACATACTGCCCACGGCGTAAAGAAAGAGACCTAGCAGGATGTACTTCAGGCTGCGCAGCGCCATATCGATCCGGCGCGGCAGGGGCCAGTTGCGGTGAAACGTCTGCCTGCCGAGCCGCCACAGCCATTCCGAAACGGTGCCCACCGGACAAAGCCATGCGCAGAAGCTCTTGCGCAGCAGCCATGAGATGGCCAGAAATGCGACGAGCAGGAACATTCCAGCGGGGTGCACGCGGGGGATGCGGCCGGTCGAGACCAACACTTTCAGGTTCATCAGCGAAGCGATGGGTAGCCAGCCTTCGACTCCCGCCGGCCTTGCCACGCGCATCCCACGCCCGCCCGATTCGTAATAGTGGACGAAGAGAACGAATTCGACGCCGATCCAGACATTCAGCGCCAGGAAGGCCAGTTGAAAGGCGCGTCGCAAGCGCTGCGATTTGTCGGGAGCCAACCGTCTTCTAAAGCGGGTCTTCGTTTTGGGAGGGGGTGCCAATTGCGCCGCAACCATACCCATAAGATAGAGGGTTTCGCGATCCGGCGCCGTGACTTCAGTCACCAGCTAAGGCTTCGATGCGGCCAAAGCCTTTTGCCAGGCCTCCATTAAACGCGCGCGGGCAGCCTCGCTGATCGGTTCCGGCATCTCGCTGGGCCGGTACTCGTGGCACAAGGCGACCGTTTTGCGCAGGCTCTCGGCAAACTCTACGCAAGGGGGGCACCCGGCCAGGTGCGCTGCCATTTCACGGCAGGCTTCGGGCGGCAATTCCAGATCCAGGTACGCGGACAGCGTCGCGAAGATCCGTTTGCAATCTTCAGTTGCGTGGGGCATGCGTGGATACCTCGCGGTTGTGGAGATAACGATCCAAATCCTGGCGGATGGCCAGACGGGCGCGATGCAGTCGCGTCTTCACCACATCGACGCTGAGGTCCAGCACATGCGCGGTCTCCTCGGTGGATAGCTCTTCCACATCGCGCAGCACCAGGACCGGCCTATAAGTCTCCGGAAGGCCGGCCACAGCCTCATCCAAAACCCGCCGCAACTCGGCGCGTAGCAGACGGTCTTCGGGTAAGCTGGACCAATCCGCGATCTGCAGCTTGACGTGCCCGGACCTGCCCTCGCCGGCGGGCATGAATTCGTCGAGCGAGAGCTCTCGCTCCGGCGCGAACTGGCTGCGGCGGCGCTTCATCAGGCAATAGTTCCTGGCGATACGCAGCACCCAAGAGCGCACGCGTTCAGGCTCGCGAAGCTGGTTGAAGCTCTCGAAAACCCGCAAAAGCGTCTCCTGGGCGACTTCTTCGGCGTCCTCGCGCTGGCCGCACATCAACCAACTGTACTGGAAGATTCTGGCGCGGAAGTGTTCCACAAAGCGGTCGAAGGCCTCCGGCTGCCCGGCCATCAAGTCGCGTGCCAGTTGTACTTCCGCTTCCTTCTCCAAACGCGCTCCCGCTATCCGATTGTAGCGGGTATCCGTGTTTCGAGGGCCAGTTCGATGGCTGGGACGTTGAGCAGCGTATTGTGAATCAGGCAGGCCTTGACCGCGCGTAGAATGCCGGCTTCGTGGCGGAGTTCCAGATCCGGCACCGTCACCGCGATCCGGAAGGATGCCAGACGCGCCGGCGCGGTTGCCTTTTCGGCCGTCACGCGCACTTGCAATCCTTCCGTAGGCAGGGCGCGCGTGCGCAGGTATTCAGCGGCGTAATAGCCCGCGCACGTGCCTAGCGAGACTAGCAGGAATTCGGGCGGCGTCATGCCGCGGTCGGCGCCGCGGTTCTCCACCGGCTGATCGCATAGCACGCGATGTCCGCGCGCGGAGGCTTCGAATTGTACGCCGCCTAGATGCTGAACGATGACTTCCATTTTGGTTTCCAGTTACCAGATGCAGGGCCTGTGGAAAGGTGACATCCACACATATGATAGTTCAGGGTCCGTTTATAAGCAAACATCCTTGAACGCCCAATTCTGTGGCAGGCCTCCCTGTGCGACCATTAAAGAGAGCCCTCAACTCTAAGACTATGGATGCCCTGACACTCCACCGGCTGCATTTCGCCTTCACCGTCACCTTCCACTACATCTTTCCGCAATTGACGATGGGGCTGGCGCTGTTGCTGGTAGTGCTGAAAAGCCTGGCGCTCCGCACCGGCGACGAACATTATAATCGCGCGGCGCGCTTCTGGGCGCGCATCTTCGCCATCAACTTCGCCATGGGCGTGGTCACCGGCATTCCCATGGAATTCCAGTTCGGCACCAACTGGGCACGCTTTTCGAAATTGGCCGGCGGCGTGATTGGACAGACGTTGGCGATGGAGGGAGTGTTTTCGTTCTTCCTGGAATCGAGCTTCCTGGGACTGTTTCTATTCGGCGAGAAGAAGCTGGGACCCAGAATGCACTGGGTGGCGGGCTTCCTGGTCTTCATTGGATCGTGGCTCTCGGGATTCTTCATCGTGGCCACCGACGCCTGGATGCAGCATCCCGTGGGCTACACGCTGGGTCCGCATGGCGAGATTCTGTTATCTAGCTTTTGGGCTTTGCTCTCGAACCCGTGGCTGTTCTGGCAGTACCTTCACAATATGATAGGCGCGGTGGTCACCGGCAGCTTCGTCATGGCGGCCGTGGGCGCCTTCTACCTATTGGTGAAACGGGACGAGCCGTACGGGCGAACTTTCGTTCGTATCGGCGTCAGCGCGGGCATCGCCGCCACCGCTCTCATGCTGTTCCCCACGGGTGACCAGCAGGGCAAGAACATCGCCTTCTCGCAGCCGGCTACCCTGGCTTCCATGGAAGGGCTTTTCCGGTCCGAAGCCGGCGCACCACTTGCCCTGATCGGACAACCGGACATGGAGAATCGCCGGCTCGACAACCCGCTGCAGGTGCCTCGCGCACTGAGCTTTTTGACCTACCAGCGCTGGAAGGCCGAGGTGAAGGGACTCGACGCGTTTCCACAGGATCGCTGGCCCGACAACATCCCGCTGGTCTATTTCAGCTATCACATCATGGTTGGGCTGGGCACCATTTTCATCGCGGTGATGGCGCTTGCCGCGCTCGATTTATGGCGCGGCCGCCTGTTTACGCGGCGCAAACTGCTGTGGCTGCTGATGCTGTCCGCGCCGTTTCCCTATATCGCCAATACAGCGGGTTGGATCACGGCGGAGGCTGGCCGGCAACCCTGGCTGATCTATGGCCTGATGCGCACACCCGCGGGAGTTTCGCCGCACGTTTCGGCAGGCAACGCGCTGTTCACGCTGATCGGTTTCATGGGCATGTACGCGGTGCTGGCCATCCTGTTTCTGCTGCTCGTCTACCAGGAGATCGAGCGCGGTCCCGAGGCGGCATGATGGAAACCATCTGGTTCATGCTCGTAGCCGTAATGATCGCCGTATACGTGGTACTCGACGGCTTCGACATCGGCGCCGGCATCGTGCAGTTTCTGGTGGCGCACACGGATGGCGAGCGACAGCAGGTGCTGCGCGCCATCGGTCCTGTGTGGGATGGCAATGAAGTGTGGCTGTTGGCCGGCGGCGGTACGTTGTACTTCGCGTTTCCCGCACTGTACGCATCCAGCTTCAGCGGGTTCTATCTGCCCCTGATGATGGTGCTATGGCTGCTGATCCTGCGCGGTATTTCGATCGAATTCCGTAATCACATCGACAGCCTGGTGTGGAAGCCGTTCTGGGACGCCGTCTTCTGCGGATCGAGCGCGCTGCTGGCCATCTTCTTCGGCGCGGCGCTGGGGAACGTGGTGCGCGGCGTGCCGCTCGACGGCGCCGGCGAGTTCTTTCTGCCGCTGTGGACCAATTTCCGGCTGGGCCGCGAAGTGGGCATTCTGGACTGGTATACCGTGCTGGTAGCCGTGGTGGCCTTCGCCACGCTCACGGTACACGGCGCGTTGTGGGTGGCGTTGAAGACCGAGGGCGACTTGGAACAGCGCGCGCGCAAGGTAGCCCGTACGGGCTGGTGGGCTTTGCTGCCGCTCATCGCCGCCATCACCTGGTGCAGTTTCGCGATCCAGCCGCGGCTCTGGGCCAGCTTCGGCGCGCGTCCGTGGGGCTACGTATTTCCGCTATTGGCCGTCGCCGGTTGGATCGGCATGCGCGCGCTCGCCCGCCGGAGTCTCGCCGCGTTCCTGTGCTCCTCGTCCTTCATCGTGGGGATGCTCACCAGCGCCGCGTTCGGATTATATCCCTACGTGCTGCCCTCGAGCACGGATGCGGCGCTCGGTCTGACAGTCTACAACGCCGCCGCCGCACCCTATGGATTGAAGGTTGGCCTCGTATGGTTCATTCCGGGAATGCTGCTGACTACGGGTTATTTCGTATATACATATCGGAGTTTCGCGGGGAAAGTGGCGCTGGACAAGGAGGGGCACTGAGTCAGTGCATTGGCCATGACTGCATCCATCCGCCTCGCGTTGGCGTTGAGTTCGATCTGTATCTTTGCCAATCTTGTCCCTGCACAAGACACGACAATCGTACGCGCTCCCGCCGGCGCCGTCAGAGGCGAGGCGAAGGCAGACCTGCGCATCTTCCGCGGATTACCCTACGCCGTACCGCCCACGGGGCCCCTGCGCTGGAAGCCACCCGTAGCGCCACCGGCGTGGCGGAACGTACGCGACGCCACCAGTTTTGGACCCGCGTGCTTCCAGCCGAGACCGCGAGCCGCCAGCATCTATGCGGATCCTCCAGCCGAAATGAGCGAAGATTGTTTGTCGCTCAACATTTGGACGCCCGCCGATGCGCACAACGCTCCGGTCATGGTTTGGATTCATGGCGGATCGTTGACCGGCGGTGCAAGCAGCGAGACTCTCTACGACGGCTCAGCTATTGCAATGCGCGGCCTTGTAGTCGTAAGCATCAATTATCGGTTGGGTGTACTCGGCTACCTGGCTCATCCCGGACTTAGCTCCGAATCCCCCGACGGCATTTCCGGGAACTATGGCCTGCTCGATCAGATCGAGGCCCTACGATGGGTGAAGCGCAACATTACGGCATTCGGCGGAAATCCTGAGAATGTCGCCATTGCGGGCGAGTCCGCGGGCGCCCTCAGCGTGATGTATCTGATGGCTTCCCCAATGGCGCGCGGCCTCTTTCATAAAGCCATCCTCGAAAGTGCGTATATGATCTCCACGCCGGAACTCCGCGAGAAGCATTTCGGCGAAGAGCCGGCCGAGGCGCTGGGGGTTCGGCTCGCCACCAGGCTGAAGGTGGACAGTATTGCGGGTCTGCGCGGCATGGACGCCGCCGCCATCACAGAGCGGGCGCCATTAACCGGGTACCTGCCGTTCGGAACGATCGATGGGCACGTGCTGCGCCGCCAATTGGTTGATGTATTCGATCGAGGCGAGCAGGCGCATGTTCCCGTGCTCGTTGGATTCAATAGTGGAGAAATCCGTTCGTTGCGCTTTCTGGCGCCGCCTCCGCCCGCCACTGAGGAAGCTTACGTGACCGCCATCCGGGATCGTTACGGCTCACTCGCCGATGCCTTTCTGCGGCTCTACCCAGCGTCCGACATACCCGGAAGCATACTTGCCGAGCCGCGCGATGCGCTCTATGGCTGGACAGCCGAACGCATCGCCACGAAACAGGCAGCCATCGGCCAGCATGCCTTTCTCTACCTTTTCGATCACGGCTATCCCGCCGCCGAAGCCGCTGGGCTGCACGCCTTCCACGCCAGCGAACTGCCCTACATTTTCGGCACCGCCGATCGCACGCCGCCCGCCTGGCCCAAGCTGCCGGAAACGCCCGAAGAAAAGCGTTTCACCGAGGCTATGGCCAGCTATTGGACGTCCTTTATTCGCAGGGGAACCCCCGCCGCCGAGGGACAACCGGCATGGCCGTCCTTCGCTCCCGGTAAGGCATTTATGCAACTGGCAGATGCCCCTCGCCCGGGTGTAAATCCGTTGCCGGGGATGTATGAGCTTCACGAAGAGGTGGTGTGCCGGCGCCGCGCGGAGGGCAAAACGCCATGGAATTGGAACGGCGGGATTATTGCCCCGCCTTTACCTCCAGAATCACCGGCATGTCGATGACCCGCTTAGTGGCTGACGCTGTAAGCCATGTACCCGAGGTACAGGGCATCCGCCGAATCCGGCGCGGCCCATAAACCTCTCATCAGACGCTTCCGGCCGGTTTTCAGCAATGCCCTCAGATCCACGCCGCATTCGAAGCGCATGTGATTCATAGCTGCCATGCTGTTATACGCGGATGCCGCCACCGCCGCGAGGCCCGATGCGCCGGCCGTGGGCGCGGCGGCGGGGGCGCCGAAGTCCTCCCTCGGTCGCAACGTGCGCGAAATCGAAGTCTGGGCTTTCCACGCCGCGCCGGGAGTGAAAATCGGGTCTGTGCGCGGTGCGGCTACCGCGGCTAGAGTATAGTGCCTTTCGTGATGCGGAGCCAAAGCCATGTCGGAATACGGCGCGGGCAGCGCGCCGCTCACCACCGTTAGCACTACACTACCCGCATTGTAAGTGATGGTGAAGTGTTCGCTACCATTGATCGCCAGTCCGTTCACCGTGCTGAACTGGTCGGCCACGGTCGACGCAGTCAGGATAGTGAAGCTCTGTCCCACCGTGGGCGTGAATCCGCTGCCCAGGGAAATGGTCAGCGTGCCGCCGAGTGTGGCCGCCTGGGTGACTTTGAGCTGGTCATACCTGGTGCCCGCGGTGGCGCCGTTTATCTGGATGTCGAGCGTTCCCGTGGAGCCTTGCGTATAGGTATCGGAAACCGTCAGCTTGCCCGTCTTGGCGGCGGAATCGCCCGGAGTGAGCGTGCTGTCGTCCACCACGTTATAGCCCAGAGTGCCTGCTCCGTCGAGCGATCCGCCGTTTAGGGCGAACGTGCCGGGCGAGGACGAAGCCAAGGTGCCATCCACGGTTGTAGCTCCGCCGGATTGCGTGAAGTTGAAACTGGCGCCGCCCACGGTAAATGTAGTGCCCGCGGAAATCGTGAATGTTCCAGCGTTGATGAAGCCGCCACCGGCCGTAGTGAGGGACGCACCAGACGCGAGCTTGAATACGCCGGTCGCGGCGTTGTTATTGAATCCCGCCAGAATGTTGTTGTTGCCGAAATCGATCATCCGGCCGGCGCCGTTCAGCGTGATGTTCGCGGCATTGGTGGCAATGGTGGTCCCGCTTGCGCCGAACTGCATCGTACCGGTGAGATTGTAGGTTCCGCCCGTCAGGGTATTGCCTGAAAAATTCGCGAGCGCGCCGCCCGCCGATGTGCCGATCTGCATGGTGTCACCGGCGCTCACTTTGAGGGTGCCCGTATTATCCAGTCCGGCGGCAGACGGCAGAATCACCAGCGCGGCGCTTTGAGTCGCCGAAAGGGTGCCGGCGTTGGTTATGCCCACATTCGAAATCGTGCCGGAACCCTGGATCGTGCTGGTATTATTCAGGGTAACGCCAGAGCCCACACCCGTGATGCTGCCGGCGGTAAGCGTCAGGGTTCCTTTCCCGCCGAGGGCGGTAGCCTTCTTCAGATCCAGCGCGCCATTGACGGCTATCGTTCCGGAGTTCGTATCGGTGCCTCCCGACGACAACGTGAGAGAAGCGCCCGTACCCACGGTGAGGGTGCCCGAGTTTGACAATGTGCCCAGGCTGGCTGCATCCGCCGTATCGTTATCAGCGCCGATGGTCACGGTAGCGCCGGCGTTGTTCGTCAGTTTGCCGGTCACCGTGAGTTTACCGCCCTGTTCCGCATCCAGCGCGCCCGAATTGGTGAATGTGCCAGCCTGGACGCTCATCGTGCCACCGGACAAGGCGATTGATCCGGTGTTGGAATCCGCGCCGCTAGCGGTCAGTTTCAAGATTGCGCCTTTGTCCACGGTGATTGTGCCCGCATTGGAGATCTGGCCGACGGCGGCAGTGTCAGTGGTATCGTTGTTGGCGCCGATGGTGATGGTATCGCCGGCGTTGTTGGTGAGCGTACCGGTCACCGTGATGCTGTTGGCGCCACCGCCCAGATTGGCGTTATTGGTCGTGAGCGTGCCCGCATTGGTGATGCTGCCGGAGACCGTAAGATTGCCCCTTTGCTCCAGGTCCAGTTCGCCGGAATTCGTGAAGGATCCGGCTTTTACATCGAGTGTTCCGCCGCTCACGAGAATCGCGCTGGTATTGGAATCAGCGCCGGATCCGGTCAGGTTCAGCGTGGCGCCCTTGTCCACCGTGAATGAGCCGGAGTTCGCCAGCAATCCCACGGTGGCGGTATCGGCGGTGTCGTTGTTCGCCCCGATCGTGACGCTATGTCCGCCGGTATTGGTGAGCGTACCCGTCACCGTCAACGTATTTGCACTACCGCCCTGGTTCGCGCCATTGGTGGTGATCGTGCCTGTGTTGGTCAGGTTTCCGGCGACGCTGAGGGTGCCTCCTTTCTCTTCGTCGACACTGCCGGAATTAGTGTTTGTACCCGACCCGGTCAGATTGAGGCTTGCGCCGCCATCTACGGTGACGGCCCCGGCATTGGCCAGCAGTCCCACATTGGCCTTGTCGGCAGTATCGTTATACGCACCGATCGTGACAATGCCTCCGCTGTTGTTGGTTAACGTGCCCGTCACGGTGAGCGTATTGGCGCCGCCACTCAAGTTTGTGTCGTTCGTGGCCACCGTGCCGCTGTTCGAGAGAGCGCCGGAGACCGTCAGCTTCCCGCCCTGCTCCAGATCGAGTGTGCCCGCGTTGGTGAAAGCACCCGGCGTAGTATAGGTGCCTCCTCCGGAAATGGTAAAGATGCCGCTGGCCGCGTTTGTTTTGAAACCAGCCAGCAGGCTGTTTCCCCCCAGATCGATGAGTTGCGGGCTCGCGCCATTCAGCGTCAGGTTTGCCGCATTGGTAGTCATGCTGCTGCCGCTCGTGCCGAACTGCAGCGTGCCGCTCACAAAGTAGCTTCCACCCGTCAGGGTATTCGATGAGAAGTTGGTTAAGCTGCCGCTGACCTTGAATGTATCGCCGGTGCCCACCGACAGCAGGCCGTTGTTCGTGAAGTTGCCGGCCGTAGTGAAACTGCGCCCAGCGCCCAGGGTAAAAGAGCCGCCGGACTGGTCGGGACCCAAGGTGTTCGCGGGGGAGTATGCCGCGCAGACCTCCGGCGTGGCAAAACCCGATAATCGAAATAATTGGAAGGCCGCAATCTCCGAGGCTGTATTTATAACAGGGCTGGAGCGGAACGGAGACGTAATCCAAATGGCATCCTACGCACCGTTGATGGCGCACGTAGAGGCGTGGCAGTGGACACCAGACGCGATCTGGTTTGACAACCTCCGTTCCTATGGCACTCCCGATTACTACGTGCAGATGTTGTTCGCCACCACGGCGGGCACCCGCATCGTGCCGGTGACACCGCAAGCCGAAGGCGGCGTGTTCACCAGCGCATCGTTAGACGAGCCGCCAAGGAAGTCATCGTTAAAGTCATTAACGACACGGCGTCTATGCGGCCCGCCGAGATCCAATTGGATGGTATTAACGTGTCCGGAGTGGCGAGAGTAGCAGTCCTCGCCAACTCCGACCTGAGCGCCGAGAATAGTTTTGAGAAACCGAAGACGGTTGCGCCGGAGCTGTCTACTGTCGAAGTCCGATCCGGAGCTATCTCCGGGCACTTGCGTCCGTATTCCGTCAACGTTTACCGCATTGCGATGCCACGTTGACGATTATTGGAAAAGGCTATCGCCCGAGCCGCAATCCGAACGATGGGTTCGAGCGCGTACCCCCGATATGGATCGGAATCACAGCACCCTTCCTGTTCCGGCTGAAAAGGGGATCCACCGCCCGCAAGAGCACCGACTTCACTCCAGTGGTCATCTGCGAGAGCCGCACCTCCGTGGCCACCGAGCCGCGAAAATCCAGCGCTTCGCTTTTCAGTCCGTAGGTGCCATCCAGCCGGACCGTCGCGCCGGGAATTCGAAACGAGAACCCGGCCAGCGTCACCAGGCCGCCGCGAAGCGTGAACGTTCCGCTGAAGTCGGATAGCGCCGCGCTCTCTCCGTTCCCGTCCGTCTTGCCCTGCGTACGTTCGGATACAGTCGATAGCTTTCGCTCCAGGTCCGCGTTCGTGAAGCGGCCGCCGGCAATGGCGAACTGCCCTTTCAACTCCAGCCGGTCCGGAATATCAGCCGGTCCGGGCGGAATGCGGATTCTCGCTTGGAAGCGAATGCGGCCTTTCATGGGCGGCGGCTCGGACTTCACGCCCAGCCGCAGCACGTCTGCGACGTCGCCGTCCTGCAGCGTGGCATCGAGCATTACGGTCTTGCCGCGCACACCCGGCTGCCCTATGATTCCGCCTTGCGCCACGACCGTGGTGCGCCCGAACCGGGCGTTTACCGGGTGCAGCAGCGTGTCGCCGTTGGTGCCATCGACCGTCGCGCTGAAAGTAGTCCGCAAGCGCATCCGGTGTCCGCCAACCGACACTTCAAAATCGGGCGTATCGGTTTCCCCATTCACTTCGATTCTGTCGAGCTTGCCGTGAAACTCTCCGTCGGACGAAAGCTGGCCCGAAATCCCTCTGAAGACACTGAGGTCCGCCTTCGCAAACCGGTACTTCCCCGTGACGCCTGTCTCGCCTGGATCGGCCGCGTTCCAGGGGCCGAAATCGCCATTCGCGTCGATCGTTCCCGGCGGCCTGGCATTGTGAAGCTGCGCACGGTAATGCATCGGCAGGCCCGCGCCGCCGGACGTCAACGAGAGTCTATAAATATCGAAGATCAGGGGTTGCTTGCCCGTGTCGCGGGGCAAAATTTGCAGCACCGTCCCATCCGCCACTACCTGTTCGAAAATTAAGTCCGGCGCCGCGGCTTTCGCCGAACCAGGCCCGCCTCGCTCGTGCGGCGGCCCGCCGCGCACAATATGGATCTCGAGTCCATCCAGCCTGACCTTGCCGATGCGATGGGGGGCAAGCAGCAGGCCGAGCCAACTGGTGTCGGCATCGAAGCCGCGTAGAGTAATCAAAGGCGGTCCGCCCACCTGGTCTACAGCTCTAAAGACGAGCCCCGTTCCTTTAGCGTGGGGGTGTGGAGAGAACGAAATATCCAGCGATCCAATCTCGACCTCGCTGCGATACTGGCGCTTCAATGCCGCCAGCATTTCGCGCTTGGCGATGGGGGTTAGCCATGTTCCGGCAGTCAGTACCAGAGTGCCGCAGATGACCGCCAGCAGGGTGAACCCGGCGAGGGCTCCAAACCACAGCTTTCGTCCGCGGACCGACGAATTGGGCGTCTGGTTTCTCACGCCGGCCAGATTAGCACGTCGCTTGCCAGATTAATGTCTTCGGCTGGCGCCGAAACGGCCGCGTGCGCTGTTACAACCAACACTCCAGCTCAACGTCTGCGCTTGGCACGAGCGCTTCAGGTTCTGGATATCTCCGGAGCGCTCACCAGCCTGACAGTATTCCGCGCCGACCTTGAACTGATGGACGCCCCCGATCACGGTGATGTGATCGATGACCGGGTTCGCCAGGGTGGGAACCTGGAAGCGTTGCTGTGTGGTAGTGCCCTCCTGCTTGTATCCGGGCACGATCACATTCGGCGCGAACGCCGAATCCGCGCCCGTAAGTCCGATGGTTTCGTTGAGATTGGATCCAACATGTTCGCCGGGATAATGTTTCCGGGAAACGGCGCTTGGGTTTTCGGATCCCGCGGTTGGAATCCAGCCGCCGGCGCCGGTTCCGGCTTCCGAGTGAACGCTTATGGCACACAATCGACGCCGTACAATCAAAATAGAGGTTCGAAGAGTGTTGCACGCGCAAGTTCGAAGAAGGGGCCTGATGCGTTGGATCATGCGGAGCGCGACCTGTTTCGTCTGGAGCGCGATCGTTCCACTATCGGCAGCGCCCCTGGGACGCATGTATACGGTGGAGAACTACGACGTACGCGTCCAGGCGGACCTCGTGAAACAACGTTTGGAGGGAGAAGTCAGAATCCGATTTCACAGCCGTATGGACACGGATATTTCCGCCTTGGAGTTGGACGCGGGGGGACTCCTGATCACTAGCGTGTTGGAGGGGCAAGCTCCACAGTCCTTTGAGCGGCGTCATAGCCTGTTGTTTGTCGTTTTGACGAAACCGCTCCGCCCCGATGAGCCCCGCACCATCACGGTGCGGTATCAAGCGGGGCCGGCTCCGGGACTTGAATTCTTCCAGGATCAGGTCTACACAACCGTGACGAGCGATTGGATGCCGTGCAACGATGCACCCGGCGAGCGTGCCACGCTGCATCTGACCATTGCTGCCCCGCCGGATACGAAGGCAGCCGGCAGCGGCCAATTGACTGCTACCCGCGCCATTGCGGGACGAACCATCACAGAATGGCAACTCGATTCGCCAACAGAGCCCTTCTGGTTTGGTTTCGCGCTAGGCGGCTTTGCCGAAAATACATCGGACGCAAAAGGCGTGAAGCTGCGGGTTTTGGGAGCGGGCGCCCCGGTCTTTGAGCCTACCGCCGCCGCGATGAATTACCTGGCCGAACGCACTGGCAAGCACTATGCAGGCCAGACGTACACGCAGGTGTTCACCCACGGCCACGTGAGCCGTGCGATGGCGGCGGGCCTCACGCTGCTGCCGGAATCGTGTGCGCCAGAATTGGGTAAGAAGCCGGACAATCTCTGGCTTCTGACCAGTGAACTGGCGCGCCAGTGGTACGGAGTTGGGATTACTGTGAAGGACTGGTCGGATCTTTGGCTGAGCGAGGGAGTATCCGCATTTCTGGCGGACGCGTTTCTGGGAGAGCGCTTCGGCAAGGAATCGTATGAACGGGAGATCCAACGCTCCCGGCAGATCTACAATCAACTCCGCGCCGAGGGCAAGGATCGATCGCTTTCCGACACCGGGTGGACAAACCGTCAGGAAGCCGATGGCGAGATTCCCGAGTACAAGGGAGCGAGTTTTCTCTACCTGGTGAATCTGCTGGTGGGAGACGGCGCTTTTTGGAACGGGTTGCGATTGTACACGAGCGACCAATGGGGCCGCGCGGTTACTAGTGAAGATCTTCAAAAGGCTTTCGATGCTGTAGACAAGGGTAATGGAACGACGGGCAAAGAAGGCAGTGCGTCGAGACGCAAGAAAAATCCAAAGAATACTCCAAAGCCCTTGGACAACCTGTTCGATCTGTGGGTTTACGGAATTCCCAATACTAAGCCAACGAAGTCGAGATAGACGGCATGGGGCAGGCCGGCGGCACAATATCCGCGGGCGCGCGTCTAACTTGGCATCGCACTTCGAGAAAGGAGAACCACCGTGAAGAACTTACATTCCACGAGTCTCGCCGTCTGTGCCATAAGCGCCCTGGCTGGCTTGGCTCAAGCGGCGGCATTTGCCGACACTGCTCCACCGAGTTACGACCTGAAACCGCAGGCGTTGCAGGATTTGCAGGTCATGCAGAAGCAGTTCACCGATCTTGCGGACGCCATTCCAGCGGAAAAATTCACATGGCGTCCGGCCGAAGGCGTGCGCTCCGTGAGTGAAGTGTTTCTGCATGTGGCCTCGCTGAATTTCTCGCTTGCGCCATCGTTTGGCGCGTCGCCGGCCGCTGACTTCGTGCAGAAGGGCTTCGAAGAATCGACTACCGACAAAGCCAAAATCATTGCGCAACTAAACCAATCGTTCGAATACGTTCGCGCGGCGCTGGAAAAGCGATCGAACAAAGAACTACAGACGATCGTCAAGCAGTTTGGTCCGGATGCCAGCGAAGGAGATGTCGTTTTTCTGGTGGTTTCGGACGCACACGAGCATTTGGGACAGGCCGTCGCCTACGCGCGGATCAACGGTATCGTGCCACCGTGGACCGCCGCGCGGATGAAGAAGCAAGCGCAGCAGCCGTGATTGGAGGGCGGCCAGAGCCGGCTGAAAGCCGGCTGCTGGCAGAATTGCCCGCCCTCCCAAAGCCAGGTATGTAACCATTTCTGCCGCCTCCTTCAATACCTCTTAGGAGGGAAAGAGCGATGCTATGGTCTGGTTTCGTGGTATGTTTCGCGTTCGGCGTGAGCGGATTGGCGGCAGCTAGCGCGCCTGTCATCGTGAGTGCGGTGGTAAATCCGGCAAGCGGACAAATTACAATCATGGGCGGACGGCTCACGCCGGCTAGCGGCCCGCCCGTGGTTATTTTGGATGCCTCGACCTTGTCTCTGGTGTCCTACACCGCCGGTAAGATCGTGGCGAACCTGCCTGCAGGCCTCGGCGCCGGCACTTTTCAGCTTACGGTGAACAATGGGTCTGCCGCGGCCAGTTTCGATGTGACTAAAGGCGCGGTTGGCCCGCAGGGGCCGGCTGGGCCCGCCGGTCCACAAGGGCCGGCTGGGGTTGCCTTACCTTTCTCCGGTTCGACAACGGCGGAAACGGCCGCTTTTCTGGTATTCACCAGTGGCGCGGGTGAGCCGGCTCTGGTGGGGATTGCGGGCGCCGCCTCTGCATGCAGTGGCTGCCAGGGCGGTCCCGGGCTCAACGTCATTGGAGGCTATAGCTCGGGAGCCGGCTCCATCGCAGGTCCGGCGGTTTTTGCCTCAGCGGGAACCGCGACGGCTGCAGGAGATGGCGGCGGCTACGGCGGAATATTCTACGGTGGAGGCAGCGATACCCTCGCAGTCAGTGCCGGTTCGGGGATATCGGCCTCCGGCGGAGATTCCGCAACTGGGGGGAGCGCTGGTAATGGAATCAACGCGTTTGCCGGCAGAGGCCCCTCCGGCCTTACGACTGGATTGGCTGGGTACTTTGGCGGCTCGGTCTATGTCTTTGGAAATCTCAGCAAGAGCGGCGGGGCTTTTCTCATCGATCACCCAACCGATCCCGCGAACAAATATCTTTACCATTCATTTGTTGAATCGCCGGACATGATGAACGTCTACAACGGCAACGCCGTGACCGATTCCAGCGGGACTGCCATCGTTGACATGCCGGAGTGGATGGAAACCCTGAACCGGGATTTCCGCTACCAGTTGACGGTGATCGGCCAGGCAGCGCAGGTTTGGATTGGCGCGGAGATCGCCAACCATGCGTTTGCGATCCGCACCGACAAGCCGAATGTCAAGGTCTCGTGGCAAGTAACCGGCATCCGGCAGGACGCCTGGGCCAATCTCCATCGCATCCCCCTCGAAGTGGACAAAGATGCGGCGGACCGCGGTCACTATCTGCATCCTGAGTTATTTGGTCATGCGGGCGACCTCAGTATCCCGGATATGCATCAGCCCCCGGCGCGGCCGCCCGATCAGCGTCCGCGCTAATCCAAAAGACGGGGACCCGGCCCTGGCAAACCACACAAATCCGACTGATCTTAGTCCTGTTCGCCGAGAGTTTGGGCGTAAGTCTTACCGTAAGGGTAGAAGAGTTCCTTGCGGCCTTGCTGCCATGCCGCCTTGAGTTCGGGGGTGGTGATGTCCCAGTCGGGTCGGCATTTCTGAGTAACTGCCCTTAAGTCCTGGCGGAGATCCTCCAGCGTGGGCCGGCCGAGAAACCAGTAGCCGTTGTAGACCTTGTAGACTACCAGGCCTGGCTCGAGCACAATCACATGGGGAATCATCGGGTTGTGGAGCGGATCCGTGTATTCCGCGATGTCCAGATCCTTTTGCACCGTGCGCCCCGCGTCGGAGAGGAAGGGCCAATGGGCACCGACTCCGGTACGATATTCATTCGTCTCGGAGATATTGTCGGTGCTAATGGTGACCAGCCGGCAATAGGCCACTTCCAACTCGCGATGGAGTTCGACCAACCCCTCCGCCTGCCGGCGGTCCTTCGGGCAGAAACCTCCGCGGCTGAGGACGAGAACCATGGGATGCTGTCCCTGTAGATCCGAAAGCTTCCGGCGCTTCGCGGTGTGGTCGGAAAGCTCGTAGTCGGGAAAGATGGCGCCTGGAACAATGTCAGATCGCATAGAAGATCCTCCGGTCGGTTGGATGCGCGGCGCCCAACGGTAGAAACCGCGATTTATTGTGCGCCCGAATCCAGCGAATGAGAAAGCAGAAGATCGACCGTGCCGATGCTCTCCTGCTGCTGAAGGTGTTGCTGGAAAACCGCTTTCCACAAGTCTGGGTACCGAGTCCGTCACACTGATCTGTGTCCCTGGTCACTGAATCTCGCGGAAGACCATGAATAATAAGTCAAGCAAGACGAAAGGTTTGCGAAGACCATGAGCAGGTGGTAATGCGCCTTTCAAAAGCGAGGATTCGTGATCACGATTCGTTTTCGAAGCGCTTGTGGCATCGTTTTGTTCTGTATACTGCTTCTCACGTTCGCCCACTTCACGACAGCTCAAGAAAAGACCGTCCAAAAGCCCGAGGTCGCTAACCCAAAGGATGGGGCGGTGATTTTCAAGCAGGATTGCGCCGTCTGTCATGGCGAGTCGGCAAAAGGGGATGGGCCTGCCGCCAAAGATCTCAAGGCCCGGCCTCCTAATTTGACCAGGCTGGCGCAGCGACATGGCGGTGAATTTCCGAAGGGGTACGTCCTGGACGTGCTTCACAACGGCGTCAACGCTCCCGCTCATGGCACCGTGGAGATGCCCGTGTGGGGGCCCATGTTCGACTTGATGAACAGAAACAACCAAGCTCAATCGAAGCTGCGAATCAACAACCTGGTCGGCTACCTGGAATCGATCCAGGTAAAGTAGCGCAAACGATCGGCTCCAACCATATTCTTATGCCAGCGGGGATGTGAGTGTAAGCCTCGTAAGTTGATTATCGCCCACACAAAGTATCGCTTCACTTTTGGGGTAACCGCCACAGCAGAGCTTCAGATGCGTGTTGCGCTTGCGGGAGTCCGCTGCGGCTAACGGGCTTCAAAATTGACAGCGGGGACGGGCTCGGATATTGTTGATCCTGCGAAATTAACGCACAGGAGCAGGAATGGCACAGGGTACAGCTGTCAAGCACAAGAAGAAGACGAAATCGGTTCTCAAGAACATCCGCCAGACGGAGCGCCGCGCCGCGATCAACCGCATGAATCGCACGCGCGTGCGCAGCGCGATCCGCCGGATGCGCACCGCGCTCACCGCGGCTGACTTCGCCACCGCGGAGAAACTGGCTTCGCCCACTTTCTCGGAGCTGGACAAGGCTATCCGCAAGCGCACGCTTTCGGAGAACACCGCGAATCGCTACAAATCGCGGCTCACGCTGGCCTTGAATGCGCTGAAGGAAAAGAAGGCTTAGTTTCGGCTGCGGATCGGATTTTCTCGAACGGTTTCAAAAGGCGTCCCGATTTTCAGGACGTCTTTTTTGTTTTGTCCCGATAGAGCAAAGCAGCCGGGAGAACAAATTGAGCAGGGCTGCTACGAGTCGGTTACGCCGCGGTTCGCATGGTTAGGCGGGCGATCAGGAATTCCATCAAGGCGCGGGGGTTGGGATTTGAGGATTTGAGCTGGCTGTCGGCTTCCGCTAGAGCTATTAGCCCCGCGAGCAGGTCTTTCTTGGGGATGCGATGCGCCTGGCGCAGGAGCCCTTCCGCAGCTTCGGGGTGCATGCCCAACTGTCGTGCCGCCTGGTAGCTGTTGGTGTGCGCTGGGATGCCCCTTGCTTCGATGAGTTTGCGGTAGCGGAATGCGAGCGCGCCGACTATGCCTATTGGCTCTTCGCCCTCCCTCAGCAGGTTGTCCAGGAACGTGAGAGCGGCGTCCCGCTTTCGATCGACGAGCATATCCGCCAGCTGCCACACGGTGTTTTTTCGGGCTGCCACTACGAGCGCTTCCACGTCGGCCAGGCGGACGCGCCCCGCTCCCTTTACATAGGCAGCGAGCTTTTCGATTTCGATGCGGATGCGCGCGGGCTCGCTGTTGAGAATTTCGGCGAGAAATGCGGCGGCGTCCCGGTCGATCTCCACGCCGAGGTCTTTGGCCATCTGCGCGGCCAGCAGCGCGGCGGATTCGCCGCCGATGGTCAGCTCGACGATCAGCGCCTTTTCGCTGAGCAGCTTGAAGAATTTCTGGCGCTTGTCGAGAGAGGCCGCTTCGAGGAGCAGCACGGTGAAGGGCGCGGGAGAGGCCAGATATTTCCCGAGCGCGTCGAGGATTTCGTCGCGCGATTTGTCTCCCAGCTTTTCCACCGATTCCGCGCCATCCACGATAATCACCTGGAGCTGCGCCAGCATGGGAAGCGTTTGCGCGCGCTGCAGGATTTCGTCCCAGCCGGCTTCCTTCGCTGAAAGGCGCGCCAGAGCCCAGCCGCGGAGTTCTTCCGGCACGTACGCGTCGATGATTCGGTTGCGGCACATGTCGCGGAGATAAACATCGGTGCCCTGCAGCACGATGGCCGGGACGGGCTTGCCGCTCGCGAGGCGCTCGATCAGCTTTTCAGGCGACGCCTGCGCCATCAGAACCCCTCCACGACGTTTGCCACGAGGCGAGACGCGAAATCGTGGGACATGCGCTCGAGGGCGGGGTCTTCTTCCTGGAAGAAGCTCTTCACGTCGGGCGAGATCTGGTATTCGTCGCGGAAGAGCATGTCGTCGTTCTGGTA
>JBEKIM010000040.1:0-26075 GCA_050011755.1 Bryobacteraceae bacterium | reverse complement strand
GGGACACGTAGCTAAAGATGGCACTCTGGTTGTAGTCGGCACCGCGCATAAAACATAGACGCGCGAAATTGTTTTAAAGTGACACCCCCCGACTTACTTTTTCACCACCGTCTAAAGCGTGCCGGGGCGAACTTCAGTTCGCCCAAGCGGGACTTGAAAGTCCCGCCGGCACGCTGAAGCGTGCGCCACGGGCAAGCGGCCGGTCATCACGCACGTTACATTATTAGGCATGCATCCGAAGATGATTTTGTTTTGCCTGGCGGCGGCGACGGCGGCGGCCGGCGTGCCCGACACGGTTAAGATCGATGGCGGTGGCCGGGTGAAGGGCACTGTGAACAAGGGCGTAGCCTCGTTCAAAGGGATCCCTTTCGCGGCGCCGCCGGTGGGCGCGCTGCGGTGGAAGGCGCCGCAGGCTGCCGCGCCTTGGAAAGGCGTCCGCGAAGCCGTCGAGTTCGGCCCGCGCTGCATGCAGGGCAGCATTTATAACGATATGGTCTTTCGGGACAAGGGGCCCAGCGAAGACTGCCTCTACCTGAACGTATGGACTCCGGCCGCTTCCGCGAAGGCGCATCTGCCGGTGATGGTGTGGATCTACGGCGGCGGATTCGGGGCAGGCGCGGCGTCGGAACCGCGGCAGGATGGCGAGAACCTGGCGCGCAAGGGCGTGGTGGTGGTGAGCATGAACTACCGCCTGAATGTGTTTGGATTCTTTACGCACGCCGAACTGGCTAAAGAGTCGGACCGCAATGCTTCGGGCAACTATGGGCTTCTCGACCAGGTGGCGGCGCTTTCGTGGGTACACAAGAACATCGCGGGATTCGGCGGCGATCCCGGCGCGGTGACCATTTTCGGCGAATCCGCCGGTTCGTTCTCGGTAAGCGCGCTGATGGCGTCGCCGCTGGCGCAGGGCCTGTTTCAACGGGCGATCGGCGAGAGCGGCGCTTTCTTCAGCACGGTGCTCGACTTGAAGCCGCTGGCGCAGACCGAGGCGGCGGACGCCAAGTTCGCGGAAGGCATCGGGACGCATTCGCTGGCGGACTTGCGAGCCAAGCCAGCGGCCGATTTGCTGACCGCGGCGATCACGCAGAAAGACATCTGGTTCGCGCCGAATATCGACGGCTATTTCCTGCCGCAGAGCGTACGCGAGATTTTTGCGAGCGGCAAACAGAGCCACGTCCCGCTGCTGGCCGGATGGAACCACGATGAAGGAGGCTATGGCGGCATCTTCGAGAAAGACGCCCCTACCGCGGCCAACTTCGTGGCCTATGCGCACAAGCACTTCGGCGACAAGGCCGATGAATTCCTCAAGCTCTACCCGGCGGATAGCGACGAACAGGCCAAGCGGTCCGCGCAGGACCTGGCCGGCGACCAGTTCATCGCGTTCTCCACCTGGAAATGGCTCGAGATGCAGGGCGCCACGGGCGGCGCGCCGCTCTACCGCTACGAGTTCGACGACGCCCCTCCCGCGCCCGTAAATCCGCCCGCCGACGGCGGCAACGCGCCGCGCGGCGCTTACCATTCGGCGGAGATCGAGTTCGTATTCGGAGTGTTGGCCTCGAAGAACCTGCCCTGGCGGCCGGAAGATCGGGCGCTTTCGGACCTGATGTCTTCGTATTGGTCGAACTTCGCCAAGACCGGCGATCCCAACGGCACGGGCCTGCCGGGATGGCCCGCCTACAACAGCCAGGGGCGCTATCCGGTGATGCATCTGGACGCGAAATCGCACGAAGCTCCCGACGATCACCGGGAGCGCTACGAATTTCTCGACAAGCTGAAGTAAGCGTCACCTATGCGGCTCGCGGTTTTGGCTTTCCTGTTCGCCGGTGCGCTTTTCGCCCAGCCGGTCACCTTGCCGGACCCGCTCACGATGCTCGACGGCGACAAGGTGACCGATGCGCAAACCTGGACGCAAAAGCGGCGGCCGGAATTGATCCATCTTTTCGAGACCTACGTTTACGGGCGCAATATGGCGGGACGGCCCGCGGCGATGACTTGGGAAACCGTCGCCGAAGACCGGCATGCCATGGGCGGCCGGGCGGTGACCAAGACGGTGAAGCTGTATTTCGCGGGCAAGCGCGACGGTCCATCCATGGAGCTGGCTTTAACGCTGCCCATCGCGGCTAAGCCCGTGGCGGCATTTTTGATCGCGGGCAATGCGCGGGTGAAGCCGGCGGCGGTACTGGATCGCGGCTACGGCATCATCGCCGGACGGGTGGACCAGATCCAGACGGACGCGCCCAACGGATATGCGAAGAGCATTCGCGCGTTCTTCGCGGCCGCCGGGCAGACGGAGCCGGGGATGGAGGAGTGGGGCGCGATCGGCGCATGGGCATGGGGGTTGAGCCGCGCCATGGATTACATCGAGACGGACAAGGATATCGACGCGAAGAGAGTGATGCTGCACGGGTTTTCGCGATACGCCAAGATCGCCCTTTGGGCGGGCGCGCAGGACGCGCGTTTCGCGATGACGTTTGCGGCGGAAGCCGGCTGCGGCGGCGCGACGATCGTCCGCCGTGGTTCCGGCGAAACCCTGGCCGAACTGGTGAATGGGCGGTTCGGTTACTGGTTCGACAAAAGGCTGAAGGACTTCGCGGACCATGTGAACAGCCTGCCTGTCGATTGGCACGAACTCATCGCGCTATACGCGCCGCGGCCGGTCTATATCGCTACCGCGGCGGAGGACCTTGCGGGCGATCCGGCCGGCTCGTTCCTGGCGGCTCTGAATGCCGGCGCGGTTTACAGGTTGTTCGGCGAGACGGGCGTGGGGGTGGATCGTATGCCGGCGGTGGATACGCCGGTGGGCGATTTTGTCGGATATCATAATCGGGCCGGTGAATACGGCCAGAGCCAATACGATTGGGAACAGTGTCTGAAGTTCGCGGACAAGCATTTCAGGCAACCATGAAAGCTTTCAAACCACTGCTGCTATTGCTGTTGCCGGGCGCCGCCCTGGCGCTGGGCCAGCCGCGCTATGTGGAGACCGCGCCGCGGCCGGGCAGCTTTGCCATCGCGCAAGCGAAGACTTGCGCCGCCATCTATGTCGATGCAGGGGACTATGCCGGAGTCATCCGGGCGGCCGGCGACTTACAGCGGGATATCGCGCGAGTGACAGGCTGCACGCCGGTTGTCACACACGATAGCGGCGCGCTGGGCTCCCACGCCATTGTGATCGGGTCGCTTGAAAAGAGTCCGTTGGCGAAAAGGATGACCGATACTTCGGTGATCGCGGGCAAGTGGGAATCGTTCCTGATCCAGCCCGTCGAGAAGCCGCTGCCGGGGGTGGCCGGCGGCCTGGTGATCGCGGGCAGCGATAAGCGGGGAACCATTTACGGGATCTACGATTTGTCCGAACAGATAGGCGTTTCACCTTGGTATTGGTGGGCTGACGTTCCAGTGGTCCATAAAGACGCCCTTTTCGTGAAACCCGGCAGGTTCCTGGAGGACGAGCCGGCGGTGAAGTATCGCGGCATTTTCCTGAACGACGAAGCGCCATCGTTATCCGGCTGGACCAAGGAAAAGTTTGGCGGATATAACCATGATTTCTATGTAAAGGTATTCGAACTGATCCTAAGGTTGAAGGGCAACTATTTGTGGCCCGCCATGTGGGGGAGCGCGTTCAACGAGGACGATCCGCTGAATCCGAAGCTGGCCGATGAGTATGGCATCGTGATGGGGACCTCGCATCACGAACCCATGCTGCGCGCGCAGCAGGAGTGGAAGCGGCACGGCAAAGGTCCCTGGAACTACGCTACGAACCAGGAAGTGCTGCATGCGTTCTGGGACGCGGGCATTGAACGCAATAAGGACTACGAGAGCATCGTCACGCTGGGGATGCGCGGCGATGGCGATATGCCGATGGCCGCCACTGGGGATATCGACGCAAACAAGGCGCTGCTGGAGAAGATCGTGGCCGACCAGCGCGCCATCCTGGCGAATCGTATCGGGCCAGATCTTTCCAAGGTGCCGCAGGATTGGGCGCTCTATAAAGAAGTACAGGAATATTACGATGCGGGAATGCGCGTTCCCGACGATGTCACTCTGCTTTGGTGCGACGATAACTGGGGTAACCTGCGGCGGCTCCCGACGGCGGAGGAACGCAAGCGCAGCGGCGGCGCCGGCATCTATTATCATTTCGACTATGTGGGCGGACCGCGCAATTATAAGTGGCTGAACACCAATCCGATTGCGAAGGTCTGGGAACAGATGAACCTGGCGTACGAATACGACGCGCGGCGCATCTGGATTGTGAATGTGGGCGATTTGAAGCCCATGGAATTTCCGATCGAGTACTTCCTGAGCCTGGCGTGGAATCCGCGGCGATGGCCGCACGACAAGATCGCGGAATTCGGAAGGCTGTGGGCGGAGCGCGAGTTTGGGCCAGCCTATGCCGCCCAGATCGCCGATATCGTCGCCAAGTACACGAAGTACAATGGCCGGCGGAAGCCGGAGTTACTGGAGCCGGGCACGTTCAGCCTGGAGAACTACGGAGAGGCGGACGCGGTGCTGGCCGATTGGCAAGCGCTCACGCAGCGCGCGGAGGAAATATATGGCAAGCTGCCGGACAATGCGAGGGACGCTTTCTTCGAACTGGTCTTGTATCCTACCAAGGCGTGCGCGCTGGTGAACGAGCTATACATCGCGGCGGCCAAGAACCGGCTGTACGCCGGCCAGGGCCGGGCCAGCGCCAACGATTACGCGGCGCGGGTGCGTGAGTTGTTCCAGGCGGACGCGGATTGGTCCGCCACTTACAATCACACACTGGCCCACGGTAAGTGGGACCACATGATGGATCAGACACACATCGGCTATACCGGGTGGCAGGAGCCGCGGGTGAACGCCATGCCGGAGGTGACCGGGATCCAGGTTGGGGAGGCGGCCAAGATGGGCGTGGCGCCGGCCTCGCTGCGGTTTGACGCTTTCAATCGTCCCCGCCGGGCCATCGATGTGTTCGATATGGGGCGCGCGCCGTTTACCTACTCAGCCACGGCCAGCGCGCCCTGGATTGTATTGAGCGGCGCAACCGGCAGCGTGCGGAAAGACGCGCGCGTGTGGGTCAGCCTGGATTGGAACAAGGCGCCGATGGGCGCGGGCGAGGGATCGGTGAAGATTTCGGGCGCGGGCGGGGAAACAGCCAGTGTGAGCGTGACTTCATTCCGCCCTGGTGAAGTGACCCGGGAATCGTTGCGCGGATTCGTGGAGGCGGATGGGTACGTCTCGATGGAAGCCGCGCACTACACGCGGAAAACGGATGCGGGCGCGGTGCGATGGGAGGAGATCGGCGACTATGGGCGGACGTTGTCGGGGATGACCATCCTGCCGTGGACGGCGGCGAGTGTGACGCGGGCTCAAGGCTCACCCTCGCTCGAATATCGTATGTATTTGTTCCATCCCGGCGTCGTGAAGGTACATACGATCGTCGCGCCGACACTGAACTTCGTGCCGGGCCGGGGGCTGCGATTCGCCGTCGCATTCGACGATCAGGCGCCCCAGGTGATCGACGCCCTGGGGCAAAACAGCCTGCACGACTGGGAGGAATCCGTGAAAGATAGCGTGCGCACGATCGAGTCCAGTCACTCGGTGAGCGGGCCGGGATATCATGTGTTCAAGTACTGGATGGTGGATCCCGGCGTGGTGCTGGAGAAGATCGTGGTCGACTTGGGCGGGCTCAAGCCGAGCTACCTGGGGCCACCCGAGAGTTATCGCCGGTAGCGGCGGGATATCTTGCGTCTTTGCGGGGACACCTTACTTCTAAGCGTCGCTCGATCGTCCGGTTTTTCGAGGAAGGACAGATCATGGATTGGAGTTCCTGGCGGGCTTGGCGGTTATCTTTGCGTCTTTGCGTGAAAGGTTTCTCGCCAAGGCGCCAAGTTACCGCGAAGGGCGCCAAGAAGACTACGAAGGACAGATTCATGGATATCTACGCGGGATGGGGCTTGCTTCCCCAATCGCCCAGCAAGCCTGCCGACAGGCTTCTGATTTCCGGCGGCGCCGAGGTGGCCAGCCAGGCCAGGGTGCTGACGGTGGCCCAGGGCGTCCCGATGTTGACATAGCGCCAGGCGGGATCGCTCAGATGATTGGCGGGCGGCGCGAACTTGGCGTTGCGCATCAAATCGAAGATATACCGGGAGGCATCCTTGGGATCTACGAGACCTTGCTCCACCTGGCACATCTTGGCCTCGGCGGCATTGAACAACTCGCCGTACCCAGGGTGCTGGCTGTAGAACAGTCCCATCGGCTCTTCGGCGTCAGGCAGGATGGAGTCGTCGTGCGTCTTCATATAGCGCCGGTAAATGCTGGCGAGTTTCAAATCGCCCAAGCCGACGCCCAGCACCCAGACGCGGAACCACGCATTCCATAAGTCGAAATCGCGCCACGAAGTGTAGGCGGCGCTGGCGGTACGGTCGTTGTTCGTTCGGTCGACCTCGTGGACGCGGGCGACATATTCAAAACGGTCGACCGTGAAATCGTCGTCCTTCAGGGCCCGCAACAGGCGCGCGGCCAGCGCATTGGTCACTTCCATTGACGAAGCTAATCCGCGGGAGAAGATGGCGTCCAGAAAGCCGCTGCCGGCGCCGCCGGCCATAATGGCCCAGCGATCGCCAACGGTTTGCTTCAAAGAGATTTGCAGCCGGTCGGAGGAGACCCAGTCGCGCACGGGCTTGGCGTCCTTGAACTGTTCGTAGATGCTGGGGAAGCGCGCCAGAAACTGGCGCCATTCCTGATCCGGCGTGATATCGGTGGGCTTGGGATACTTGCGGATATCCAGGCTCAGCCCAACGCTGATCAGCTTGTTGGTGGACCCCGGACGATTGTCGAACGGAATCACCCATACCCAGCCGCCGTTGAATAAATGGTGGCAAGTGCCCTGATACCAGGGGCGCGGCGCGCGCGGACGATCTCACCTTTATCGGTCTCGATAGTTACTCCGCGGCTATCGGTATCGACTTTCTTTGCGCGGGTGTGATACTTGACCGTGGCGCCGTGATGGATGGCGGTGTAAGTGAGATAGGCGTCGGTATCCTGGCGGAACAAGTGCGCTTCATGACCCTCGCGGTAAGGCGGGATGACCAATTGGGTAGACTCTTCCGGCCGCTGGTGCTCGCCTTCGTGATGCAGCATGAAGCCGAAGTTGGTCTTGACGCCGCAGCCGGACGTGACATGCCGGTGAATCCGATTGGCGGAATTGAATTCGGTCTTGAACTCGGGGACTCCGAAGCGTTCCGCGATGATCTTGATCATACGGAAAGTGTGGCGCACGGTTGATTCGCCGAGGCCAAAACGCGGATGCGTGCCGGCGTCGATGATGACGACCTTGGCCCCATTGCAGGCCAGAATCGTGCCGAGCATGCTCCCTTCGAAACCCGCGCCTAGTATGGCGACATCGTATTGTTCGTTCATATCGGTGAGTGTTCCTTTTTAACTTTGGCCTTGATGCGAACGCCGCATATTTCGGCGAACCGCGCTTCGGTGGCCACGATCCGTCCGGCGGCCACCTGCAACGCGCGCAAGAGGATTTCAACGCCCAATCCGGGGTCGGTGCGGCAGAGCTCGGTGAGGTCCGGGCCGGCGATGCGCAGCGCATGGGTCTGCTCGCGCGCGCGGACCTGGAAAACCGTTTCCTGATGGTCCAGCAGGGCGGACCAGCCGAAGGCCTGGCCGGGACCGACTGACAGGACCGATACGGTGAAAATGGGCGAGTGCAGTTCGATATTCACGCTGCCGGAGGTGACGAGATAAAAATACTGCGATTGCCGGCGGTCCATGAAAATCACTTCGTTTTCAGCGAAGGTGACGGCGGTGGCCAGCGAAGCGAGCTTGGCCACGTGCCGATCCGGGAGTCCCTGCACGAAAGCGTGATCTCGGAGGGTTTCCTCTAGCGTCAATTGCCCCACCATAGTGTCAAATGCCGCGAGCGAGGGCGCTTATTGGGCGGATTTCGCTGCGGTAGCGCTGGGGGAGCAATCAGCGGGCCACAAATGCGTCACTTTACAAACTAGTGGGAGTAGAGTCTGGCGCGCTGTTTGGCGTACCCCGCCCTCGATCGGTTCAGCCTGCGCGAGAAACCGGAACGATCGAGCGAGGCTCGTCCGGCACCACGAATCGACCCGGCGAGAGCCAGTACCAGGGCGTGCGCCATAGCCGCAAATCGGATCTATAACAGCTGGCAAATGCCCGCTAGTTACAAGCATATGCGCCGACCTTATGCTCTTATTGCCGGAGTTGCCCTGTTGGCGGCCATGCCGCGGGCATTCGCGCAAGCACCCATCATTGAATCCGGCGGCGTGCAAAACACAGCCAGCAATATCGCTCTGACTTCGATGACGCCACAGATGCTGATTACCATCAAAGGGCAGAATCTGGCAGTTTCCACGCAAGGGGCCAATGGTTACCCGCTGCCCACCACGCTGGGCGGCGCCACCGTAACGTTCACGGGCGCTGCCGGACGGTTGGCAGCGCCATTGTTCTACGCTTCGCCCACGCAGATCAACGCGCAGGTGCCCAACGGGATCGCCGGGCCCGACATCGTCGTCAGTACGGCGGCGGGCTCCAGCGCTGCATATCAGGTGCCGGTAGTGGGCTGCCCACGACTTTACCTCCGCCGGTCGCCGCGGCTTATCCTTACTTGATCGATCCTCTCGGCGTATTCACGCAGGATTCCTCGGGTTGCGGACAAGCGGTGGCTTACAATGTTCACGCGGATGGCAGCGTCTCCCTGAACACGCCCCAAAACAGCCTCGATCCCGACAAAGACGCCGGTTTGACGATCTACCTGACGGGCCTGGGTGGTCTGGACTTTACCGATCGCCCGAACGGCCTCCCTTGGACGTATAACCCCAGCGATAACCTGTGAACACGCTTGTTTACTCCGGCGCCGGCGAGACCTCCGTGACATTCGAGTCGCCCGGACTGACCGGGACGGCCGCGGATCTGACGTTGGCATACCTCGGACCGGCGCCGGGTAAAGTGGGCGTCGATCAGGCCAACGCGCTGGGTCAATGGAAAGGCGGACCGCAGGGGTGCCGGGTGCCCTTGTCGCTCGCGCTCCTGCAGCCGCAGACCGAGAACTACGGATCTCCGACGGCGCAGATCTTCGCGCCTTTCACGTCCAGCCAGTTAGTGGACGTCAGCATACAGCCGGGGGGCGGCGTCTGCGAGGATCCGCCGGAGAGCACGTTGGGCCTGGTCGCGTTTCAGGTCCGTAACATTAGCGACGTGAAAGGTATTTACGTCCAGCGAGGCCGTCTCCGCCCAGTTCATCCAATCGGACGGATTGGGCTTTCCGCAACCCGGCCCGGAGGCCGCCCTTTTCCCGCCGCCGGCGGCCATCAGTTCCGAAAATGCTCAAGGCCAGGGCATTTACGGGCCCGTATATCTCCCGCCGCCGCCCGCCTGCGGCGCGTCGCTGCCGGCGACGCTGGATGCGGGGGCCTTGACACTCTCCGGTTCAGGCCTCGGCGCGGTGGCGCTAGCGCCCTCCACCCAAAGCGGCAGATTGACATACCAAGCCTCTCTGCCGCCGGGAACGCTCGAAGGCGGGACATATCAACTTACCGGGCAAGGCGGTATCCAGGTGGGCGCCTTCACCGCCAATGCCGATGTACCTCCACCCATCTCAGCGATCACCACGATCACCGCGGACGCAGGCCTTTCGAGCCTGCAGCCGGGCACGCAATTTGAAGCTCCCTGTGTGGTCACCGGCTTTTATAGTTATTGTCATGGTTGGTACAGTTTCTACTGGACGGGCGGCGACGACCGGAGCGTCGTCACGATTCAGTTCATTGTCGGGGGTAGCTTCCAGGCGCTACAGTCGGCGCCGGCTGGAGATGGAGATCTCGCGTTCCAGTCGAGCTATGTGGCTTCTCCCGGTACGGGCGGCTTTCCCTTTTTCGATGCAGCGTGCATGCTCATGCCCTCAGGCAACGTGGAAGTGATCGTCACCCAGACCCCAAGCCAGACGCCATCCCAGCCGTTCAACGCGCCGGGTCTGGGTTTGGGCGGAGAAGTTACCTGGAAGTACGTGTGGGACTTTCGGGGGCTCGCAAACTAGAGCAGGCGCGCTGATCCAGGTGGTCAAAAGCTGTAGCGCAGCGCGAGCATGGCGTGGGAATTACGACGGTACTGGCCCAGGAAGTCGGATTCGTCGCCGCGGATCAGCGTGAACGCCGCCGTGGCCCGCCAGTGCGCACCGAACGCCTCGGAGTATTCGAGCTTGGCCCACTCGCCCTTCCCGTTCTGGCGGACCGCCGTTTCCAGTGCCACGCCGCGGTTGGTGTCGATGGTGTAGCCGGCGCGGCCCAGGAATGCGCTGGTCAAGCCGCGGTCGGGCGCGAAATCGAAGAGCGAGCGGTGCTCGGTGACGACCTGCCCCGCGTATCCGCCGATGAAAAACCATTCGCCAGCCTGGCGCTCCAACTGCACCACGTATAGAGCGTATTCATCTTCCGTCCTGGTGGTGGAGGTGAAGTATGCCGCTTCGGTTTTCAGGGTGATGCCATGCAACGGAATCGCGGCATCCGCGCCATACATGCGCATTTGCGGGTAGTAGCGCGCGATATCCACGGTGGACGCCTGCGGCTCCTGAAAGTTGAACAGCGGCAGCGTATTGTGACCGTCATAGAACGACAGCGAATACTCCGCCACCTTTCCGATGTGGTTCCAGCGCGCGCCGATCTGGGAGCCGCCGGGATACGACGACGGCAACTGGGTGAGCGCGATACCCGGGGGCACATTACTCCAGCGCTGGTCGAGCAGCGGGATGCGGCTGGGTGTGAACAGCGGCTCCCAAACCAGGTCGATAGTGTTCGACTGGCCGCCATAGGTGGCGCGGACCGCGGTGACGGCCAGAAAATCGCTGTCGACGACGGACAGGTAATCTTGCGGCGCGAAACGGTCGGTGGGATTCAGAATATCGGCCTTGCCCCAACGGATGAACTGCTTGCCCAAGACCAGCGTGAGCTTCTTCTTTGCATAGGTGGCGTTGAGCTGCCGCACTTCGAACGAGGGACGGCGGGTCTGGCGATCGTCCCACGAAAGCTCCCACGCGCGATCGGTCTGCTCGTGGGTATCCGCGCGCGCGTCGATGCCGCCGGCGAACTGCCAGTCCGCATTCAGTTTATCGAAGGCCTCATAGCGGAAGAGGGCTTCTCCGATCGCTTGCCCGCTGTCGTTGGGCGCGGTCTGCGGATAGCCGATGAAATCCGTTTCCAGAAATCCGCGCTGTGTAAAACTCTGGCCCCAGCCCGCGGCCGCGAGGCCCAGCAGCCAGAAACCGGCGCCCAGAAACCGCCGCTTCACATCTGCCGCCGCAAGGCCTGCACGGTAAAATCGTCGTCCTTCATGGGCACGTTGTAGCGCACGTTCTCCAGCTTCAATATGGTTCGGCTCTTGCGGCCCAGGTCGGTCATCTCCAGCAGGCGCGCGGTCCAGATGCCCTGGACGTTCTGGATATCCTTCTCCACCAGGCGGCGCACCAGCTTGTCTTTCACGTAGTTTTCATACTGCACGGGAACGTAGTTGTCTTTGCGGATCCACACGCGGGACGAGGTGTATTGCGAGCTCTTGCCCTGCCTGGGTTTCGATTCGATGCGCCAACATGCCGCGCTGTCGATGGGCTCCTCGCCCTGCAGGCTGTAATCGAACTGGTTGACGTCGCGCTCCTCCAGATCCTCGAAGCTGAAATCCGTACCGAAGAATCGCGTGGAGCGATCCTGCTGCGCGATGCGGCGGTCGCGGCCGATGGCGGGCGTCCACATCCATTGGTCCGAGGAACGATCTGGGTGGTTCACTACCAGCAGCGCCACGCCCTTCACTTCGGCGGGTTCGGTGAAGCGGATAATCGCCTTGCTGTTGCCGTAGGCGCCCAGGCGATCGGATTCCCAGCGCTTCTTCGAAACCTTGTTGTTGGCGCTGACGACTTCGAGCGAACCTTCGTAGCGCTGGGAATCGGCACGCCCGCGGCGCTGCGATTCCTCGACAATCTGGCGGGCGTCTTCGGCGGCGGCCAGCGGAAGAATCGCCAGGGCCAGACAAACGACTTGTCTATTCATACTCCAATGCCTCCACGAGGGAACTGCGCACGGCACTTTCCGCCGGAAATAGCGCGGATCCGAAAGCCGCGCCCAGGATCACGGGAATGAGCAGCCCCACGATGCCGAACGGAAAGGTATAGTCGAGCGCGATTCCCGCGAAATTCTGGCGCGATACGGTGAGCATGTAATACAGGTTCACGGCACCCGCAGCTACACCGAGCGCCAGGCCGATGATGCCGATGGCCAGCGCCTCCATCCAGATGGTGTGGCGAATCTGATTGCGCAAACCGCCCACCGCGCGAAGCACGCCTAGTTCGCGCCGCCGGTCCGTGATGGAAACGGTCAGCGTGTTCACGATCCCCAGGATGGCCACCAGGACTGCCACAAACAATTGTAAGTAGGTCATGCCGAACCATTGGTCGGTCACTTTGAACACGTAACTGCGGACTTCTTTATTAGAAAGTACGAAGAGGCGCCGTTCGTGGGCGAAGCGGTCCAAAATCTGCGCTCTCACATCGGCGGCCGCCGCTCCAGGCGCCAGGTAAATGCGGAATACATCCAGTGAATCGTCCTTCCATAGCCGGCGGTAAAGCGCCCGGTCGATGAAGATGGTCCCCAACTGATTGGAAAAGTCTTCGAGGATTCCGGCGATCGGCAGCCGTAGAACACCGCCCGGCGCAGCGATTTCCAGGATCTGACCCAGTTTCAGCTTCTCGAGTTGCGCCAGATTATCCGCGATGACCAGGCCTTTCTGCGCTGCCGCGGCGCGATACATGCCCTGGAAATCGCCGGCTGTCGTGCGTCCGCGGGTACGCCGGGCGATGCTCAGCGAATCGATGGCCACCAGCATCACGGGTTTTCCGCGGAAGTTGATGCGCACGATGCGCACGGGCTGTACCTCGGCGATGCCTGGGATCTTGCGCAGCCCATCGAGCATGCTGTCCGGGAAATGATAGGTGCGGGCGGAGATGGTTTCCGAAGTAGTCACGAAGAAGTCCGGATTCATGGTGCTGTCCATCCAGTCGGCGATCTCTGCGTAGCTGGCGCGCGCCATGCCGCCCAGTGCGATCACGAGGGCCAGCGACAGCATGAGGGCGGCGACTGTGGCGGATGTCCGCCGCGGGGATTGAATCAGGCTGTCGGCTGCCAGCGCGCCTTCGACCGGCCGCAGCCATTTCAAAGGCCCGCGCAAGGCTTTCGAGAGAAATAACGACAGCGCGGGCGTGAGCAGCAGCATCGCCAGCATAGCCAGGAAATAGCCCGTGTAGAAAACCGGGCTCGATCTTCCAAATACGATGCAGCCCGCGGCAATGGCGATGGCCGCCAGCGCCGCGGCGCGCCTTCTGCGGTTCTCACCCGCCGAGAGCACCTGATACTGGCCCTTCTGCAAGGCCTTCACCGGATCCACGCGCGCCGCGTTGCGCGCCGGCAGGAAGGCCGCGATCATGCTGGTGAGCACGCCCACGGCGGCCGCGGTGACGAGCAGCCACGGACGCACCAGCATATGGTCGGCATTGGCCGAAACGCCCATCACGCCTTCCATGAACGCATTGGTGCTGGCGGTGAGCCCTTGCGCCATCAGCAGGCCGAAGCCGATGCCCACCGCCGAGCCCGCCAGTCCCGCTACCGCGCTTTCGCCCAAAAACAGCGAGCGGATCTGGCCGCGCGTGGCGCCCAGCGCGCGCAGGATGCCGATCTCCGCGCGCCGCTGCGTGACCGCGATGGCGAACGAATTATAGATGATGAACGTGCCGATGAAAAGAGCGAACAGGCTGGCGATGTTCATGGTCATGGTATACACGCCCATCAACGATTCAAAATGCTGGCCGCGGCCGGAGGGAGGGTCCACGTCGAAGCCCGGTCCCAACAGGCTGCGCAACGAGGCCTGTCCCCGGTCGAGCGCGATGCCGTCTTTCAAGCCGATATCGATGCGGTCGAAACGCCGCCCCATGCCGAAGAATTTCTGCGCGGCGTAGATATCCATAATCGCCAGGTTGCCGCCGAACGCCGAAGTCATCCCGCCGGACCGCAGAATGCCGCGCACGGTGAAAAGCTTGTCGCCCTCCATGGTTTTCATGGCCAGCTTGCTGCCACTGGTGAGTCCGTTGCGCGCCGCGAAATCGCGCGTCAAGATCAGTGAATCGGGCTGCGCCAGAAATACCAGCGGATCGTCCATGACGTCCTGGTCGCCGCCTTCGAGGTCGTAATCGCGCAGGCTGCGGTCGCCGGTCATATCCACGGCCAGGATCAACAGCTTGCCCTGGCCTTTGAAACCGCTATCGACCACCTGCTCGATCACGGGCGCCGCGGCGCGCACATCGGGATCGCTTTCGACGCGCTCCAGAATCTCCTCGGCGAAACCGCCGTCGCCCGCCGAGATTTGAAGCTGCGTCTTGCCGGCGATGTGCTCCACGGTGCGGTTAAACGCTTCGAGCACGCTTTGGTTGGCCGTATACATGCCCACCAGCAGCGCCACGCCCAGCACGATGCCACCGATGGTGAGCACCCAGCGGACCAGATGTTTGCGCGCGTAAGGCCAACTGATCAGCCGCAGCAGGATCATCGGCGCACGTCTCCCGCTACGCGCCCGTCGCGCAGGGTAACCATGCGCGGGCAGCTTGCGGCGACGCCGGTATCGTGGGTCACGATCAGCACCGTCGCGCCCAGGCGCTGGTGCAGATCGCGAATCAGCTTCAGGATTTCCGCGCCGGTATGGCTGTCGAGATTGCCGGTCGGCTCGTCGGCCAGCAGGATGGGCGGATCGAACGCCAGGGCGCGCGCGATGGCCACGCGCTGCCGCTCGCCGCCGGAAAGCTCGTCGGGCAAATGATCCAGGCGGTGGCCGAGTTGGACCAGGTCCAGCAGCTCACGCGCGCGCGCCGTGGTCTTCGCTTTGGGCATACCTTTCAGATGCAGGGGCAGCGCCACGTTCTCCATGCAGCTTAAGCTGGGCAGCAGGTTGAAAAACTGAAAGATGAAGCCGATTTTGTCGCGGCGCAAGCGCGTCAGGTCGTCGTCGGACAGACTGGCGATATTGCGCCCATCGATATGTATCTCGCCCGCGCTGGGGCGGTCCAGACCGCCGATGAGGTTCAGCAGCGTGGATTTGCCCGATCCGGACGGGCCCACAATCGATAGCATCTCGCCCCGCACGACCTGCAGGTCGATCCGTTCCAACGCCGTGACCTGGCGTTTGCCGTCGAAGCTCTTCGAAACCGCGTTAACTGAAATCACCCATCTCCCAAAGAGGCGGGTTCTGGAGAACCCGCGCGGGCCTGGAGGCCCGCCCCACACCGAAACAATTCAGCGTATCAGAGGTGCTTCTGCAGTGCGCGCACAAAGGCCTTGAGCGCCTGGCGGTCGGCCTGCTCCCACTTCAGCAGGACGAAGTATCTGCCCTTATCGAACACCACGGTGTTGGCGGTCATTTTCCAGTGCTGGCTCATCTCGAAGGCCGTGCCGGAGACCTTGGCTTCATAGAGATCGACGGTGAGTTTGCCGGGCCCTTCGTAGGCCGCTTCGAAAGCGCGGGGGATGGCGGTTTGCGGCGGCGTCATCGCATGCAGCGACTTCCTTTCCCAGACTGCGTCCACGCGGGCCGGCAACAGGTCCTCCGCGCTGCGGGGAGGCGGGCTGCAGGCGCTCCAGGCGAGCGCCGCAGCGATCCAATAGCGGCGATGCATCTGCTAACGATTCTTGCACAGGCGGCGGGAATACGCCGGATGCTACCATCTTATGAACGGTCGCTTTGGATGGCGAAATTTAAACTGGCGAAAGGCAAATCGAAGAACCGTGCCGCGGCACAAGGCGGCCTACCGTGCGTGATCCTAGTCATTTCGGGCTTCGCTCTCGTACTGTTCTTTCTTTACTTCGTGATGAAATATGCGAACTGACAACCGCGCGCCGGACCAGATGCGTCCAGTCGAAATCACCACCGGATACCTACAAACCGCGGAAGGATCCACGCTCATCACGGTGGGCAATACGCGCGTGCTCTGCGCGGCTTCGGTGGAAGATTCCGTGCCGCAATTCCTGCGCGGCAGCGGCAAAGGATGGGTGACCGCGGAGTACTCCATGCTGCCGCGCGCCACCACCAAGCGCACGCCCCGCGAAGTCAATAAGGGCCGCCCTTCTGGCCGCACCCACGAAATCCAACGGCTGATCGGGCGCTCGCTGCGGGCGGTAGTGGATCAGGCCTTGCTGGGCGAACGCACGGTGACGCTCGATTGCGATGTGGTGCAGGCCGACGGGGGCACCCGCACTGCTTCCGTGACCGGCGCTTTCGTAGCCCTGGCGCTGGCTTTGCAGCAATGCGTCAAGTACGGGATGATCAAGCGTTTGCCATTGACCGACTACGTGGCGGCCACCAGCGTGGGAATCATCGGCACCGAGCCGATGATCGACCTGTGTTACGAGGAAGACTCGCAGGCCGCCGTGGATATGAACGTGGTGATGACCGGATCGGGCCGCTTCGTGGAAGTGCAGGCGACGGCGGAGCGCCACGCGTTCGACGATCGGCAGATGGCCGGCATGCTGGCGCTGGCGCGGCACGGAATCGCCGAACTGGTCGAAATCCAGAAGCGCGTGGTCCGGATCGCGTGACGGTTTACTGCGCCACGGGCAATCCCGGCAAATTGCGCGAATTCCGGCTGGCGGCAGTAATCGGCGGCGTCCAGGTGGATACCGCGCCGGGTCTCGCCGAAATCGCAGCGTGCGAGGAGACGGGCGCCACCTTCGAGGCCAACGCCATCCTGAAGGCGGAGTATTACGGCAGGCAAGCGCCGGGGCTTTTGTTCGCAGACGATTCCGGTCTGGAAGTGGACGCGTTAGGCGGCGCACCCGGTGTTTATTCGGCGCGATTCGCCGGACCGGGCGCTAGCGACGACGCCAACAACCAACTGCTACTGGAGAGGATGCGCGGCGAGCGCGTCCGTTCCGCGCGATTCGTCTGCGTGATTGCGCTGGCGGATCATGGACGTTTCGTGCGGACGTTTCGGGGCGCGGTGGAGGGCAGTATCCTCGATGCGCCGCGCGGGCCAAATGGCTTCGGGTACGATCCTTTGTTCTATTACGCGCCGTTCGGGTGTTCGTTCGGGGAAGCCGCGCCGGAGCGGAAGTTGACGGTCAGCCATCGCGGGGCGGCGTTGCGCGCGCTGTTCCAGCATTTATCCGTTTGTTAGAATCGGGTTAGAAGCTCTCCCGTGGATGCATCCCCACTCATCGACCAGTACGGCCGTATCCATACGAATCTGCGGATCAGCGTGACGGACCGCTGCAACGTGCGCTGCTTCTATTGCATGCCCGAAGAGGGCGTGAAGTTTGTGCCGCGCGACGAGATCCTCAGTTTCGAGGAGATCGAGCGATTTGCGCGCATCGCCGTGGGGCTGGGAGTGGATAAGGTGCGGGTGACGGGCGGCGAGCCGCTGGTGCGGAAGGATCTACCGGTGCTGATCCGGCGCCTGGCCGCGATTCCGGGCCTGCACGATCTGGCCCTCACTACCAATGCCGTCTTGCTGGCGGAGCTTGCCGAACCGCTGTACGAGGCCGGGCTGCGGCGGCTGAACGTGCATCTGGACACGCTGGACCGCGAACGCTTCCGCCAGATTTCGCGCCGCGACGAATTGGACAAGGTGCTGGAGGGCATCGCGGTGGCCAAGCGGATCGGGTTCGGCCCCATCAAATTGAACGCGGTCGCGGTGAAGAACCTGATTGAGCCGGATCTGGCGCCGCTGGCGCGCTATGGCCGGGAGCACGGATTCGAGGTGCGTTTTATCGAGTTCATGCCGCTCGATGCGCAGCATCTATGGGACCGCGGCAAGGTGCTGCTGGCCGCCGATATCATCGAAACGCTCTCGCGCGAGATCGCGCCGCTGGTGCCCATTGCGGACGCGGACCCGCGCGCGCCGGCTCTCGAATATCGATTTGCCGACGGCATCGGGAGAGTCGGTTTCATCGCGTCCGTGAGCCGGCCGTTCTGCCTGAACTGCAACCGTCTGCGGCTGACGGCGGACGGCAAGCTGCGATACTGCCTGTTTGCCATCGAGGAAGACGACGTGAAGGGGATGCTGCGCGCGGGCGCGCCCGACGCGGAGATCGCCGCCCTGATCCGGCGCAACGTGGCGGGCAAGTGGGCGGGTCACGAGATCAATAGCTCCCGATTCGTGGCGCCCCCGCGGCCGATGTATGCGATCGGGGGCTAGCGGCTACTGGACCGCCATGGTCACGGGATTAGCGGCGATTCCCGCCACGCTGAGCGCCACCGGCACCGCGTCGCCAACGGGGGCCGTCGCCGGCACCAGCACATTCACCTGATAAAGACCTACATAGCCGGGCGCGAGGCCGGCGAATGGGACGGTGGCCGGCACATTGCCGATGGCCACCGTGACGGTGTTGGTGGTTTGGGACAGCGTACCGGAGGAAGCAGGGGCGCCCGTGGCCGGCTGATGTGTCACCGGCCCGAGTCCCGTGGCGAATATATTGATGTAGTCCAAGCCGCGCTTGGCCGGCTGCCCGTCGTAGGGCGGGCCCGCGGGCGCGGCCAGCGTGGCTGTGCCGTTGATCAGAATCGCGCCCTGCCCGGCGCCGCTGCCATTCGCCGCATAAATGCCGGGCGAGACCGGCGCCAGCGGTACACTCACCGTATTGCCGCTCAGATCGTCGGTAACGATGGACAATTGCGCCTGGTTCTGCCCGGCCAGCTCCCACGGGATCTGCGCATCCACTTGGAGGGGCAATGCGTGAATGAGCGGCATGGGAACCCCGCCCAGCGCCAGCGAAGTTGTGCCGAGTGCGACCGGCAAAGGCACGCCGGATGCCGTCTGGTTCGCATCCGATAAACCGGTGCCGAAGATCGACACCAGGCTTCCCGGCGCTACGGGCACGTTGGCGGCAAAACTGGCATTGGAGATGGTGCCGCCGCTGTTCAGGCTGGGCGCCGCGAAAGTCAGGCGGCGCTGCGCCATAGCCAGGTTGGTTGCCAGCACCTGCGATACCAGGTCGTACTTGGGACGGTCCGCCACGTCCACCATACCGAATGCGTAGTCCTCACCCTCCACCAGGTCCAGATCCGTCTCGCCCAGAAAGCCGCGGCCGGACACCGGCTCGTCGCGATATTCAAACCATGCCGCACCGACGCACCAGGGGTTGTGGGCCGCCGCCTGCAGGTTGGCCTGATACTGCGCGCCGGCATCCGCGTCGTCGACCGCGGTCACCAGCGGATACGCTTCGTATCCCCGCAACAGACTGTAAGTTGGGGGAAAGGAGTATTCGCCCAGGAAGATGGGCTTGGCGGTAGAGCTTGCCAGGCTGCGCAATTGGCTATCTTCGAACACGGGCGAGTAGCGGTCGTAGCCTATCACATCGACATGGGCGGCCTGCAGCTGCCAGTCGACCGGACCGATCCACCAGCCGGGCACGATCCAGAAGCCGAAGAACAGGTGATTCGGGTCGATATTCTTGATGGTTTGCTGGATGAATGCATAATATCGATCGGCGTAATACTGGCGCAGCGTTTCGATGTCCGCGGCCGGAGGCGCGGCCGCAGTGCTGTTATAGAAATCGGCCACGACGGTGGCGGCCACGCCCCATGCAGCGGCCATAGCGGCCACTTGATTGCCGTAGATGGCGCTCAGCGCTTCGTTCACCAGCGCTTGCTTCGCGGGCACCGCGCTACCCAGGGCCAGTATGGATGTGATTTCCTGCGGCGTCACGATCTCGTCGTATTCGTTGCCGAAAGACCAGCCCAGGATCTCCGGCGCGTTGACTCCGGCCGCGATCTGCTGTTGCAGCGAAGCCTGAAACTGGGCCTGCACGTTGGGATCGAAGACATCCGCATGCAGCACCAGGACAGGAACGCCGTAGGGCTCGAGCACCGGCAGCAGCGGCAAGTTGCCGGTCGCATTCGACCATTTGCCGAAACCGGAAAATCCCCAGGTGTGCATGCGCTGGACGGTGAGGTTCGTAGCGGTGGTCTGCCAGGTATCGCTGCCGTACTTGCGGATCATGTTCCAGGTGTCGAAAGAGACGCTCGAAATGCCGGTGTTGCCCCAGTCGCCGGAACTCCAGGCGGAGTTGTACGGCGCGCTTTGTGGAGGCAGCGCGGCAAATTCCCATTCGCGGCCGGTCGTAGGAGTATTGTTGCCGGTGACCAGCGGTCCGGTATCCAGGCCGATATAGAAACACGGATTGCCGGCCGGCGAGATCAGCCACCAGATGCTGTTGCGCTGGATGACGTGGAAGAAGCCGGTGGCGGTGTCCTGCCAGCCTGCGTTCAGAACGCCGCCCCACGCATCATAGCCACTGGGTACTCCCCATGTGGCGAGCATGGTTTGTTCTTCGGCGGCGGCGGCTTGCAGGTCGGCGTCTGTCTGAATCTTGCCCGTGAAAGTGGAGTAGGCGCTTTGGCCATAAGTATCCACATAGGGTGCATAGGATTGCGGAGTGGCGGATATGGTGGCGAGACTGAATACGGCGGTGAGGGTTAACGAGTCGCCGGACGCATATTGGAAGGGCGTGGTCTGGGAAAGAGCGCCTGGCGCGAGCAGCATCAGGGGGACGGGCCGCGCAAGCGCTGGGAAGCTCTCCGCGACGTTGGCCCCGCCGCTGCCGGAGGCGTCGAGCGAGATCTGGGCGGCCAGATAGTTGCCGGCTCCCGATGCCCACGACGGTATGGAGTTAGCCAGCAGGTCCTGATTCGGCAGGCCCGCGAAGCCGCTGTCGACATGTCCTAAGAGCTGCCCGTCCAGGTACAGTTCGAAGTAGGTGGGCGTAATGACAGCCTGCGCGGTGTAGTTGTGGTTCAGCACCCAGGCGGGATTCGAGACAATGAACTGCCACTGGGATCCGTCGGCCACGCCTACGGCGATAGTCATATTCTGCAACTGGCAAAACGTGGACGATCCGGTGGGGATATTTTCGAGGTCGAGGTAGAGTCCGGTATTCGCGCCATAATTCGATTGGTCGGCCAGCGTGAAGCGGCAGTCGGTGGCCGGCGCCGCGATTGGAAGCAGAACCGCGGCGGCGAGAGTTATCGCCAGCGTGTTAGCCATGGTTTCAAGGTAATACGATGCGCGGGTAAGTGATGCGGGTTTGATGTTTCGCGATCGATGCGCCATAGCCGGTAGCAGGGTGATAGAATGCCCATCGCGTGCAAAAAACATCTCTCCGGGCGGAACTTGCCGCCGAGTTCTTCGGCACTTTGATCCTGATCCTGCTGGGCAACGGCGTGGTCGCCATGGTGGTGTTGTTCGGCAATGGCACATCCGGCGAGATCGTGCACGGCGGCTTCACCAACATCACGATCGCGTGGGGACTGGCCGTGACCATGGGCTGCTACGTCGCGGGACGCATCTCCGGCGCGCATCTGAACCCGGCGGTGACCATCGCATTCGCCGTATTCCGCGGCTTCGAATGGCGCAAGGTGGGGCCGTACATCCTGGTGCAGGTGGCGGGGGCTTTCGTGGCCGCCGCCCTGGTGTTCTGGAATTATCTGCCGGCTTTCCGCGCCGCCGATCCGAGCCTGGATCATACGGCCGGAGTCTTCACCACGTTTCCCGCATTTCCGGATGTCCCCAGCGCCGGCCTGCTCGACCAGACCATCGGCACGGCCATCCTGCTGTTCATGGTGATGGCCCTGACCGACGAGCGAAATCAGCCGCCCGGCGCGAATTTGACGCCCGTGCTGGTGGGCGCGGTGGTGGTCGTCATCGGGATGTCTTTCGGCGGCATGCACGGGTATGCCATCAACCCCGCGCGGGATTTCGGACCGCGCCTTTTCACCGTGGCCGCGGGATTTAAGCACAACGGCCTCACCGACGGAAGCCTTGTTTTCTGGGTGCCCATTGTGGGACCCATCCTGGGTGGGATCGTGGGCGCGGCGGCGTATGATTGGGGCGTGCGGCGGTTCCTGCCGGAGTAATCAGCGCGCGTCATCGCGCCACAGAAAGCGCGACGGATGCCGCCGCAGTTCGGTCCACAAGGCGGCCAACAACTTCTTGCGGCCGCGGGTGTCCAGGTTCCGCGCGCGAATCGCCAGCCCGAGACCCAGGGCGAACGACACGCCGAAGTTCAACAGGCCGGTAGCCGCCAGTCCAGCCAGCGCCCAAGATATCGCGCGCCAGGGCAGCGGGCCGCTCCAGGCCAGCGCAGTCACGTCATAGGCCAGCGACGCGCCCGCCAGAGTGATGTGCCGCACTTCCAATGGGACCCCGGCAAAGACGCCGATAAACGGAAGCAAGCCGAGCAGCAGCCCCAGGCACACATATCCCACTACCCCGCTGAGATGATGCTCGACGATCTGGGCCCATTCCACCGCCCCTTCCGCGCCCAGGGAGCGGCGCAATCTCCGGCTCTGCGCGAGCGCCGCGGGCAGACGGTGCAGCGCCATCCAGTTGGCGGTCCATCCGGCGGCCAGGCTGGAAAGCCACAGAAAGCATCCGGTAAGCGCCGCGAACGGGATGGTGAACGACCGCCATAGGTGCATGGATTCGATGCCGTGCATGGCGGCTTCATGCGTCAGGAAGGGATTGCCGTTCTTCCAGATGATCAGGGAATCGATCAGGATGGACGTGGGAATGGCGCCGAGCAGGTTTCCGATGGTGACGATCGTTTGCGTACGGGTAATGGCGGTCACGACGTTCACTTCGGACCGCATGCCATCGTCTTTTTCCATTGCGGCGCAAAGTGCCGCGGCGGTCATGGAAGGCATTTTGGAAGCCAGCATCCAGCCCAGCATTTGCATCAGGACGAAGCTGGCGGTGTAATTCACGCTATGCGCGATGCCGGTCCACAGCGGAGCGAGGGCCATCGAAAAGAAAACGTACTTGAACAGCGCGGTAAAAGCCGTGATGCCTCCGGCTCCCACGCTGCCGAAGCCCATCTTCCACCACTCGGACCGCGACCCGGCAATATAGTGCTCGCCGCTCCTGCCTGTGTGCGTCACAATCCGCCGGGCCAGTCGGTTTACGCTGTTGCGCACGAGGCCGTGAAGCCCGCGTTCCTCGGCGAAGCCGCGCACCAGCATGGCCGCGAATTTGCGCCCGTCTTCCTCGCCCGCGTATAGCCGTAAAAGCGCTTCCATTCTTTCGAGTTGGTCGATCACCAGGTCCAGGCGGAAAACCAGGTCGGAGGAGACGCCCAGTTCCTCCATGCGGGCATGTGAGATGCCGGCCGATATGCGGCAATTGAGAATGGCTTCCTTCAGATCGTCGCGAATGGCGGCGGCGCCGGGCGCGCGGGCAAAATGGTCCACCGCTTCCACCAGATTCAGGAAGGGAGACTCGGCTTCACAGCGGTGCGGCATGACCTTCATCACGCCGCGGGAGACGCCGATCGACGCCGCCCGCACCGCCAGCAGACGCATGGCAGCCAGGATGTGGCCGGTCGAATCGCCCAAGAGTTCGCTCCAATCGGCGGCGTCGGAGGCATCGAGAGCGGCGACCCATTCGCCATCCGCGGCGTCCGGATCGGCCAGGTGCAGCGCCCCGTACAGGTCGAGTTCATCTTCCAATTGCGGCAGCAGGCGGCGCTTGAGGCGCGCGATCAGTTCACGCGTCAGCGACGTGGCTTCGGCGAACCCCGCTTCGGCCAGCAGGCGCGACGGGCACGCCGTGGCCCAGATTTGCTGGAATCTCCGGCGCGCGCCGGGCAGTTTGCGCATCCCTTCTGCCAGGTGGCGGAGCCGTTCGGTGCGCGCCGGCGGTGCGGCCATCTTCAGCCAGGCCAAGGTATCCTGCAGCCACTCGCGATCGAACTGCTCGCCCTGATCGAGAGGCATGAGGGCGAGAGCCTGCACGGGATCTGCTGGGATTCCCTCCATCCCTCGATGATCGCGCAAAGTTGGGGCCGGGCGGGGATGCTAATGCTGCCGCCAAAGCGGGACTTAAGAGCCCCGTCGGCACGCTGAAGCGTGTCAGGATGGCCCTGCGGGCCACCAAATGTGATGAAAACTCAATTTGGAGGGCGGCCAATCCTGGCCGCAGCCGGCTTTCCAGCCGGCTTAGCCGCCTGAAATGCGGCTGCGGGCATGATTGCCCGCCCCCCAGTTGGGTTTTCAACGGTACGCCACGTCCTACACGGAAGCGAATACTAGTTGGATGGCTGCTCCGGCGGACGGAGTCGCTTGGCGAGATCGTCGATGGCGCGCTGCTGGGCCGCTTGCGTGTTCAGCGTTTCCAGGTTTTCGCGGTCGAGACGGTTGGCCCAACGGGTGAGCGCGGCCAGTTCGGTAGCGGTGGTGCCCGTGGTTTCGGCGATGCGGTCCATGCGTCGTTCGAGGGCGCCCATGCGACGGCCCATGGCATCGTCCAGTACGTCGATACGATGGCCGAGTTCCTTCCGCAGTTCCGAAAAATCGGTACTGAAAGAGACGGCCGCGGCACCCAGGCGCTCGGCGAATTCCTGGCGGAGGGCTACTACGGCCGCAGTCAGATGGTCGTGGAACTCCGTCTGGAGCCGGTCCAGACCGGCCGTGAATTCTTTCCGGAACTCGTCCAGGCCAATGGCGAACTCTTTCCGGAACTCGTCCAGGCCAATGGCGAACTCTTTCCGGAACTCGTCCAGGCGAATGGCGAACTCTTTCCGGAGCTCCTCCAGGCCGGTGGCGAACTCTTTCCGGAGCTCCTCCAGGCCGGTGGCGAAATCTGTTCGAAGCTCGCCTACGCCGGTGGCGAAATCTGTTCGAAGCTCGCCTACGCCGGTGGCGAAATCTGTTCGAAGCTCGCCTACGCCGGTGGCGAAATCTGTTCGAAGCTCGCCTAGACCGGCGGTGAACTCCACCCGCAGAGCCGCTGTGAGTGTTTGGTTGTTGAGCGCGATTTCTTCGCGCACGGCAGCGCGAGATTCTTCGCGCACGGCAGCGCGGATTTGTTTGAGATCTTCCTGCGTCATGGGGGCCCGGGGCCTGTAGACAGTGTCGCATACTTCCCGGGGACCGGTCTGCGCTATAATACCTATTTGCGCCTTCCCGCTTCCGGGTATACCTATGTTCCTTAGCATCAAAGAGATGGAATTGCGTAAGGTTCGTTTCGACGAAACTTACGCACCCGGAGAACTGGATTTTAAAGACGATGAAATCTGGCAGGCTGGTCCGCTGCACGCACAGGGAACAGCCGAGTTGCTGGCCAATACCGAGGGCGAAGTCCGCATTCAGGGCCGTCTCGAAGCGATGATGGAGGCGGAATGCGACCGCTGCCTGGGCCGGGCGCGATTCCCGCTGGATTCCAATTTCGATCTCTTCTATCGGCCAATGTCGTTCATCGCGCGGGAGGAAGAGGTCGAGATCGACGAAGGCCAGGCGCAACTGGGCTTCTATGAGGGCGGTGGGATGGACCTGGAAGATATTTTACGCGAGCAGATCCTGCTGGCCATGCCCATGCAGCGGATCTGCCGCGAGGATTGCAAAGGGATCTGCCCCTCGTGCGGCAAGAACCGCAATGAAACGCCCTGCGACTGCATCGATGAGCACGCCGGTAGCCGGTGGGCCGCTCTCCAGGGTCTGAAAGACCTGAAAACGCTTTGAAACCCCGCAGTTCCGGGGTAAACTCTTTGAGGTACCGAAATGCCGAATCCGAAACGACGCCACTCCGCGCGCCGCACCCAAAACCGCCGCGCCCACGATTCGTTAAAAACTCCCGGGATGTCCGAATGCCCCAACTGTCATGAGCCGAAGCTGCCGCACCGTGTGTGCCCGCATTGCGGACAATACAAGGGACGCGAAGTAGTGGAAGTCGAGCAGGAGTAGCCAGACCCCAAACATGGTCACCATTGCTGTCGATGCAATGGGCGGAGACAACGCCCCGAAAGCGGAAGTCGAAGGGGCCGTCAAGGCGGCCAGGACTTTGGGAGTCAGGGTCATTCTAGTCGGGCGGCAGGAAGTTCTGCGGCGTGAATTGCAGCAGTACGACGACTACCGCGGCCTTCCGGTGGAAGTGGTCAATGCTACCCAGCAGGTGACCATGGAGGATAGCGCCGCGCGGGCCGTGCGCGCCAAGCGCGACAGTTCCATACGGGTGGCCGCACGCCTGGTGCGCGACGGCATTGCCCAGGGAT
>JBEKIM010000039.1:0-30140 GCA_050011755.1 Bryobacteraceae bacterium | reverse complement strand
CATCCCGGCCACCCATTGAGCAGCGGGGTCGATTATCTGTTATCGCCGATCAAGCGCTCGCTGCATAAGGAATTGGAGCAACTGGTGGCCGATGGGGCCGACGCGGTTGTCTCCATAATCGCCGAAGGCGTCGAAAAGGCCATGACGAGATTCAATCGCGTCGCGCCCAAGGCTTAAAACGAGGAAGCATGCGAATCTACGAAGAGCTGTTTATAGCGAAACCGGACGCTCCCGACGAAGAAGTGGACGCCTTCATCGAGCAGATGAAGACGACTGTTTCGAATGCCGGCGGCACGGTGGACAAAGTGGAAAAATGGGGCAAGCGCAAGCTGGCCTATAAAGTGGACCGGTACCGCGAAGGGGCTTACGTCCTGTTCCAGTTCACCGCGGGGCCGGAGACCGTCAAGGAATTCGAGCGCCGGCTGCGCGTCTCGGACCTGGTGATCAAGTTTCTGACGGTGCGCATCGACGAGACGCTGAAGCGTCTGGAGAAGCGTAAGAAAGACCGCGATAAGCGGGCGCATCGTAAAGCGGTGGCTGCGCCGGCCGTGGCTCCGCCTTCGGTGGCGCAACAGATGATGGGCGAAAGCCCCGCGGCGCCGGCCATGCCCGGCCTGCCCAAGGAGGCGTAAGGAGATCCCATGCCAGAATTCAAAGGAAGACCCGGCAGCGCCGGACAACGCCCCACCGGCGGCGACAAGGCCGTCGCCACGCAGAAGAAGGCCTATTTCCGCCGGAAGAAAGTTTGCCGCTTCTGCGTGGAGAAGATCGACGACATCAATTACAAGGACACCAAGCTGCTGCACGCCTTCGTGGCGGAGCGCGGCAAAATCGTCCCGCGCCGTATTTCAGGCGTCTGCGCCCCGCATCAGCGGCGGCTTACCGACGCCATTAAGAAGGCGCGCAACATCGCCCTGCTGCCGTTCGCGGCGCAGTTCTAGGAGCCGATCATGGAAGTCATACTGCGCGAAGATATCGAACGACTGGGGAACCGCGGCCAGGTGGTGAAAGTGGCCGACGGTTATGCCCGCAATTTTCTATTGCCCAAACGCCTCGCCGTGGCCGCCACGGACGCCAACCGCAAGATCGTGGAGCAGGAGCGCCAGGCGCACCTGCGCCGCGAAGCCAAGCAGAAGAGCGAAGCCGAAGATCTCTCGAAGCTGCTCACCGGAGTGACGGTGACCATCGCCCAGAAGGCCGGCGAGAACGACCAGCTTTTCGGGTCGGTCACCTCAAAGGATGTGGCCGATGCGCTGGCCCAGAAGAACTTCACCATCGACCGCCGCAAGGTGCAGATGGACGAGCCGATCAAGCAGCTCGGGGAGTTCAAGGTGCCTGTGCGGCTGCACACAGTCGTCACCGCCGTCGTCACCGTACTGGGGGGACTTGTCGAGTAGTCCTGCGGGGCTGTGGGTTTGCCACTAATCGTGATGGCTGGCCGCCGCCCGTGGCGTACGCTTTAGCGTGCCGGCGGGACTTTTAAGTCCTGCTAAGGCCGCCCGTAGGGTGGCCATGGGGCGGCCCTGCTGCCCCGATGACTTTTTCCTCCGGCGAGCCCCCAGCTCGATGCGCAACGTGGGGTAGATCCGTGTGCAGCGCGTCGCCGTTAAAACCAGCCGGTCCCGACGACGCGGACCGCACCGCCGATCGCTTTACATGTGGCACAGGGGGCCAGTTTACGCGGAATCTGGGCGGGTGGGCCGTTTGTCAGGTTTGGCGACGCCATTGCTCATGTGGATTCCGGCGATGGCGGCTTCGTCTTAGTACTCCAGATGACGAATGCATACGTTGACGACCTGGATGCAATAATTTGGTTATGGAGCTCACGGACGCAAGGGCATATTTGAGCCTCATCAAGACAGAAGAGCGGCGTAGGGCCGAACTCCTCCCAGACCATCCAGACGCGGCGTACGACCAGTGGCTTTTCTATGACGCCCCGTTCGTTAACGAACTGTGCATTGTGTTCCTCGTCGCACTGCGCCATCATATCGAACGGCGTCTCACATTTCTCGCTGCTTGCGCCGCGGATGCGGGTAGACCGACCACCAGGCAGGAGTTCTCAACTCGTATGAAAGAACTTTCGGACCTGAAAAATGCCAGGTGGGAAGAGATCGGCAGGCGCTTACATCAGAATCAGTGCGCGCATCATCAGGTCATCGAAGCGCTACGACACCTTGCTAATGCCTACAAGCACGACCCCAGGATGGAACCGGGTGTTAAGTTGCTGAACCATCTCCGTCTCGATCTGAATCTGCGGTACGCACCGATACCGGAAAGCGGCAAGCTGCAGGGGGGCCTCGCGACGGTCGTCGATTTACCCGCCGATTCGTCCTACCCGGACATCGCGGCTTCGTTCGTAGAGTGCGTCCAAGGTTTCCTGGACGACGTTGAGGCGCGAAACGCGATCAGCCGGGTGAGGGGGGCAGGGTTTCACATCTCGACGTCGGACATTGATTCCCGCGCGTTCGCCACGAACAATTACCGGCGGTCCGCTTCGGCGAGGTGGCGAACGGACCAATCCAAGTGCCTGGGGGTGGGTCTGGGCAGGCCGGCCGCGTTCAGCGGATTACCCGACGATCATTCTCCAGGCGCTCAATGCGGGTCCGCAAGTCGCCCGTCTCGGCACGGATCAGCGCTTCGATGCGTGCCACCGTGTCCGTGAACCGCTGATCCATGTACCGCTGCAAGTCGCTCATTCGCACATCGACGTGCCGATTCTGCGCGAGCACCCCGATGTAAACGACGATGAGTGTTACGATCGGGCTCAGCACCGGCAGGTAGGCCAGCATTTGTTGGTTCAATTCATCCCCTCCTCCGTCGCACATGCAGACTCGCCCGCGCGAACGAGTGACCCGGGGTGGATTTCAGCACCTCGTCTCAGGCTGACCTCTCGCAGGATCATTCCATCAACATTATAGACCACATACCAAGTTGGAGGACTTCGAGAGGACCCGGCAGCGCCGGACAGCGCCCACGGAGGCGACAAGGCCGTCGCCACGCAGAAGAAGTCCTACTTCCGCCGGAAGAAAGTTTTCGCACCAGCGGCGGCTTACCGACGCCATCAAGAAGGCGCGCAACATCGCCCTGCTGCCGGGTCTGTGACGTCAAAGGATGTGGCCGATGCCCTGGCCCAGAAGAACTTCACCATCGACCGCCGCAAGGTGCAAATGGACGAACCGATCAAGCAGCTTGGGGAGTTCAAGGTACCCGTGCGGCTGCACAAAGACGTCACCGCCGAAGTCACCGTACTGGTGGTAAAAGAAGAGTAGGGCAGACCAGCCCTGCAATTCTAGCGCGGCGAACTGAAGTTCGCCGCTGCACGCTTTAGCGTGCGCCACGGGTATCCAAATGCTCTTCGATCTGACGGGCCAGACAGCCATCGTGACGGGCGCTGCCACCGGCATCGGCGAAGCCATCGCCCGCCGCCTCGCGCGGGCCGGGGCGGCCGTCGCGGTCGCCGACGTGAACTTCGATGGCGCCGCGGAAGTGGCCCACTCGATCGCTGGCCTGGCGTTCCCAGTGCACATCGACATCACCCTTTCCGATTCGGTGAATGCCGCGGCCGCCGAAGTGCTCTCGCGCACCGGCCGTATCGACATCCTGGTCAATAATGCCGGTATCGCCGGGCGTACGGCGCCCGTGTGGGAAGTTACGGACGAGGACTGGCAACAGATCATCGCGGTGAATATGACCGGCGTCTTCTACTGCTGCCGGGCCGTTCTGCCGCACATGCGCGCGCGGCGCTACGGGCGGATCGTCAACATCGCCTCCATCGCGGGGAAGGAAGGCAACCCCAACATGTGCGGCTACTCGGCCACCAAGGCAGCGGTGATCGGCTTCACCAAGTCGGCCGGAAAAGAGGTGGCCACCGAAGGCATTTGCGTGAACGCGGTGGCGCCGGCGGTGGTGCGCACCAAGATTCTCGAACAGTTGACGCAGGCGCAGGTGGGCGGGCGGGCTACTTACTAGAGCGACAGCCGCTAGTTCGGCCCGCCAATACGCCACGGGTTCGGGCCGCTCAACGTGGCAGTCCCCTGCAGCAGCGTACCTTGCGCGCCGGTCATGAACCAGATGGCGCTCGCGCCGGACATCGGGTCCTGCCAGACCAGGTCCGGATGGCCATCCAGGTTGAAGTCGGCGATGGCCACCACGCGCCATGGGTTCGGTCCGCCGGCATTCGCGGCGTTCAGAAATTGATTTCCCTGTGCGCCAGCCATGTACCAGATCTGGGTCGCGCCGCTCACCGGGTCCTGCCATAGAATGTCGGGATGCCCGTCCCCGTTAAAATCCGCGGCGCCGGCGATGAGCCAGGGGTTGGCGACGGTCAAATCGGCCGCCGAGAGGATGACGTTGCCTTGCGTGCCTCCCATGTACCAGATCTGCGCCAGCCCGGTTTTCCGGTTCTGCCATAACAGGTCCGGGTGACCATCTCCGTTGAAATCCGCAATCGAAGCCAAACGCCATGGATTTGGGCCTGCGATATCGAGCGATCCCATCAGCGCAGTGCCCCCCGGGCCTCCCAGATACCAGACCTGTACCCGGCCGCTAACCGGATCCTGCCAGACCACATCCGGCGCGCCGTTGCCGTCGAAATCGGCGGCTCCGACAATCTGCCACGAATTGGCCTGCGTCAGGTTCGCGGCGCCCAAGAGGGAGACTCCTTGCGATCCACCGAGGTACCAGACCTGGGCCCATCCCGTGATAGGATCCTGCCAGATGACATCGGCGTGGCCGTCGCCGTTGAAATCCACGAACCCGGCGCGGCACTGATAGCTGTAATCGGCAGCCGGTTGCAGGCTGCCGTTCAATTCAGCCGCTAACTCCACGTAGACGGTCCCACCGGTGCAGGGAATACCCGTCACCGTTTGCGAAGTACCAGCGGTGCTGCCGGAGAAGATGTTCGCAGAGCCCTCCGTGGTGCCGAGAGTCAGTCGATACGAAGGCGCGCCGCTCACCTCATCCCAGGTGAAATCCGCCAGACTTCCGGATAACGTGATTCCCGGGGCCGGGCTGAGCAACCCCTGGGCGCCGCCGGGATTGCCGAACTCATAGGCGCCGATGGAGGGGGTAGCGCCCCGCGGAAGCCCATCCTGGTCGCGCCCCGTATTGTTGGCGCCGAACACACCGATCGAACCGATGAGCGCTCCAGCCTGAATCGCCGGGCTGGCGGAAGTGAGGTGTAGGTCGGGCACGGATGTGCTCACCAAGAGCGGATCGGCGGCGATTGTCGCGACAATCTCGGTCAGGTTGGTGACCGGAGCGCCCGCGCCGGACATCAGGTTGTTGGTTCCGAAGAGCCACGGGCAGATTTGCGAGTCGCTGCACAGACTGCCGCTTTGCGGGTCCCAGACGACTACATAGGGCACACCACCGGGATAAAGGGCCGAACTCGCCGATTCGATCAGGTTGTTGACCATGTCTACGTAGATCGGCGGCGCGCCGGAGGGCTCGTCGCCATTTTCCGCAATGGCGCTGTTGTCGTTGCTGTATGGAGGACTGGCGAAAGTGCCGCACGCGAAGAGGGTATTGTTGAACACCTCTACGGTGCCGCTCCCGGCGGGTCCATTCTCGGTGCCGCCCGGAACATCGATACAGTTCCAGGCGCCCGTGGCTTCCGGATTGTCGGGCCCGATCCCGGCGTTGTATATGACGTTGTTATAGACCGTGACCGGACCCTGGGAAGGATCGACGGTGTCTACGATCAGGCCGTCGCATTGCGTGTCGTGGATGGTATTGTCGTGGATCGAGATGTTGTACTGGTCGTGACCCGTGGGATCCTGCGGGCCGCCGCTTCCTAGCGGCGACGAGTGCACCTGCACGCCACGGCAGCCGTGTACATACTCGACCAGGTTCCATCCCATGTCGATCTGGTTGCTGTCGGTCGAGAAATAGACCGCCTGAAACAGCGCCGAGGCATTCGCGGCGCCCGCATTGTAAACATGATTGCCGTAGAAATCGATGCCGCTCGCCTGGGATGTGAGGAAGCACGCGCCGCCGCCGATACCTGGCGAATACGGGCAGGTGATATCGCTGCCCGAGAATCGATAGTTGCTGCCGCTGCCGGGCTGCGCGGGAGCCTGTCCTCGAAAACTGATTCCTGAGAACACCCAGTTGCCCTGGCAATCGCTGGTTCTCAGGCCGTAGTCCGGCAAACCGCCGGTGGGATTGCCGATGGTGACCGCGGCTCCGGGGTAGGCCGCCAACGCCCGCGGATAACCGGTTGGGGAACACCAATTCCCCTGGTTGATGCCGGACAACAGGAATGCGGCATCCCATCCCGTGCCATCGTCGGTCGATTGGGTCACGCCGTTCATGGCATAAGTGATATCTCCCGGGAGCATCGCGTTGCGCGCGTGCAGCAAAGTCTGCCAGGGAGCGGCGAAAGTGCCGGCATTGGAGTCGCTGCCGGCCGTGGAGACGAAGTAAATGTTGCCGGCAGCCACGGTGAACGGCAGCGGGTTGGATGACTGCCCATCGACGGTGACGATCAGGCTCCCGCCGGCCGCCCGCGGCCCGAGCTGGCAGGCGATCTTCTGATACCAGAGCCAGGCGGAGCCCCAGATCCTGCAATTGACCATCGGGCCGCCGCCGGCCGTCACGGTGGAAGCCCCTTGCGCCGCGCCGAGATAATTTCCGTAAATCGTGACGTACGCGCCGTTGCCGTTTTCGCCGCCGGTGTTGGGTCCGCTGACCATATCGCTGAAGAACAATACGGGCGGCTGCGCATGCACGGGTCCGCAGACCGCGATCAGAACGATCGGCAGATAGAACCATCGGCACATCCTGCCGCCAGCTTGCATGGATTCCGCAATTCGTGTGCGCGTGAAGACATCCTAACAGAATCCGGCGGCGAGCCGTCCTTTACGCCGAAACAGGAATAGTGCATAATGTTTTTATGCCGCAAGGCGAAGGAGTGTGCCCCATGAAGTATCATCCCATCGGCGACATGAAGTGCCCGTTCTGCGGACAACTCAACCTGGTCTATAAACGTCCCGGCCTGAGTGGCGACGTGTATCGCTGCGCCGCGGAACTGGGCGGTTGCGAACGCACGGTGGTCCATCGCCGGCGTAAGGGAGACACGCGCTGTGGGGTCGTCGCGGTGTTGAATTTCGGCCACGTGGGCCAGTGGCATCCCTGCATGCAAGCCGGCCAGCCGGCGCAAGCCGCCGCGGCGAAGCGATAATGCGCGCATGCGTTAACCGGCGTCTGCTAAAATTGAACTGAAATGATCCCGCTCGACGACTTAGAACGCCAATACATTCCCCTCCGCGAACAGGCTTTGGCCGTGCGGAGGTATCTTTGACGCTCCCGCGCTGAAAGCCAAGCTACAACAAACGGAACAGCAGACCTCCGCGCCCGATTTCTGGAGCCAGCCGGAGAAGAGCCAGAAGATCATGCAGCAGCGCAAGCGCCTGGAGGAAAGTCTCGGCAACGAGCAGCGCATTGCCTTGCTGACCGACGATCTGGACACGCTTTTCGAACTGGCGCGCGAGGGCGAAGATGTCAACGGCGACATTGAGCGCGATCTCAAGTCCTACTCCCAGTTTGTCGAGCGCGTGGAAACCGCCATGCTCCTTTCCGGGGAGAACGACCAGCGCAGCGCCATCATGACCATTCATCCCGGGGCCGGCGGCACGGAAAGCCAGGACTGGGCCGAGATGCTGCTGCGCATGTATCTACGTTGGGCCGAGCGCGACGGCTTTTCTACCGTTATCACCGACCGGCTGGAGGGCGAGGGCGCCGGCATCAAGTCGGTCACTTTTGAAATCAACGGCGACAACGCCTACGGCATGCTCATGTCCGAGATCGGCGTGCACCGCCTGGTGCGGATCTCACCATTTGACGCCAATGCCCGCCGCCACACCTCGTTCGCTTCCGTCTTCGTCTACCCGCAGGTGGACGACGAAATCAAGATCGATATCAAGCCCGACGATTTGCGCATCGACACATTCCGTTCGGGCGGCGCCGGCGGCCAGCACGTGAACATGACCGATTCCGCGGTGCGCATCGTACACCTGCCGACCAACATAGTAGTGCAATGCCAGAACGAGCGGTCGCAGCATAAGAACCGCGATAGCGCCATGAAGCAGTTGCGCGCGCGGCTTTATGAGTTCGAGATGGATAAGAAGCGCGCGGAAGCGGCCAAGACCGAGGCCTCCAAGCTGGATATCAATTTCGGCAGCCAGATCCGCAGCTACGTGCTGGCGCCTTACCGCATGATCAAAGATCACCGCACGAAGCTGGCCATCGGCGACGTGGACCGCGTACTGGAAGGCGATCTGGAACCGCTGATCCATGCTTACCTGGTGTTCCGCAAGACGGGCAAAACGGCCGGTGACGGCAAGGACGATCTGCCGGAGTGACGGACCAGGCGACCCTCGCGCGCGCCGCGGAGTTGATTCTTTCCGGCGGGATTGTCGCCTTTCCAACCGAGACGGTTTATGGGCTGGGCGCCAACGCGCTGGATGCCGCGGCGGTGGCGCGCATCTTCGCGGCGAAAGGGCGGCCGCGCCAAAGCCCACTGATCGTGCACATAGATTCTATCGGGATGGCACGTGCGCTGGTGCGGGAATGGCCCGATGCCGCCGATCGGCTGGCGCGGCGCTACTGGCCCGGGCCGCTGACGCTGGTCCTGCCGAAGCAGCCCTCGATTCCCGATATCGTGACGGCCGGCCTCGCCACCGTGGGGCTGCGCGTGCCGGACCACCCGCTGGCGCTGGCGCTGATCCGCGCGGCGGGTGTGCCCATCGCGGCGCCCAGCGCCAATCCTTTCACGGAGCTTTCACCCACCACCGCGGACCATGTCCGCCAATCTCTTGGCGATGCGGTGGACCTGGTTCTGGATGGGGGGCCGGCCCCGGTGGGCATCGAATCCACGGTATTGTCGCTGGCCGGGGCCGAAGCCGTGCTGCTGCGTCCGGGCGTGATTCCGCTGCCCGAGATCGAGTCGCTGATCGGTCCCGTGCGCGTTGCCGAAGCCGCTGGGACGGGCGCGCACGCTTCGCCCGGGATGCATGCGCGGCATTACCGGCCGCGCACTCCGCTGGTGTTGCTGGCCCCCGGCGATCCCGTACCTGGGGGCCGCGGAGAATGGTTGCGCCTGGGCCGCGAAATGCCCGCGGAACCTGCCGGCTACGCCGCGGCGCTCTATGCGGTGCTGCATCGCCTGGACGCGCAGGGGCTGGATTGGATCGCCGTCGAGCGTCCGCCGGATACGCCTGCATGGGCCGGAATCCTCGACCGCCTCACGCGCGCCGCGTCCCGTTGAGAAAACCGGTCTCCCTACAGGCGATCGCCGGCGCAGCGCACGCCCATATCGCGGTGTGCGGTATCGGGCGTTGCCCACAGCCGGTCGGACACCCGCACGTGAGCGGGAAGGTTGTAGAAGGAATCGCCGCGCAGAACGCGCTTGCTTGGCTCGGGAAGGTAAACGTCGTCCACCCACTCCCAGACGTTTCCCAACATATCGTAGAGTCCGTAGGCGTTTGGCAGTTTCTGGCCGACGGCGTGGGTATTGTCGTTGCTATTGCCGTCGTGCCAGGCAATATCGTCGACGGGACCGTAACGTGCGGCCGCCATACCTCCGCGCGCCGCATACTCCCACTCAGCCTCGGTGGGCAGGCGCATGGCCACCGCCTGGCAGTAATCACGCGCGTCGTACCAACTGACCCGATCCACCGGCAGGTGCGGCCCCCGATACTGGCTCGGGTTGCGGCCGATGACGCGGAGGTAAGCTTCCTGGGTGACCTCCGTGCGGCCCATCCAGAATCCGCTTTGAATCACGACACTTCGGGCCGGCTTCTCCCAAGTGAAGCAAGCGGGGTCTGCAGCCGGGCATCCCATCTGGTACTTCCCGGGTGCGATCCAGACGTAGGCCAGCCCATCCTTCGGGTTGACTTTGCTTATCGGGCCGGAAGGCGCCTGTAAAGCGTGCGTGGCCGCCGCGCCTAACAAGATCGTTGCAGCCCGGCTCCACCGCACGGCGCCTTCCGCGTCCTCCTGTCTCTTCGCTAGAAATTCACGATGCCCGCGAACGAATTGGCGTCCAGGCTGGCGCCACCCACCAGCACGCCGTCGATCTCCGGCTGCGCCATCAGGCTGCGAACGTTGTCAGGCTTGACGCTGCCGCCGTAGAGGATACGCACGGCATCCGCGGCCGCCGCGCCGTAGTGTCCGCGCACTTGCGCGCGCAGCACGCGGTGGGCGTCGGCGGCAATTTCGGGCGTCGCCGTTTTTCCTGTGCCAATGGCCCACACCGGTTCGTAAGCGATAACGATGCGCGCGAACTGCGCGGGGCTCAATAGCGCGATGCCGCCCCCGAACTGCAGCGCCAGCAAGGCTTCGGTTTCTCCCGCCTCGCGATCCGCCAGGCGCTCGCCTACGCACACGATGGGAGTCAGTCCGGCGTCGAGCGCGGCGACCGTCCGCTGCAGCACGGTCTCATTCGTCTCCTCGAAATACTGACGCCGTTCGCTGTGCCCGACCAGTACGTGCGTACACCCGCAAGCCTTGATCATCGGTCCGGAAACCTCGCCCGTGAAGGCGCCTTCCTTAACCCAATACATATCCTGCGCGCCGATGCCGATGCGTGTGCCTTGGGCGGCTGCGACGGCCGCGGCGATGTCCGTATAAGGCGGACAGATGACGATCTCGCAATGCTCCGCCTTCTCAACCAGAGGACGGAACTTCTCAAAAAACGCGGTAGTTTCGGCGGGGGTCTTGTACATTTTCCAATTGCCCGCCATGATTGGCTTTCTCATATAATTTGTTCTAAAAAGCTGGCGCCATGCGCGATCCGCGCGCCGAAGTTAGCGGCCACGGTCTGGCCGATGTCGGAGAGCGTCGAACGCAATCCGAGATTCACTCCCTGGCGTGCGCGCGGTCCGCTCACCAATAGCGGAACGTACTCGCGACTATGGTCGGTGGATGGCGTGGTGGGATCGCAGCCGTGGTCGGCGGTCAGGATGGCGAGATCGCCGTTCTGCTCCGCGGCAAAAAACTCCGGGAGCCAGGCGTCGAACTGCTCGAGCGCCCCGGCATATCCTTCCACATCGTTGCGGTGCCCGTATTGCTGATCGAAATCCACCAGGTTGACGAAGATCAAGCCCGCGTCGAACGACCGCATGGCTTCGAGCGTGTGCGCCATGCCGTCGGCGTTGCTCTTGGTCTTCGAATAATCGCGGATGCCGCGGCCCAGGAATACGTCGAAAATCTTGCCCACGCTGTGTACAGCGACGCCGTGGCCGTCGAGCACGTCGAGCAGCATGCCGCGAGGGGGCGGGACGGCGTAGTCCTTGCGATTCGGGGTCCGGGTGAACGAACCGGGCGCGCCGCTGAAGGGACGCGCGATCACGCGTCCCACTTCAAAGGGTCCACGCAGCAGGCCGCGGGCGGTCTCGCAAATCTTGTACAACTCCCACAGCGGGATGACGTCTTCGTGCGCGGCCACCTGGAACACGCTATCGGCCGAAGTGTAGACGATCGGCGAGCCGGTGCGCATGTGCTCCGCGCCCAACTCTTTGATGATTTCGGTGCCCGAAGCGGCCTTATTGCCCAGCGTGCGGCGTGCGATGCGGCGCTCGAACTCGTCCATGATTTCACGCGGGAAACCGTGCGGATAAAGCGGAAAAGGCTTTTCGAGATGAATACCTGCCATCTCCCAATGTCCGGTGGTCGTATCCTTCCCGGGCGAGGCCAGCGCGCAACGGCCAAACGATCCGGAAGGCTCGGTGGCGGGCGGCAACCCCTCGAGCGCCTTGATGTTGCCGAGACCCAGCGCGCACAGGTTAGGTAAACGCAGCGGACGGCGGTGCGCGATGTTGCCGAGCGTGTCGCTACCCGTATCGCCGTATGCCGCGGCATCCGGCATCTCGCCGATGCCCACGCTGTCGAGCACGATCCAGATTATGCGTCGGAACACAATTTGAATGTAGCATCGTTGCATCCGGCCACATGGGCGGAGAATCCATTGATCATGACCTATTACGGATCGAAAGAACTGGCTGCCGCGTTCCGCACCGTTCGCCGGAACACTATTCAGGTGGCCGAAGAAATCCCCGAAGAACATTATGGTTACCGCGTGACGCCCGAGTCGCGTTCCGTGGCCGAGACGCTGGTACATATCGCGGTCGGCCCGCGCTTCCAGGAGCAGGTACACATGGTCGAACATCGTACTACCATGGTGGGCTTCGATTTCATCGGGATGCTGGCCACGTTGACCGCCGAGGAAAAGACGCCGCGCTCCAAGGGCGAGATCCTGGATTTCCTGCGCCACGAGGGCGAAAGATTCGCGCACGCGCTGGACAGTTTCCCGGAAGAGCGCTTCGCCGAACAGGTCAGTTTCCCCGCCGGTGCGGAGCCGCCGGCCAAGAGCCGGTTTGAGATGCTGCTCGGCCCCAAAGAGCACGAGATGCACCACCGGGCCCAGTTGATGGTTGCGCAGCGCCTGCTGGGCATTACGCCGCACCTCACGCGGCAGATGCAGGAACGTGTCGCCGCCATGAAGGCAGCCCACGCGTAATTCGTAGGGTCGTTTGGTTTTTGGAGGGCGGCCAATCTTGGCCGCAGCCGCCTTTTCAGGCGGCTAGCCGGCTGAAAGCCGGCTGCGGGCAGAATTGCCCGCCCTCCAATTGTTTCGCTGGAGGTATGATACCCAGGTGCGATGGGATGGCGGGATCCCCGGGGTGTTGCTGGTATTAGTCGGCTCACTGCGGATCGTGGCCACCTACCCGGTTTTCAACCACACCGCCGACGAGCCTTCCCACATTCTGTGCGGCATGGAGTGGCTGGATAAAGGGACCTACTACCTCTGGCCGGAACAGCCGCCGCTTTGCCGCGTGGCGGCGGCGTTCGGTCCGTACCTGGTGGGGCGCCGTTGGGAGAATCTCGCTGGCTTCGACGAGCGAGCCATCGCCATTCTTGCGGGCGACAAACATTATGACCGGAATCTGGCGCTCGCCCGCCTGGGGATTCTGCCGTTCTTCTGGATTGCATCGCTGGCCGTCTATCTCTTCGGCAGGCGCTGCGGCGGTACGCCAGGCGCGCTCGCGGCACTCTTTCTGTTCACATTTCTGCCTCCCGTGCTGGCGCATGCCGGATTGGCAACCACCGACATGGGGATGACGGCCTTTTTAGGCTTGGCTTTTGTGGCGGCCCTGGCATGGCTGGAGAGTCCCGGTTGGCGCAGTGCCCTCGGATTTGGAGCCGCAACCGGTTTGGCCCTGCTAGCCAAGCTTTCCGTTCTCGCTTTTCTTCCGGCCGCATTAGGAGCCGCTCTGGTCTGCTTTCTGGCGATCGTGCGCCCCAGTCTTGCGCGGGTCGCGACGCTCGCGGGCCGGCGAATTCCGACGCTTTGCCTGGCAATCGCGGCGGCGTGCCTGGTAGTCTGGGCCGGATACCGCTTCTCGTTCGGCAAGGTCTATTTCGCGGACCTGCGGCTGCCTGCCCCGGAATTCTTCGCCGGCATCCGCCAGGTACTCGATCATAACCGGATGGGTCACGAATCCTATCTGTTGGGAAAGCGCAGCCCCACGGGCTTCTGGTATTACTACCCGGCCGTGCTGGCATTCAAGACTCCGCTGGCGTTCATGTTGCTGGTATTCGCCGGGATCGCCAGTTGCTTCACGCAGCAGCGCCGCAGCCGGTTGAGCACATGGCTGCCGCTGGCGTTCTCGCTGGCCGTGTTGCTGGTGGCCGCGAACGGGCGGATCAATATCGGAGTGCGCCACATTCTGCCGGTTTATATGGGCTTCTCGGTGGCCGCGGCCGCGGGTCTTCTCTGGATGTTTGGCCTGGCGCGAAAATCCAAATGGATAGGTTTGGCGGCAGGCATGCTCTTGGCTTGGTTTGCGCTATCTTCCGTATTGAGCCATCCCGACTATCTCGCCTATTTCAATGTTCTGGCCGGCAACCAACCGGAAAACATCTTGGTGGATTCCGATCTCGATTGGGGCCAGGACGTGAAGCGCCTTGCCAAAAGGCTGCGGGAATTGAATGCGGCGCATATCGCGTTTATTCCTTTCATGCCGAACGCGGAGGCCTGCGGTTTCCCGCCGTTTGAATTAAACGATCCCGTAAAGCCCGCGCCGGGATGGAATGCGGTCAGCGTCAGCAATTGGAAGCTGAACCGGCTTTGGTTGGGCGATAAGCATCCGGAATTGATACTATGGCCGGACCGTTTTAAGCCACGCGAGCGGGTGGGGAAAAGTATCCTGCTGTATTACTTCCCGCCGGCCGCGGCATACTGAAGTTTCGCGCGGCCGGATTGGCGCGGCGCGTTATGCTTGAGAGGATAAACTTGATCGGCGCAATCGATATCGGTGGAACCAAGATCGCAGTCGGGCTGGTGGACGAATCTGGCCGCATTCTCAGCCGGGCGGAGTGTCCCACGGCTTCCGAGCGCGGCTTTCCGGATGGCTTGGCGCGCATGGTGGCCATGCTGCGCGAGACGGCCGCGCGAGACGGCGCGAAACTGGATGGCATCGGCATCGGCTGCACCGGTCCTGTAGATCCCGTCACCGGAGTGCTCGGCACCGTCGATCTGCTGCCCGGATGGCAGGGCGGGGAAATCGTGGCGGGTCTGACGGAGGCTTTCGGCGTCCCCGTGGCCATGGAGAACGACGCCGACGCCGCCGGACTGGCGGAAGCCGTATGGGGCGCGGGCCGCGGCAAACGGCGATTCCTCTACGTGACCGTGGGCACGGGTATCGGCGTGGCCATCATCCTGGATGGGAAACTCTACCGCGGCGTGGATGGATTCCATCCGGAGATTGGCCACCAGGTGATCGACGCCTCCGGACCGCCGTGCTACTGCGGCGCACGCGGATGTTGGGAGATCCTGGCGGCCGGACCCGCCATGCTGGCTTGGGCGAAATCGCAGATCGCACCGGGCGCGGAGGATAGCGAGCTGACTACGAAACGGCTGTGCGACATGGCGGAAGCAGGCAACCCGTCGGCCCTGGCGGTGATGGACCGCCAAGGGTATTACCTCGGATTGGGGTTGGCCAATCTGGTTACGATCTTCTGTCCGGATATGATCGCGCTGGGAGGCGGCGTGATGGAGAGCGGCCACCTGTTTATGGATCGCGCGCGGCAGGTTATCCGGCAATGCTGCACGTTGGTGCCATTCGACAAGGCGGAAGTGGCGCGCGCGTCTCTGGGCGCGGACACCGCGCTGGCGGGCGCGGCCCAGGTGTGGCATCAACGCTTTGGGCCGGGAAGGAGCGCGGATGCGCTTTGATCCCGCAGCGGTGGAAGGACCGTACTTGCGCGATCTGCTGGCGCAGCCGCGCGCTCTGGAGGACACCGTAGCCGCATTGTGCCATGTGTCCGCGCCCGCCAATTTGGGCGGATTCGACCGTATCGTGCTGACCGGAATGGGCGCGTCCTATCATGCCTTGCAGCCGCTCCAGATACAACTTGTAGAACACGGATTCCCGGCCGTCGCCTATGAGACCTCCGAGCTGATTTACTACTACCCCGCGGTGCTTACGGCGCGCACGCTGCTGATCGCGGTTTCGCAGTCGGGCCGCAGCGTGGAAATCGTGCGGCTGCTGGATGCCGCGGCCGGAAGGGTGCGGATCGTAGGAGTGACCAACACGCCGGATTCGCCGTTGGCCATGCGCGCGGATTTCACGCTGCCGACGGACGCGGGCGCGGAATCGTCCGTTTCGTGTAAGACCTACGTGGCTACGCTGGCCGCGCTCGCATGGTTGGGCGAAACTCTGTGCGGGGGGGACCGAAAACAGGTGGAAGCCGCGCTGCGCGAGGCCGCGCCCGCCGTGGAGTCCTACTGGTCCGGATGGGAAGCCAAGGTGGGCACACTGGTGGAACTGTTGGACGGCGTCCGGGCGCTGTTTGTGACGGGTCGCGGAACCTCCATGGCGGCGGCCGGCCTGGGCGGCCTGACCCTGAAGGAATCGGCGCATTTCCACGCCGAAGGGATGACCTGCTCCGCATTCCGGCACGGCCCGTTCGAAATGGTGGGCCCGGATGTTTTTGTGCTGGTCTTCGCCGGCGACCCGCAAACGGCGGCTCTGAACGAGGGCCTGGTTCGCGACGTGCGCCAAGCCGGCGGGAAGGCCGCGCTGGCCGGGACGGAGACGGAGGACAGTATTTTTCGCATCCCGCGCACCGCCCCCGCCGTTCGCCCCATCGTCGAGGTCCTTCCCGTTCAAATGATCTCGCTGGCGCTGGCCGCGCTGGCCGGCCACCAGCCGGGCAAATTCCGGCTGCTCACCAAGGTCACGACCATTGAATGAACGCATGAGTCCGCAGCCGCCGGTGCGCCGTCCTTACCTGGTCGGAGTGGTGCTGGCGATCTTCTTCGTGATCGCCCTGCTGACCAACATCCTGGGGCCGATCATTCCGGATATTATCCATAGCTTTCACCTCACGCTGACGGCCGCCGGCTTCCTGCCATTCGCTTTTTTCATTGCGTACGGAGTGGCCTCCATACCGGCGGGCATCCTGGTGGAGTGGCTGAGCGAAAAGAAGGTGATCCTGGCCGGATTCGGGTTGGCGTTCGCCGGCGCTCTCTTTTTCGCCGTATTTCCCGTTTATCCGGTCGCGATTGCGTCGCTGTTTCTGATCGGCGTGGGCATGGCTCTGCTCCAGGTCGCGATCAATCCGTTGCTGCGCGTAGCCGGTGGGTCGGAGCACTTTGCCTTCAATGCCACGCTATCGCAGTTGGTGTTCGGCTGCGCATCGTTCATCAGCCCGCTGGTCTATTCGTACTTCGTGCGCAACCTGGAAAGCGGCGCGCCGGACCGGGCCGGCATATTGGTCGGGATGCTGGCGCGCGTGGTGCCATCGGGCCTCGCCTGGATCTCCGTCTACTGGCTGCTGGCGGCCAGTTCGGCGATCATGGTGGCCCTGTTGGCGCTGGTGCGCTTCCCCAAGGTCGAGCGGCAGGAGGATGAGAAATCCGGAAACTGGCAAACGCACCGCAGCGTCTTTCGCATGCCCGTAGTCCTGTTGTTCTTTGCCAGCACCTTCGCCTACGTGGGCGCGGAGCAGGGCACGGCCAACTGGATGTCGCAGTTTCTGGCGACCTATCATCACCGCGATCCGCAAACCACCGGCGCGCTGGCCGTCTCCTGGTTCTGGGGGCTGATGACCGCGGGTTGCGCGATCGGCGTCGTTCTGGTGCGCCGGTTCGATTCGCGCAAGGTGTTGATCGGCGGGTCCGGTTTGACTCTACTGATGCTGACCCTTGCCGTATTCGGCTCGGATGCCGTCTCCGTCGTCGCATTCCCGCTCATCGGACTGGGCGCCAGCGCCATGTGGCCTATGATCGTATCGCTGGCGCTCAATTCGGTGAGCGAACATCACGGGACGGTGTCCGGCATCCTGTGTACCGGGATCGCCGGCGGCGCGATCGTGCCGCTGGCCATTGGGTATATTAGCGACCACTTCGGTCTTCGGGTAGGAATCCTGCTGCTCTATCTGGCCTTCGGCTGGGTGCTGGGCATTGGCTTCTGGGCGAACCCGATTGTGAACAACGAGACTGTGGCCAGCCGGGCGAAGGCGGAAGGATCATCCGCGATCGGGCTCGTCCCGTAGCTCGGCCGGATACAGCGATTTCAACTCGGGATTCGGAACGGTGGTTTTTCACCGCCTTCTTTTCGTGCTCGCTTTCGCCCTGGCCATCGCCGCAGCGGATGGGCGCAAACCTATTCCGTCCATGCCTTTCAGTATTTCCCGCACGGAGCCTTCCCCTTACGCACCGCTCGATCGCGATGCCAGCGGCAATCTTAACGCCACTCGGCTCTGGCAGGTCTGTCGAAGCAGCTACCGAGACGCCGAGCCCAAAAAATGCTCTGCATTATTTCGATTAAAGCAAGCTCTCCCGGCGCCAAACGGGGCGATCACTTCCGCTCGGCCAACTCACGCTCGTGTTCGAGTGCTTCGTGCAGTAGCGACTTGATATAGGTTTGGTACGGCAGGCCCTTCGATTGGGCGAGTTTCTGCGCCAGCGCGATGTCGGGCTCTGGCAGCCGGATGGACAAAAGGCGCGACAATACGCGGTGAAGAGGGTGTTCTGGATGCTCATGCACCCTCGCCCATCCTGCCGGGTCCTTCACTTCTGGAATATCGCTCGTGTCGATCTGATCGTCAGGCAACGCGGCGAGACGCTTTAGCCGCTCGCGTTCCGCTTTCGTGAGTCTGCGTTTCTCGATCTGCTCAATCGTCCTGGTTATCATTCTGCTGGGCGTTTCATTGGCTTTCTTCATACAATTTCCTCTCGGCAGGCGTCGCTTTGCGGGCCGAAGCGATACGGATAATCAGGAGAACACGGTCTACATAGCCGATTGCGTGCAGGCGCTCTTCGCCCTCGATCGCGCGGTCTTCGCGGATGATTGCGTGCGGGTCGCTAAAGACTCTTCCGGCTTCCTCAAATCCGGCGCCGTGCTTCACAATATTCGCGCGATCCTTGCCCTCATCCCACTCGAAGCGCACCGCCATCAGCTCTTCATTTTAGTACATACAGCGTAGCTACGAGACGACTTCGATCACTGGACGAAATGCTTGGCGAAGCTAGTCTAACCACTTCCAGGATCTTGCGTTCTTTCAAGCCGGCGATCCGGGCGCGCACTCCGAGGACTTCGGCCTCTGCGGACGGGGAAAGGAAGGGCTGGTATCTCTCGCCGGTCGTGAATTGAATGCGAAGTTGGCTCACCGGTGTCGTGGCCGCCAAGGCTGCCGGGCCGGAAGCGGCCAACACGAAATCGGCGTCCAGACTTCGCTGTGTATCGTGATCAACGGGACCGTGGCCAGCCGGGCGAAAGCGGAAGGATCATCCGCGATCGAGCTGGCCCCGTAGCTCGGCCGGATACAGAGATTTCAGTTCAGGATACGCCTCCGCCAGCCGGATCGGGTCCAACTCGTCCTTTTTGCGCTTGCTCAGGCGAGCCCGCGGATCGCCGTAGGCCCAGAGCTTGCCTTGCGTGACGTCTTCCAGACAGGCGATCCGGGCGCACACTCCCAGGACTTCGGCCTCCACGGACCGCGAAAGGAACGGCTGGTATCTCTCGTCGGTCGTAAATTGAATGCGAAGTTGGCTCACCGGCGGCGTCGCCGCCAGAGCTGCCGGGTCGGAATCGGCCACCACGAAATCGGCGTCCAGGGTATAAACCGGCTCCACGTAGCAATTGACGGCCAAGCCGCCGATCAGGCAGTAGGGTCCGAAGGCCTGGCAGGCCGCGATCACCCGCGCGAAATCCGTCGCGCCACCCTCCGTGGTCAATTCGTACACCTCCACCGCGGTCACCACTTCACTGTATACGACGCGGCGCGGTGGCCGCCGGAGCCACAATGCTAAAATTAAGATTCCCCAGGAGGATCGATGGCAGTGAAGCCCCGCCGCGTGGCGGCAGTGGTAGACGTAGCCGGTGTCAAAGTGGGCGGCAATTATCCGATTGTCGTGCAGTCCATGACCAACACCGACACCGCCGATGTAACCGGCACCGTAAATCAGGTGATGGCGCTGGCGCGCGCGGGTTCGGAACTGGTGCGGGTTACCGTGAATACCGAACAGGCGGCCGCGGCCGTCCCCAGGATCGTGGACTGCCTGGACAAGTTCGGCGTGCGCGTGCCCATCATCGGCGATTTTCATTACAACGGCCACATTCTGCTGCGCAAGTATCCCGCGTGCGCGCGGGCTCTTTCGAAGTACCGCATCAACCCCGGCAACGTGAACATCGGCAAGAAGCACGACGACAATTTCCGCACCATGATCGAGGCGGCCGTTGAATACAATCGTCCGGTGCGTATCGGCGTGAATTGGGGGTCGCTCGACCAGGCCCTGCTTACCCGCCTGATGGACGAGAATTCACGCCTGGCGGAACCTAAGGACGCGCGCGAGGTCACGCTCGAAGCTATCGTGGTGAGCGCCCTCGAATCGGCGGCCGCGGCCGAGCAATACGGGCTGGCGCACGACCGCATCATCCTCAGCGCCAAGGTCAGCGGCGTACAAGACCTGGTGGATGTATACCGCGCCCTGGCCGCCCGCTGCGATTACGCGCTGCACCTGGGACTCACCGAAGCCGGCATGGGATCGAAGGGCATCGTGGCCACTACCGCCGGCCTGGCGATCCTTTTGCAGGAGGGCATCGGCGACACGATTCGCGCCTCATTGACGCCCATGCCCAACGGCGACCGGACCGAGGAAGTGATCGTCTCGCAGCAGATCCTGCAGTCGCTGGGTATCCGCAGTTTCACGCCGCAGGTAACGGCTTGCCCCGGATGCGGCCGCACCACCAGCACATTCTTCCAGGAGATGGCCGATCAGATTCAGACTTATCTGCGCGAGCAGATGCCGGTCTGGAAGGCCAAACATCCGGGCGTGGAGAGCATGAAGGTGGCGGTGATGGGATGCGTGGTCAACGGACCCGGCGAATCCAAGCACGCCAACCTGGGTATCTCGCTGCCGGGCACTTTCGAAGAACCCAAGGCGCCGGTCTTCGTGGACGGCCGCCTGATTACCACCCTCAAGGGCGATCGCATCGTAGCCGAGTTCATCGGGATGGTGGACGACTACGTGGCTTCGCATTACGCGGAACCGGTCGCCTGAAATGGCCAAACGCTTCACACTGTGGGAGGCCGAGCGCATGCTTCCGCAGGTCCGCGATTGGATGGTTGAGGCGGTCGCCATGAAGCTGCAATACGACGAGGCTGAGCGTGCCGTGCAGGCGCTGGCCACCCGCATTACCATGATGGGCGGTATCGTCGCGGATCGCGCGCGGGCGGCGGACGACAAGGAGCGGCGCGATGCGGCCGGCCAGAAGTTGCGGTCGTTGCTCGAAAACTTCGAACAGGCCGGCGTGCTGGTGAAGGATCTGGACAAGGGGCTGGCGGACTTCCCTACGCTGTTTCGCGGCGAAGAGGTTTACCTGTGCTGGAAGCTGGACGAGCAGTCCATCCGGTTTTGGCATGGCACACACGAAGGCTTTGCCGGGCGCAAAGCCATCGATCAGGATTTTCTGGATCACCACGCGGGCGAGCCGACCAACTGAGTCCGCGGCGGCGGCTGTGCGAGGTAGGCCAGCCGTGTCCCACAAGCGGACACCGCATCGCCCGGCAACCCGTTTAAACCCTGCACTATCGATTGGGCCTGCACCTGCTTTAAGCATGGACCTCAAATTCGCCCTGCGATCCCTGCGCAAGAATCCCGGATTCACCCTGCTCGCCGTGGCGGTCATGGCGCTCGGTATCGGCGCCAATACCGCTGTGTTCAGCGTGGTGAACGCGGTGCTGCTCAAGCCTCTGGCGTATCGCGATCCGGACCGTATCGTCACGCTTTCGTCGCTATGGCGGAAGAGCGGCGGCCACGGTCAGGTATCCGCGCCCGATTTCCACGACTGGCACCATCAGAGCACGGCATTCGCCGCCATGGCCTACTATGATGACGATTCCGCCTCCGTGATGTCGGGCGCGTCGGCCGAATACGCGCACGTGGCCGAGGTGACGCCGGAGTTCTTCCAGGTCTTTGGCGTTGAGCCCGTGGAGGGCCGGTTGTTCTCACCCGAAGAGCAAAAGCCGGGCGGGGCGGGCGCCGTGCTGATCGGCTATTCGTACTGGCAGAGTCATTTTGGCGCGAATGCCAACGCACTCGGGCAAGCCGTGCGCATGATGGGAAAGAGCTTCAGCATCGCCGGAGTGCTGCCACCGCGGTTCCACTTTCCGAACCAGACCGATATCTGGCTGCCGGCCAACGTGCTGTTCGCCGAGACGCCTTCGCGCTCCGCGCACAACTACCTGGTGGTGGGGCGGCTGAAGCCGGGCATCAGTCTGGAACAGGCGCAGGCCCAGATGACCGCTATTGGCGCGCGCCTGCAGCGGCAGTATAAGGAAAGCAACGAAGGCAAGTCGGTAGCGGTCTCGCGTATGCGGGACGAAATGGTGCGCAACGTCAAGCTGACGCTGTACCTGCTGTTGGGCTCGGTCGCGTTGGTGCTGCTGATCGGATGCGCGAATGTGGCGAATCTGCTATTGGCAAAGGCCACCGCGCGTACGCGCGAGATCGCCATTCGCGCGGCAGTGGGCGCCAGCCGCGGACGGATCGTACGGCAGTTGTTTGTGGAAAGCATGGTGCTGGCGCTGATCGCCGGCGCGGCGGGACTGTTACTGGCGAAGTGGGGATCGGATGCGCTGGTGGCGCTCGCGCCCGGCAACATTCCCAGGTTGGCGGAAAGCAGCATCGATCTGTGGGTGCTGGCGTTCACGTTGGTTCTCTCGATGGCCTCCAGCCTGCTATTTGGCCTGGCGCCCGCGCTGCAGATTTCGCGCGTCGATCTGAATGAAACGCTCAAACAGGGCGCCAGCCGGGCAGTCGGCGGCGGCCGGGCGAGCCGAACGCGCACGACCCTGGTGGTGGTGGAAGTGGCGCTGTCCGTGATGCTGTTAGCCGGCGCGGGCCTGCTCATCCGCAGCTTCGCCGCGCTGCACAATGTCGCGCTGGGCTTTCGCCCGGAACACGTGCTGGTGATGCAATCGGATGTGCCCTCGTCGGACATGAATAGTGCGCGCCGCGCCACCCGATTCTATAAGGATCTGTTGGCCGATCTGGCGACGCTGCCCGGGATTACAGCCGTGGGCGGAGTCCGCAACACGCCGGGCACGGTCTTCTCGGATGGGTCCTACTTTGTCGATCGCCTCGGCAGGTTAACGCCAAACACGCCACAGGCGGTCTTATCCGTGGTCACTCCGGGCGCGTTCGCCGCCCTCGGAGTCCTGCTCAAACGTGGGCGCGACTTTAACGACGGCGATACCTATGACGCTCCCTTTACCGCGCTCATCAACGAAACCCTGGCGCGCAAATCGTTTCCAGGCGAGGATCCCCTGGGCCGCTTGATTTATTGCGGGCTCGACTCGCCGAAGTTCATGAAGATCGTGGGCGTGGTAGGAGACGTCCGGCAATACGGGCCGGGCGTCGAACCCGCGCCGGAAATCGTCATGCCCTACGAGCAGCACCCGCAAACCGCGACCGCGCTGAACATCGTGCTGCGCGCCTCGGTTGCCGGCTCCGCCCTATGGGGTCCGATCCAGCGAAAAGTACGCGCCCGATCGGCCGAGGTCCCGGTGAAGTTCACCAGCATGGCTGAATTGCTATCGGAGAATATCGCCGCGCCACGATTCCGCACGATGCTTTTGGCGCTTTTCGCGGCGATCGCGGTGTGCCTGGCGATGGCCGGTGTTTACGGCGTCATGGCTTATACCGTTGGACAGCGCGCAGGTGAGATCGGTCTGCGAATGGCGCTGGGCGCGCGCTCGAGCGACGTCCTGCGGTTGGTTCTGCGGCAGGGCATGGTGCTTACCGGCATCGGCCTGGCCATCGGATTGATCGCCGCCGTGGCCGCCACGCGCCTGGTTTCCAGCATGCTGTTCGAGGTGAAGGCCACCGATCCCGCGACCTACATAGGCGTGGCCGCGTTGCTCGGCGCGGTTTCGCTGGCGGCCAGCTACATTCCGGCCCGGCGCGCCGCGCGCGTGGACCCGGCGGCGGCTTTGCGGCGCGACTGAGCGAATTTGTGAGATCGTATTCGCCGGATACTTAACACTGGCCGCGGTTACAGCGCGGCGAACGCGGTTACCCTACGGCCCGCAAGCCCAGTCCCGGCCGGGCCGGCAGAATCAGCTTTCCTTTTTCCACCCGCACGCCCGAGAAAGGATCGTTGGCGATCAGCAGATTGCCATCCAGGTCCGCATAGTCCACCAGCGGCGAAAGGTGCGCCGCGGCGGTCACCGAGACGGAACTTGAAATCATGCAGCCCAACATGGTTTTCAAGCCGAGGGAACGGGCTACCTGGATCATACGGTACGCCTCCAGAATCCCGCCGGCTTTGTCCAGCTTCACGTTCACGCCGTCGAACGCGCCCAAAAGCTTCGGGATGTCGGAAGCGTGGCGGCAGGCCTCGTCCGCGATCAGCGGCACGTGCACGCGGCTATGCACCCAGTGCATTTCCTCCAGCATGCCGGCGGGCATGGGCTGTTCCACGAACTCCACGCCCTGCCCGGCCAGCCAGTCGATCTTGCGCACGGCGACTTCCTTGTCCTTCCATCCCTCGTTCGCGTCCACCCGCAGGGGCTTGTCCGTGGCGCTGCGTACGGCGGCGATGGTGGCTTCGTCGGTGTCCAGCCCGACCTTGATTTTCAGCACGGGATAATCGGCCGCCTCGCGGACTTTCTGCCGGGTCATCTCGGGATTGTCGATCCCGATCGAAAACGTGGTTACGGGCGTGTCGCGCGGGTCCAGGCCAAAGTAGCGATAGAGCGGCACGCCCAGTTTTTGTCCCACCCAGTCCATCAGCGCGATATCGATGGCCGCCTTCCCGGCCCACTCGCCTTCCACGCGCCTGAAGACCTGCTGCATGATTTTTGCGAATAGCCACGGATCGGCCGCGGCCAGCCACTCGCGTACGGAATCGACCGCTGCCCGCGCGCCTTCCGCGTTCTCGCGATAGCGCACGATGGGCGCGCCCTCGCCGTGGCCGGTGACGCCGTCGTTGGTGTAGGCGACATACACAGTATCCCGGTAGTCGCTCGACGACATGGTGGTGGTCCATGTGTGGCGCAGTTTCAGGCGCTGGATTTCTGTGCGCACCGTGGCGCGCGGCGCGCCGCTGCCGGAGGATGCCAGCACGGCGGGCCATCCGGCCTGCGCCAGGAAAAAATGACGGCGATTCATTTGAGTCTCCTGCATGCGACCAGCAAACGCGTCCAGTGCGGATCGCCGAGATCGCAGATTTGTACGACCGGGCGAATCCAAGTGGTCGCGTTGATGAATTTGCCTTCTCCGACATACATGCCGGTGTGCGTGATGTGGCCGGTGGCGCTGCCGAAGAAGAGCAAATCGCCGGGCTTCAAGTCCTCCCGCTTTACCGGGACCACGCCCTCCCAGGAGGCTTGCATGTCGGCATCCCGCGGCATTAGGGTGCCCCGGCGGCGGCACAACATCTGCGTGAAACCCGAACAATCATAGCCAAAACTGGATGTGCCGCCCCACGTGTAAGGCAGTCCCAGGAAGCGCCGTCCCAGTTCGATGGTTTCCGCGACGGAGAGAGGCCGGTTCTCGAAGGTAACGTCGCCGCGCTGCAGCCAGCCGGCGCGGTCGTCGGGCAGGCGGATTTCCAGCCAGCGTGGATTGTCCTGTGGCTCGGCGATCGCCTCCAGGCGCGTTTCGAAAGGCACGGTAATCAGAGGCTGCCGCCGGGTGACGTTGGGTTCGTAATAGACGTTCGCGAACAGGCTTTCGACCCGGACCACTCTGGCGCCCTTTGCAGAAGGATCTGCGTAGCTGGCGCCCCGGCGCAGCCCGCTCTCGGGCATCCAGCCGGTGTAGTCGTCGGCCGTGCGCACGCGAAGCCAACCCGGCCGGGTCTCCACCACACGGACGTTGCTTCCGTAAATCGCCTGCGACACTACCTCGGCGTCGTCCGCCGGCTGCGCGTACATGTTGGCGACGGGCTTGAGCACAACCCCTTCGGGCGCAGCGGCGGCGAACAGGGCCAGAGTCATAAACAGGTGCATGGGCCTGATTTCAGACTAGCAGGTGGGACGGTCCTACTGGCCTGTCCGCCGCCTGGGTGGTCCACCCGCTTTGGCGCGATAATGGAATCCAAGGGTGTTGGAGTTCACCTTGAACCGCCCGTTGGGCAGATGACTCCTACTAGAGAGGAGATCTTCCCGGATGGCGACCGTGAGTTCGTTAAACGAGGCCCAGCGGCGGCGGCTTCTGAGCAGTGCCCGGTACGTCGATAAGCTGCTTTCGGAGATAGAAGCGATCCTCGGCGCTTCGGAATCGAAATCGATTTTCCCGAAGTACGCCGCGGATCTTGCACCCACTCAAGTCCAACTGGTGCGCAGCAACTTAGTGCGCTTTCGCAATCAACTGGCGCGAGCCCTGGACGGGCTGGGTATCGTCGCCGATTCACCTGCCCTGGGTTCTCTCCACTCCGTCCGGGTCTCTCTGACGTTCGTGCGGATTGCCGTTCAGGAGATGGCTCCCCATTACCTGCGCGGCTATGGCGAAGTGCCTCGGGCGATGACGCCGCAGCTTGAAGGGCTCTGCGCGGAACTGGAGGGTTTGCTGGAAAGGCTGGGTACCGCGTTGGCGGATGGCCCGGAAGCTGCCCTCCAGGCGCGCCTGGAGCGTCTGCAGACGACCGCGGGAGGACTCGATCCGCTCCGTGAAATCGATCGCATTATTGCCGATCGCGGATTCGTGGAGTTGCGTCCGCGTCTTTCGATGATTGTGGAGCGTCTGGAATCCAGCCGGTTTGAGATTGCGGTGTTCGGCAGGGTCAGTTCCGGAAAGTCGTCTCTGTTGAATCACATCTTAGAGATCGCGGTATTGCCTGTTGGCGTGAATCCGATAACGGCAGTCCCCACCCGGCTGATCGGCGGCAGCCAGACTTTGCTGACCGTGAGCTTTGCGGATCGCACGGTGGAGCGGCTGGCCATCGAGCGCTTGCCTGAGTTCGTGAGCGAGGTGCATAACCCCGGGAATCGCAAGGGCGTCATGCGACTAGTGGTGGAACTGCCTGCCGCACGTCTAGTAAGCGGGCTCGCGTTCGTGGATACGCCGGGTCTCGGTTCCCTGGCCGCCGCGGGAGCGGCCGAGACATTGGCCTATCTGCCGCAATGCGATCTGGGCTTGGTTTTGATCGGCGCGGGAAGCCCGCTGAACGACGAGGATCTCTCGACCATACGACGCCTCTATGAAGCGGCCATTCCGGTCAAGGTGCTATTGAGCAAGGCCGACCTGCTGCCGTCCTGCGATCTGGAGTCCGCGCTCGATTACACCGCCCGGCAGCTTCGCGCCCACCTGGGTGCGGAGGTTGGCGTACACGCGGTCAGCACCGCCGGTTCGCACGCGCATCTCCTGGAACAATGGTTTTCGGGAGAGATCGCGCCGCTTTACGCACGGCATCGCCAGCTCGCGCAGGAGTCGATCCGGCGGAAGTCCGGCGTGCTGCGCGAGGCTGTGGAAATCGCGCTGCGAGCGAAACTGAACGGCGGGGCAACCGTCCCGGCGCTGGAGCGGGATGCACTCCCCGTCCTGGAGCGCGACTTGCGCGAGTCTGCCGGCAAGCTGGAACACGCCAGGGTGTTTTGTCTGCACGCTTCCGGCGAGATACGCAAGTTGATGCCGCGCGCGCTCGACGACGCGACCGATGCCCTGCTCGAACTCTGGACCGGCGCCGCGGCGGATGGGGCCGACCCTGGCGCCGCCGTCGCGAAAGCGATTGCCGGGACGGCCTCGACGGCGACCGAGGTGTTCGACCATCTCCGGCAACTCGCCCGCGAGCTGGCGTCGGCACTCCAGCGGACGGCCGCGGCGCTGGGCAGCCATGACACACCGATGGAAGAAGAATTACTGAGCGCCGTCCGTGAGATGCCGCGCTTCGATTTGCCGGACCTGGGCGCAACTTTTGCGCGCCCCTGGATCCGGTTCCCAAGAACACTGGCGCGAAATCGCATCCATCGCCATCTGCGGGGGGTGCTCGAAGAGCCGCTCGCAGAGGCGTTCAACACCCACGGCCGCCTCATCGAGAATTGGGTTCGTAAGGCTCTGGCGGAGCTTCAATTGAGGTTTGACTCCTCGGCGGATGCCTATCGCGCACAAATGGGGCGGCTGATGTCGCCGGCGACGGTCGCCGCCGACGAGCGACAAACGATTCTGGACGATCTGGCCCGATTGGAGGAGGCGAGCCGGTGAGCTCTATCCCAGACCTGGTCCAGAGCCGTGTCGACTCGCGGCAGTATCGTTTTTCGTTCGCGATAGAGGCGCTCTCCCAAGTTCCAGCCGGCTTCGCACTGCCGGAGGATTTCGTGGCCGTCGATGCCGGCGTATTTCTGCCGCGCGCCGACCCAGGCTGGCTGGGTCGCCGCGATTACCACGCGCGCATTCTGCTCATGGGCGGCGGCGAGCTCCTGATCTCGCCGCATCCGGAGTCTGGAGAACGGCCCGTCCGGGTGCCCCTGGAGTCTATTGAGTGTGTCGAGTGGGGCCGCATCCTGCTCACCGGCTGGGTGGTCCTGACATGGAAGGGAGGCCGTGAACGCTTGCCGTATAATACCCGCGGCACGAATGCGGTTGAAAAGTGCGTGCGGATTATCGAAGACCGCTGGCTGCCGGCGGCGTCAACCCCGCAGACCCCTTCCGCCGCGGCGGTCTTCGGTGAACCGCTCAATCTGAAGTTCGAGAACGCGAAGTCGGCGGAACAGCTCCCCGGAGAGGCGCCGCTCGCCCTGTTTTTCCAGCCGGGGCTCGGCGGGCCGCGTAAGCGCTGGCGCTTTCGGCGGAGCGATTGGCCGGCCGGCGATCTGGTGTTGGTCACGTCGCGGCGGTTGCTGTGGATCGCAGAGCGGCAGCATGGGAGATACGAACGATACGGCACGGTCAGCCACTCGGCGCGCCTGCCGTCGGTCGCGTGTGTGCGGTACGTCCGCGCAGGCCGGAGCGGTGAGTTGGATGTGGCCTTCGGTTCAGGGCGCTAATGGCACGTGCCCGTACGCGAAGACCACGAGCCGGAGGCGCGCGGGTTCGAAGCCGCGGTGCGGAAGGCATTGTGCGGTCACGCGACGATTTGATTCGCGATCCTGTTCAAATCTTCGCGGATGCGCGGCGCGTCCTCGCCGGCCGATGCGATCAGCTTCTCGATGGTGGCGGCCAGCGTATCCAGCCGCGCGATCGAGTCCTTTTCCAAGGCCAGCAGCGCGGCGCCCGTAACTTCCTCCCATTGAGCCGCCAGGCGCGATAGGTTCATGAACACGATATCCGCTACTCTGTGCTCGAAGTGTCTTTTCACCGCGCCTTGTAATAGGGACATGGGCAATGCCATCGAGAGTAACTCCCAGTTATGATCGAAGATCCGGCCAACCCGGATATCCGGCGATCGCGGGTCCTGGGTCGTGAGTTCGATTTGGGTCGTCTCGAACGGCACGCCCAGCGCTTCGAGTGTCTGCTTCGCCAGCCGGTTCCGGAAATCCTGGAGCGACTGCGCCAGTTGGCGTCCGGCGCGCCGGGCCGGTTCCAGGAATTCGTCGCGATGCCGGCTCGAGAGCGCCGCTATTTCCCGCGCCACGCCGGCGCGCAGCCATTCGTCGAAGCGCTCCATGGCGAAACCGAGGCTGCGCGTCCAGGCTGGAAACTCCCGATCCAGGCCATCGAGCAGCCGCTGCCGCACCGGTGACTCGTCCGGCCGGAGCATCTCTTCGAATGCGGCGCGCGCTCCCGCGCGCGAATGCCGGGCGATGAGGCGCAGCGTCAGGCGCGCGTCGTCCAACGATTCCTTCTGGCCGAAAATCCGGCCGCGGAGTTCTTCACGATCGGAATCGGCCGACTCCGCGGCCTTCAGCGCGACGTTCAGATAGGCGCGGCATTCGCCCAACAGCGACTCGGTTTTGTGGCGCAGGATGGCGGCGCGTTGGCTGCCGGCCTCGGCACGCGCCCGCGCCAGGACCTGCTGGTCGAGTTTTTCGCGCAGAGCTTCGAATCCGGGCCGGATGGAAAAGGGAAACACGCCTACGGAGCCGTTCCAATGGCGTCCCAATTGTCCGCGCACAAATCCTTCGACTTCGGTGCGCTCATCGGGGGACAGCGTATCGACCTTGGTCAGCAGCACCGAGATATTGGGCGTAAAACGGCTCAAGCTGTGGATCAGTTCTATATCGTGCGTGGAAAGTGGCGGGTCGACTCCCACCGCCACCAACGCCAAACCCGTGTTAGGCAGCCACTCGATGGAGGCGTCGGTGTTATGCTCGAATACGCTGTCGAGACCCGGCGTGTCTACGAAACAGATGCCGCGATAGGGCGCCATGGCGGGCACTGCGAGGTGCACCGAGGCAACCTGCCTGGCATTGCCGGGATTCGCAGTCTCTGCAATATAGTCTGCGATCCGCCCGAGTGCGACCGGCTCCGAACGCCCATCGAGGAAGCGCACTTCGGCCTTCTCCACCGGGCCAAACTCGATTTCGGTGATGACCGAAGTGACTGGGATCACGCCGCAAGGCAGAATCGGCGCGCCCAGAAGGTGGTTCAGGAGGCTGCTCTTGCCGGCCTTGAAGCGCCCGAAAATCGCGACGTTGATGGTTTCCGCCCGGGCGAACGCGCGGCAACTCTCCAGGAAGTATGCGAG
>JBEKIM010000038.1:0-26645 GCA_050011755.1 Bryobacteraceae bacterium | reverse complement strand
GCCGCAAAGGTAATTGGGGCGTATCTTCTGGCGCTGCCTATCGGATGGGAGCGCGAAAAAGTCCAGCACAGCGTCGGGCTGCGCACTTTTCCTTTAGTGGCCATGGCTAGCTGCGGCTATGTGTTGCTGGCGGATACGCTTGGGGGCCCCGACCCGGCGGCGCGCTCCCGCATTATTCAGGGCTTGACTACCGGTATCGGATTCATCGGCGGCGGCGCGATTATGCGCGCCAAGGGTAACGTCCACGGAACCTCCACGGCCGCCAGCATCTGGAACACCGGCGTGATCGGCGCCGCGGTCGCCGAGAGGCACCTGGAAATCGCTGTTATCCTTAGTTTGTTAAATCTGATCACGCTTCATCTATTAGTGCCGATGAAGGAGCGCGGCCACCAGGCCGGGCATAAGGCGCCCGAATGATCCTGACCGCAGGGCTGACATTTCGCGAAGGGCACAAAGCCGAGCCTTATGCCGAGGCCCTGCGCGCCGCCGGCGTCGAGCCCGTTCTGCTTTCTCCCGATGCCCCCGGCGCCTTTCCCGGTTTGCAGGGCTTGATCTTGAGCGGCGGCACGGACCTGAACCCTTCCCTTTATTTTGCCCCTCCGGACGCCGCCAATGAAACGCCCGACGATGCGCGGGATGAAATGGAGTTAGGCCTGCTCCATCGAGCCTTGGCCGCCGATCTTCCTGTGCTGGGTATCTGCCGCGGCATGCAACTGTTCAACGTCGCGCACGGCGGCACGCTGATCCAGCATCTGGAAAACTCCACGCTGCACGTGGCCCGGGGACAGGACCCGGCGCTGCCGGCCCATCCCGTCGTGGTCGCGGCGGGCACGCGCCTGGCAGACATTCTGGGAGAAGGCGTCCATGCCGTCAATTCCCGCCATCATCAAGCGGTGGGGCGGGTTGGCGCTGGCTTGCGTGTAGCGGCCAGATCCAGCCCCGATGGCGTGATCGAAGCGCTGGAACGGGACGACCGGCGGTTCGCATTGGCGGTGCAGTGGCACCCGGAAGACCAGGCCCGCCGGGATGCGGAACAGCGAAAACTGTTTGAAGCTTTTGCCGCGGCAGTAGAAGCCGTGGCGCGCGCTTTAGCGTGCCGGCGGGACCTTTAAGTCCCGCTCTGGCGGACTACTGCACGCGGGGGCGGTTTTGCTCGTTCAGCACCAGCCCATCGAAAATGGCCAGCACTTGCTTGCGATAGGTATAAACGCGTTGCAGGTTTTCGCGGAAGGCGGCTTCGAAATCCTGTGCCCTCATCCACTTGTCGAGCAGCGGCCGGGGTACATCGATATCCTGCCGTAAAGCCTCCACGGTATGGCCGCGCAGGAAAAGTCCGTAGAAGAAAGCCGCCTCGCGCTGCGGGGCCAGTGGATCGTATTCGTCTCGTGCCGTCATAAATACGGTCTGGAAAATGCCAGTATAGCCGCGCCGCCCGGATTCGCGCAAGTCCAATTCACGGCGGGGCACTCTTTCGGGATGCGGCGGACGGTCTCCGGGTTTCGAGTTTCGCCTCACTTTCGCCTTCTTGCAAACACTGCTATAATCTCCTTTCGCCACTTTTAAGGAGTTCTCTCATGGATGAAAAAGAGCGCGCCCGCGCATTAGAAGCCACGCTGGGTCAGATTGAAAAGCAGTTCGGCAAAGGCTCTATCCTGCGCCTCGGGTCCAAGGATGCCATCGTTCCGGTGGCCGTGATTTCCACGGGTTCGATCTCGCTCGACGCGGCGCTGGGCGTGGGCGGTTTCCCGCGTGGCCGCATCAACGAAATCTATGGCCCGGAATCCTCCGGCAAGACTACCATCGCTCTGCAAGTAGTTGCCGAGGCCCAGAAAAAGGGGGGCATGGCGGCCTTCATCGACGTGGAGCATGCCCTCGATCCCGCCTACGCGCGCAAGCTCGGTGTGGACGTCGACAACCTGTTAGTTTCGCAGCCCGATTACGGCGAGCAGGCGCTTGAGATCACCGGCGCCCTGATCGCGTCGGGTTCGATCGACGTATTGGTGGTGGATTCGGTGGCCGCGCTGGTGCCTAAAGCCGAGTTGGATGGGGAAATGGGCGACAGCCACATGGGATTGCAGGCGCGCCTGATGTCGCAGGCGCTGCGCAAACTGACCGGCGTGGTTTCGAAATCCAAGACCTGCCTGATTTTCATCAACCAGATCCGCGAAAAAATTGGTGTGATGTTTGGCAATCCCGAAACGACTACCGGCGGCCGGGCGTTGAAGTTCTACGCCTCGATCCGCGTGGATATCCGGCGCATTGCGGCGATCAAAGATGGCGATGCGGTGGTTGGCAACCGCACCAAGGTCAAGGTAGTGAAGAATAAGGTGGCGTCGCCCTTCCGCGAGGCGGAATTCGACATCATCTATGGCGAAGGCATCTCGAAAGAGGGCGATCTGCTCGACCTGGGGGTGGCGCAAAATCTGGTCGAGAAGAGCGGCTCGTGGTTCAGCTATAAGGGAGACCGGATCGGACAGGGCCGCGAAAACGCGCGCCAGTTCCTAAAGGACAACGCGGATATCCGGCAAGGAATCGATCTCGAACTGCGGCGCCATTTAGGATTGACGAAGCCTGAAGTAGACGCCAAGACCGCGCCGGCGCCACCGGAAGCCGCGCCAAAACCCAATGCGGCCGCCACGGCCCGGCGCTAGCCTTCGAATTTTCAGCTCTACTTGGGTTTCTTCGGCGGATGCGTTGCGCGCCAGTCGTCCCAATCCTGGCGGACGGCTTTCAGCATATCTTCGGCGGCTTTTGACAGCCAGTCGACGCCGCGTTTGGCGAGATCCGCCTGAATGGCGCGGGCCTTCTTGCTGCCGAGATGCACATTTGCCGTTTCGAACCCCATGGCGTGTAGCAGCACCTTCTCCGAGCGCTCCTTGGGCAACTCGGACAGCTCGATGCGCGAGCAATCCGGCGCCAGGCGGCGCACGATCCACTTGCCCCTCTGCTTAACATAGGGATCCGAGCTACGTACCGCGGTATCCAGGATCTCCTGGTAGAGAATGCGCGAGGAACCCTTACATCCGGCGGCCCACCAACATGCGGAAGGCGCCATAGCCTTGGCTTCGCGGGCGATGTTGCTCGCGTGCCACTGCGCCAGGGCCACGAAACGCTGGCGTCCCAGGCTGCCGAGGCCGGCCACGCGCCGCACGTGGCGGTGGGTCAGCTTCGGATCGGGCAGCATGCGTGAAATGGCTTTCGCGGCGCTATCCGGAATCCTTTGCGCGGGCGCGCATCTCTCGAGTTTCTCCCAAAAGCCGCAAACCTCTTTCAGCCGGTGTACCGCCATTTCACGCAAGAGCGCGTGATGCTCGGCCAGCACGAAAGGACGCCCGCCCGCCGCCAACGATGCCGAGTAGCCCTCCAGCAGCGCTTGTGCCGCATCTTTCAGATCCAGTGCCAGGTGATTCTCCGAGATGGCAATGTGCGCGCTGGCCGCCAGGCGCACGAGGTCGTGGGTATAGGGCAGCCGCCAGGTCTCGTCGAAATCGTTGATGCCCCAGATCAGGCGTCCTTCGGAATCGCGCCATGTCCCAAAATTCTCGACGTGCAGGTCGCCCACGCCCAGCACCACCGGCGCGCCCACCAGGTCGTCGCAGATTTCGGGCCAGATCTGCGTCCAACGATAATAGGTCGCCCGCATGAATGGGAACAGGGCCGCCGACATTTCCGCGTGTTTCAATTGCAGATCGGCGGGGACGATGGTGAGCTGTTTGGCGAGCCACGCTTCGTAGCGGGCGGTAGCCTTTTCGATTTTCATGGAAGGTGGGCCAGCTATCTAGCTTATACCAGTCTTGGCGTGAGCATCCATTTCAAAACACCGCGCGGGGCGCCGCCAAAGCTCTCCTGATCGATGCGTACCAGCGCCGCTTTCTTGAGATCGACCTGCAGCGCGGGTACCCCCAGCAGATATCCCACGGTCATTCCGAGGAGCGGCTCGTGTCCTGCCAGCAGCAGGGCGGGCTCGCGGCGATGCGCGCAAATCGCATCCCAAATCGTTTTCGGCACGGAGCCCGGCACCAGAATCTCGGTTTCCACGATCTTACTGCACCGCAATACCTGACCGGCCATATGGGCAGTCTGCGTCGCCCGGCGGTACGGACTCGTCAAAATCAGGGAAGGCTTTACATCGGCCTGGTGCGCCTGTTCCAGCACGGCGCGCAGCTTCTCACGGCCCACGTCGGTCAGGGCCCGCTCGGCATCCCGCACGCCCGCTTTGGGCTCCTCCGCGATTCCATGGCGCAGGATGTAGATCTCCATGACTCGATCTTAGCGCCTGAGGGGCACTTCGGTCACGCGTCCGGTCCCGGGACCCTTCGCCCTGCCGAATCAGTCACATACAGCCCTATTTCCTATTCCAGCTCTGGTTGGCTGCCCCCAGCCACCAGTTGGCTTCGTTCGATCAAAAGGCGTAACTAACTCGAGCGGCCCCAACTATGTTGAACCCAATCAGGCCTGCCGTGGCGCACGCTTTAGCGTGCCGGCGGGACTTTTAAGTCCCGCTGCCTGCCAGACGGCAGCCGCCGAAGCGAACTGAACTAGACTGGAATATTATGCCCCGCTACGCGGCCATCGACATCGGCAGCAACTCCATCCGCATGGCTGCCGCCGAAGTGCTACCCGGAACCGGCATGCGCGTCCTGGCCTCCGAACGCGTCGTCACCCGGCTTGGCGAAAGCGTCTTTCGCAGCGGCATGCTGGCGCAGGAGCCGCTCGAAATGACCTGCACCGTGCTGGCGCGTATGGCTCAGCAGTATCAAAAGCTGGAAGTCGTAGGCGTGCGCGCGGTGGCCACCAGCGCGGTAAGGGATGCCCGCAATTCCGCCGAATTCGTGGAACGCGCCTCCAATGCCATCGGCGCTCCCGTCGAAATCATTTCCGGTCGCGAGGAAGCGCGTTTGATTCACCTGGGCGTGGAGGCCCGCTGGCCGCATCTCAACCGCCGCGTGTTGATCGTGGATATCGGCGGCGGCAGCGCGGAGCTGATCGCGGGTGAACACGGCAAACTGCGCGACTCCTTCTCAAAGCCCCTCGGCGCGGTACGCCTGCGGGAGATCTTCCTGCGCCACGACCCTCCCCTGCCGGACGAGCTGCACCAGATGCATGAATACATCGAAGAGAAACTGGCGGGCATCGTCAAGCGTTTCGGCAACACGCATTGGGATCGCGTGATCGCCACTTCGGCCACAGCTTCGGCGGTAGTCTGCGCGGTGAACCGCATCCCGCGCACGAAGCGCGACCAGGCCGACCGTATGCGCGCTTCCGCCCACGAAGTGCGCCGCCTGTACAAAAAGCTCAGCGTGCTGGAATTGGCGGAGCGCCGCAAGGCCATCGGAATCGGACCCAAGCGCGCTGAAATCATCGTGCCCGGCATCGGCGTGTTGCTGCGCGTGCTGGAGGATTTCCGCCTTCCATGCCTGTATTACTCCGCGGCCGGCGTACGCGACGGCATCATCGCGGATTTACACGCCCGCGGCGTGGGACGCGAATTGGCGCAGCTCAGCCGGGAACAGCGCAAAGAGGTGGAGCAGATGAGCCGCCGCTATGGCGTGGCGCTGCCGCACGCCCGTAAAGTGGCCGGACTGGCACATACGCTCTTCACCGATTTGCAGCCGCTGCATCAGTTGCCGCCGCATGTCGGCAAACTGCTGGAAGCCGCGGCTTATCTCCACGATGCCGGCCACTTCGTGTCCGACTCCAACCATCACAAGCATTCCTACTATCTGGTGAATAACTCCGACATGCCCGGGTTCACCAATCGCGAGCGCGGGCTGATCGCCAATCTGTGCCGCTACCACCGCAAGAGCATGCCCACGCCGGTACATTCCAACTGGCAATCGTTGAATGCCGACGATAAACGCATTGTGCTGCTGCTGATTCCCCTGTTGCGCCTGGCCGATAACCTGGACGTGAGCCACGAGGAGCGTATCGAGTCCCTGAGCTGCCACATCCGCGATGGCCAAGTGGTGCTGCAGCTCTCGTCGCCGGCCGATGTCAGCCTGGAGCAGTGGGCCGCCGAGCGCGCCGGCGAGGCTTTCAGGCAGGTCTACAACCGACCGGTGGTGACGGAGAAGCGGTGATGCAACCTGTCACCCGTCACCCGTTACCCATCGCCCCGCCCCTGCTGCTGTTGCTCGCTGCACTGGCCCTATCCGCATGCCGCGGTAGCCAGCCGCGCGCGCCGGCGATTGGCGAGGCTTACGCCGGCCCTGCCACGCTCGGCTTGCGCCGCGATATTCCGCTGCAGTCGCCGGTAGTGGCCACCGTCAAGCACGGCGACCGGCTCGAAATCGTCCAGCATCGCCGCCGCTTTATGAAGGTCCGCGCGCCGAACGGCGCGGAAGGGTGGATCGAGGATCACCTGCTGCTCAGCTCCGAAGAGATTGCCGCATTGAAGGAGGTCGAGCGGCGCGCCCTGACCCTGCCGTCGCAAGGGGTGGCCAGCACCTACGACTTGCTGAACGTGCACACGGAACCTAATCGCCTTTCGCCGAGCTTCCTGCAAGTTAAGGAGGGAGAAAAAGTAGACGTGGTGGCGCATGTCAGCGCCCCGCGCACGCCACCCGAGCGCAAGCCGCTGATTCTACCCAAGCCCAGGGCTCTGTCCGCACGCAAACGGGCAGAACCGAAATATCCGCTGCCCCCGCTGCCGGCCGCTCCTCCTCCGCCTTCCAATTGGAAGGAGCTCTCCAAGACGCCGCCCGAGGTTCAGCAAGCTATCGCGGAAAGCCACGCCGCCAATGCGCCGCCCAAGGAGGACTGGAGCCTGGTGCGCAATGCCAGGGGCGAGAGCGGTTGGGTGCTCAGCCGTAGGCTTTATATGGCCATTCCCGACGATGTGGCGCAGTATGCCGAAGGCCATCGCATCACTTCGTATTTCGCGCTTTCGGACGTGCGGGATGGCGACGCGGTGAAACACAATTGGCTTTGGACCACGATCGGCAGCGGTGAACGTCCTTACGATTTCGACAGTTTCCGCGTTTTCACCTGGAGTCTGCGCCGCCACCGTTATGAGACCGCCTATATCCAGCGCAACGTGGCAGGTTATTTTCCCGTGTTCGCGCGGCCTTCCGGCTTTTCGGTCTGCTTGGCCGGCGACGCCGGCGCCCGGATGCGGCGCAGCTATTCGTTCATCGTCACCACCGTCCGCTTCACCGGCGAGCAACCCTGCGAAGCGCCCGGCGCGATATTGCCTGGCCCCGAGGTTGCCGGTGCTGGGGCCCCGGCCCAAGCCCCCGGCGTGCTGGCCGGGAATCCGTCGTTTTACGCCCGCCTGAAGGCCGCGGTGAAGAAGTGGTTCAGCCGCTAAGACGGCGCGCCTGCCGCCTTGCGGAGAACGTAACAATATGTTAAATATATGTTCAAGTCGGAGAAAACTTGATCCAACTAAACCCGCGCCGCTCCTGTTTGTGAGCGGGCCCGTGGGCCATATCTTTAATCAGCCAACAAGGAAGGCTTTCAGTGGAATCTGCGAACCGTAAACTCATCCGCCCTTCTCTGAACGAGATCAAGGAGCAGATCGCCCCGCCGCGCCGGCCGCAGAAAAAACCCGTGCCGCCCGATCAGACGAATGCTGAGAATTTCTACTACGTAAAGCAGATGCAGTCGAAAACCCCCATGGTGTTCGTTCTCAAGGATGGTGAAACCCTGCACGGCATCATTGAGTGGTACGACAAATGTTGTTTGAAGGTGAATCGCGACGGCGAACCCAACCTGCTCCTCTACAAGCCCAACATCAAGTACATGTATAAAGCTTGATTCGCGGCAGTCCGCGGCGCACGCTTCAGCGTGCCGGCGGGACTTTTAGTCCCGCTCCGGGCAACCAGCCCTGCACTAGCGGGAACGGTTTCGCATGGCCAGCCGGTACGCCCGTCTTTCGCCGGCGTCGCGGTAGCGCCGCATCTCTTCTTCGGTTTCCGGCACGGCCGGCTGAATGGCTGTCGGCTTTCCGTCCGCATCCAAGGCGACGAAGGTCAGATAGGCTGAACAAGTGTGCTGCTTGTGGCCGGTCATCAGGTCCTCTACCATCACCTTCACGCCGACTTCCATGGACGTATGAAAGACCCGGTTTACCTGCGAATGCAGCAACATCAACTGCCCGATATGAATCGGATGCAGGAAATTCATGTGGTCGAACGACGCGGTAACCACGGGCTTGCGTGCGTGCCGCATAGCCGCCATGGCTCCGGCCAGATCCACCAGGTGCATGACCTTGCCGCCCAGCACGTTACCCAACCCGTTGGCATCGGTAGGCAGCGCCAGTTCGGCATATTCGGATATGGATTCGCTTACCGGTTTCCCCTGGCCGGACCCATGGGTGGTATTAGTGGCATCGGGCGCGGTCATGGACGGATGGCGTTCTCTTTCCGGCGCAAGTAGCTGCTGATATATGCCTGCGCCTGGCGGACCAGGCGGCAATCCGGATGCGCTTCCCGGAAAGCTTCATCCGCGCGCGAATACTCGAGCGGGCCGTGCGCGAACGGCAGATGATCCTTCTCCACTACCCAATAGATGCGGATGACTCCCTCGCGGTCGTGGGAAATACTGAAGCGCACGGCGTCGGGTGAGCCTGGGGGAACGCGCCCGCACTTCTCCTTTGCGTAACCGAAATTGCAAAGCTCGCGCAGCGTGTTCGGATCGGGCCGCCAGTCGCCGCCGGGCAAAGCGTGGCAGGTCCCGGCCCACGGGTCGCCCAAAGGCAAAGGCGGTGTCCGGTTGGCAGCGGACCGCGGCATACGCTCGGTTGGAAAGAAACAAGGACACGCCATCGGCAGGTATGGTAACACAGGGGTATGAGCAACCGGCTGGAAGTGCTGAAGAATATGGTGGCGCGGAATCCCAACGACAGTTTCGCGCGCTACGGTTTAGCTATGGAGTACGCCAATTCCGGCGAATTGGAAAACGCCATGGAGGAATATCGGGCACTCCTGGCTGTGAATCCAAACTATCCGGCGGCTTATTATCACGGTGGCCAGACGTTGGAGAAACTGGGACGCCGCGAAGACGCCCGGTCGCTCTACCGGCAGGGGCTTGAGGCCACCACGCGCATTGGCGATTTGCATACGCGTAGCGAGATTCAGGCGGCACTCGACCTGCTGCTGTAAGAAAGGAAGGACAGACCCCCAGGCCTGTCCCACATGCGCGGACAGACCGTCCTAACTGTGCTCCTTCCGCATCGAGTACCGGTCGAGTTCCGAGAGCAGCGGCCGCGCCGACGGCGGTGGCGCCGTTTTCGTCATCAGAATCTGCCGGTTGTCCATGGCTTCTCCGTACAGTTCCTTGTTGGCCTCCCGGTCCGGACGAATGGATGCGCCATTCAGCGCGATGCCCGCAAAAACGCCCTTAGTCCGCGACCACGAGAGAATCTCCGCGCTCATGTATGCGTCCGTGTTGGCGGCTGCGGACCGGCCCACGGGCCCCGCGGCCACGCTGGCATCCCCACCCAAAGTGAATTTGTCCTTATCCAGATTGCGCATGCCGTGCGCGTTCATGACCAGCATCACCACGTCCGTCGACGAGCCGCCGATCTGAAATCCGAAGCTGCCGCCCTCGACCCTGATGGCCGCCGGCGCTCCCCATCCCACATCCAGGCTGTTCCGGCAAACCGCGAAACCTTTCCCGTACTCAGCGCCCACCACAAATGCGCCTTTCTTCAGGGACGGAACAATCACCACGCAATAGGACTTATTCATGAGATCCTGCGGGATCCCCTTGTCGGGCGTGGCCATGATCTCGTGCAAAATCCTGGCCGATTCGTCCAGCCGCTCAGGCGCGGTGTTCGCATAGAGACCCAGCGACCCACAACCCAGTGCCGCGGCCATAAACAGAGCTTTCTGCATTCGCATACCTCCGTAACAATTATCGCGCGAAGCCGCTAATCATGAGTTGCAAAGTGTGTACGGGCGGCCACGTATACGGGCACTTCTGTAATGTTATGCTCAATAGCCATGTGTCTCAAGTTACGATATCTATCGCTCTTAGTCTGTCTGGTGTCAGCCCGCGCCGCGGTCGTATCGGAAGTACGCTTCAAGATCTCGGCCGGCGATCTCTCCAGCGCCGAAGCCATTGTCGAAGACTACCAACGCGCGCATGGCGTGAACTCAGAATACACCGCGGCGGTCTCCTGGCTGGCTCGCGGCGCCTTGACGCTGGGGCAAACCGGCGCTGCGGCGCGCTATCTCGACCAAACCAAGGCGCTCGTGGCCGATCTCCTGAAGAACAAGCGTGTGGAGGACGATGATTTCCTGGTGGCCGCCGAGGGCGCCAGTATCGAGGTGGAAGCGCGCATCATGGCGGCACGCGGCAGCCGGGATCAGGCCGTCGCCTTTCTCGAGTCGGAGTTGCCGCACTGGAAGACCTGGTGGATTGCCGCGCGCATCCACAAGAACCTGGACCTGCTGACGCTTGAAGGCCAGCCCGCGCCCGGGTTGGACGCCGCGTACCGTGGCAGCCCCGTGCTGCTGTTCCTGTGGGCGCACTGGTGCAGCGACTGCAAGGCGCAGGGCCCCGTCATCGCCCGCCTGAAGCAGAAATACGAATCGCGCGGCTTGCGCGTGCTGGCGCCCACCCGGCGCTACGGGGAAGTGCCGCAAATCGACCATCCCAGCGCGGAGCAGGAAGACCAGGAGATCGCGCGCGTATGGAAAACGTCCTACGCGGACCTGGACGGCGCGCCGCATCCGGTCAGCGAAGAAACGATGCTGCGCTATGGCGTCAGTTCTACGCCCACCCTGGTATTGATCGACCGCGCCGGCATCGTGCAAATGTACCGTCCGACCCGCATGACCGAAGCCCAGCTTTCGCAGCGCATCGAAGCCCTCCTGGCCCGCTAGTGTAGTGCGTCCGAAATCATGAAGAGTATTCGGGCGACATTTGTGGGGCGGCCAATCCTGGCCGCAGCCGCCTTTCCAGGCGGCTAAACCCGCTGGAAGGCGGGTCCGCGGGCTGAATAGCCTAATCGTTAGTCTAGAATAGGGTCGGATGAAGCGCTCCGGTTTCGCCGACCTGCCGTTGCACGGCGGCCGCGTGCCCGCCTGGCTCGCCCAGCGCATGACCCGGCTGGGCACGGCCATCGCCGAGAGCATCCTTTACCGTTACGGTGCGCCCGAGTTTCTGTCCCGGTTGAGCGATCCATTCTGGTTTCAAGCCTTGGGCTCGGTGATGGGCATGGACTGGCATTCCTCCGGAATTACCACGTCCGTGCTGGGCGCGCTGAAGCGCGGCCTGGCTCCGCGCGCCGGCGAACTGGGTATCTATATCTGCGGCGGCCGCGGGCGGCATGCGCGCCACACACCGGATGAACTGCGCGCCGTGGCCGCGCAACGCAACCTGGATGGCGCAGCGCTGGTCCGCACCAGCCGCCTGACCGCGCGCGTGGACAACAATGCCATCGCCGACGGCTTTCAGATTTACCTGCATTCGTTTATCGTGAGCGCGGCCGGCGAATGGGCCGTTGTGCAGCAGGGCATGCATGCCGCCAGCAGGCTGGCGCGCCGCTATCACTGGCATTCCGCGGCCGTACGCGATTTCACGTGTGAGCCGCACACGGCGGTGGTCGGCGAGCATCGGGGGGGCATCGTGAACCTGGTCGATGCGCAGGCCGGTCCCGCGCAGGAGGCGCTGCTGGCCATGGCTCGCGAGCATCCGGACGCCACCCTGCGCGAGGCGCGCCGCCTGGTTGCCCCGCGGCATCACGACGTGCGTGCGGAGAACGTCGATCTGAAGCGCCTCGGCGCAGTCCTGGCGGTGGCCTACGAGCGCGAGTTCCACGATTTCGCTTCGCTGCTTCTGCTGGAAAAGCTGGGCCCGCGAACCCTGCAATCGCTGGCACTGATCGCCGAGGTCATTCACGGCACGCCCATACGCTTCTCCGATCCGGCGCGCTTCTCGTTCGCGTTGGGCGGCAAGGATGGCCACCCGTTTCCCGTGCCCCTGAAAACCTACGACGAATCTATCGCCGCCCTTCGCGGATCGCTGGACGCCGCCAGGCTGGACGGCTCTGAAAAGTTGGATAGCTTCGCGCGGCTCGACCGCTTCGTGCGCGCCGTCGAACAGCGCCGTTCGCCGCAGGCCGATTTCGACGCGACCGTGGCGCACGAGCGTGCCATTTCCCGGTCGCTGGATGGCCGCAGCGTGTTCGATGGACCGAAGAAGAAAGGGGTGCCCGAGCCCGCCGCGCAGTTGCCGCTCTTCATCGACGCACTACACTAGTTTCGCCAGGCCCGTGGGATCTCGTACTTCTTGATCTTCTCGTATAGCGTGGACCGGTCGATCCCCAGCGCCGCCGCGGCTTCCTTGATGTTTCCGCTGGTGCGCTGAATCGCCGCCGCAATGGCCTGCCGCTCCAACTCCTGCAGCGTCACATTCACCGGGAAGCGCCCGTTTCCGTTGGATTCCATCTTGCGTGACATGAAGCCGAAATCGTCCTCGGCGAGCACGCGCGCCTTGGCCGTCACGATGGCCCGCTCCACGGCGTTCTCCAGTTCCCGTACGTTGCCCGGCCAGTCGTAGTCCATCAGCAGCTTTAGCGCGCCGGCGGAGATCTCCGTCACGTCCTTCCCCAATTCATGCGACAGGCGCTCCACGAAATCGCCCGCCAGCAGTGGAATGTCGTCGCGCCGCTCGCGCAGCGGCGGCAGCCGGATCTCGATCACGTTCAGCCGGTAATACAAATCGTCGCGAAACTCGCGGTCTTCGACAGCCTGCTGCAAATCGCGATTGGTGGCCGCGATCACGCGCACATCCACGCGCACTTCTTCCGAACCGCCCACGCGATAGAAGCAGCGCTCCTGCAGCACGCGCAACAAGTCGGCTTGCAGTTTGGGAGAGATATCCCCGATTTCGTCCAGGAAAATCGTGCCGCCATCGGCCATCTCGAACTTGCCTTTCTTCTGCGAGACCGCGCCCGTGAACGATCCCTTTTCGTGCCCGAACAACTCGCTCTCGAGCAGCGTCTCCGCCAGCGCCGCGCAGGAAACGGCCACGAACGGCTTGGCCGCGCGTTCGCCCGAATTGTGGATGGCTCTCGCGATCAGTTCCTTGCCCGTGCCGCTCTCCCCCCGGATCAACACTGTGCTGCGCAGGCTGGCCACCTCCCGCGCCAGCTCCAGAATCTCCCGCATGCGCGCGTTCTTGCTGATAATGTCGCCGTAGCGATATTGGCGGCTCAGTTTCTTCCGCAAGATAGTATTCTCGCGTTGCAGATTCTTGACCTTGATGATGCGGCCGACCAGCAGCGAGATCTCTTCCGGATTGCACGGCTTCACGATATATTCCTGCGCGCCTTCCTTCATTGCCGTGATCGCCGTGTCCACTGTAGCGTAAGCCGTGATGATGATGATCGAGGCATCTGCGTGCATGCGCCGGATCTCCATCATGGTCTCGATGCCATCCATGCCGCCCGGCATCTTCAAGTCGATGAAATAGATCGCATAGTCTTTCGCGGCGGCTCTCTCGATCGCCTCCCGCCCCGAAGATGCCGTGTCCACCGCGTAGCCGTCCTCGCGCAGCCAGGCGGCCAGCGACTCGCACATGACTTCTTCGTCGTCAACGGTCAAAATCTCCCAACGCGTCTTCATACCCGTTCCGCTCCCACCGCCGCCGGCGTCGTTTCCTCCGAGTTGCCCGATACCGGCAGCGTCACGGTGAAGGTGGCGCCTTCACCGGGCCGGCTCTTCACCGCGATGTCGCCGCCGTGCGCTTCCACGATTCCATACGAGACGGCCAGCCCCAACCCTACTCCCTTGCCCTCCGGCTTGGTGGTGAAGAAGGGATCGAAGATCCGGCTCAGGTTCTCCGGCCGTACGCCTTCGCCATTGTCCTGGATAGCGAGGGTGACCGCCGCGCCGTCTTGCGCCCGCCGCGTGCGGACCGCCAGCCGCCGTTCGGGACGGGCGTGCGTGGCTTCCGCCCCATTCAAGACCAGGTTCAAGACCACCTGCTGGATCTGCTGGCTATCGCAGCGCACCGCCGGCAAATCGTCGGCCAGGTCCATATCGACCGTCACATTCGCCAGCTTCAGTTTGTGCGAGGTCAGCGACAGTGTGCTCTTCACGATGCGGTTCAGATCCGCCTCGGCGCGCTGCGGCTTGGACCGCCGCGAGAACGACAGCAGGTCCGAGACGATCCGGCCCACCCGCGATGTCTCTTGCACTACTTGCGCCAGATACTTCCGGTATTCCGGGATGCGGTCGGGCGGGATGCCGTCGTCTTTCAGAATCCGCTGCATCAGCATCGCCAGATTCAGCACGCCCGAAATCGGATTGTTGATCTCGTGCGCCACACTCGCCGCAAGCTGCCCCAGAGAGGCCAGCCGGTCGGTCTGGCGCAGTTTCTGGTGCGCCGCGCGCAGTTCCTCGGTGCGTTCGGCGACCTTCGTTTCCAGCTTGGCGGTGAACTGGTTAATCTCGTCCATCGCCAGCCCTAAACGTTCGCGCATGGTATTGAACGAGCGCGCCAATTGGTCCAACTCCTCGCTGGTGTGCACGATGTCGATCGGCTTATCCAGATGCATGGCGCTGACCGCCTTGGTGCCCGCGATCAGTTGTTGTATCGGAACTCCCACAAAACGCTGCGTGAAGAAGAAAATAAAGATCCCGATCAACAGAATCTCAATGCCCGTGACGGCGAAGACCCCCATCTTGACTTGCGAGATCTCCCGGTCCGCGGAATCCAGGTTTAGCGACAAGTCCAGCACGCCCAGCGTTTTCACGCTGGCCGGATGCGCATGGCAGGCCGCCTGGCTGCAGGCCGCCTCGTTGGGGATGGGTGTGACCATGGCCAGGTTGCGCCTGCCATCCTGCCCGCTGAAGATACGGATGCTGCCCGAAAGGATGGTCTTCTCGCGCGGGTCCGCCCCCCTGCCCGAATCCTCCGGGGCCGTTGAAAACACCAGCCGGCCGCTACGGTTGAACATACGGATGCGGTCGATGCCCTGCTTGCGTCCAATTGTCTGCATCACTTCGTACGCTGCTTCGCGATGATCGTCGAGCATGGCGTGCCAGGTGGCGCTGGTGATGCTCTTCGAAAGCTGGTCCGCGCCGGTGATCATGGCGTTAAGCAGGTGCCGCTGCTCGGTCCGCACGGTGATCAGCCCGGAGATGGCGCTGATGACTATGACAATGAGCGTCAGTGAAAGGACGAGTTTTTGCGCAAGCCGCCTGGGCAATTAGAGACCTTAAACTCTATTATCTCTGAAAGCCGCGGCGGACGCTGCTATTAGCTCGCTTAATCGCGCGCCTAGTCGATCTTCACCACGAAATAGGTGATCTGCTTGCCGCTTTCCACTAGCATCTGGTGCGCCGTCTTGATCGGTATGTGCACCACGTCCCCGGCCGCCAGCGCCACCTTTTCGCCGCCCCGAATGGAAGGTCCGCGGACCTCGTGCGGCGCCGTCGTTCGGGGACTCACCACCGTGCCGCCCACCACCAGCGTGGCCTCGCCGCTCTCCACCACCATCACGTCGTTCTGGGTTTCGTGCAACTCCGCCTCGCCGTTGCCTTCCCGATGCGCGATCAGGAAGTTGTGGTTGCCGTAACTGCCCAACGGCTGCGTGGCGATCTTCTGCGCATTGATCTTGGGCGACAGCTTCTTCTCGAACCCTTGCAGTTCGCCGCTGGTCCAATGCTCGAAGCCCTTAGGCGCACCGGCGGGCAATGCCGCCGCCATCATTAAGGCCACTACGAATGTCTTCATTGCTCCTCCTGTCCAAATCCTATTCCGCTAATGCAAATCACGCTCGTCCTCGTCCGGTCGAATCTCAGCCGTAGCGTGCTTAGCCGGGCGGGATCGAAGGGCTTTCCGCCCACGCTTTGAAATGCCGCCAACGGGACGCGTACCGTCTGCAGCACCGGTTCCCAGTCTTTTTCGTAGGCGGCGTTCTCGATAGCATCGAGCTTGGTGAATCTCTCCTTCAACGGCGGCGGAACCGCCGCAAACCGGCTCACGGGAGCGCTGGCGGTCGCGCCGTCGCTGCCTACCAACTCGATCGTGAAATCCGGGGATTCGCGCTCCTTTTCGGATTCTTCTTCCTTGGAAGCCTCGTCCTCGCGTTTTCCGGGCAGCGGCGCGTCTTCATCCAGCGCCGCCAGCGATAAATCGATAGTCGACAATTTTCCCAGGTGCCATTTGGCCGCCGCGCCTTCCGGCAGTGTAATGCTGTACGCCGCCGCGGGCGCGCCTTTGGCCCGGTTCCATCCCAGAAACACGCCGTTGTAGTCGCGATCGCCGCCTCGCCACGGAATGCGTCCCTCGCGCCAGATGGACAGTCCCTCGCCGGCGATGCGGCCACCCGCCGCGGTCGTCGTCGTGATGTCGGCGTCCTCCTGGTACGACGCCAGCGGCGCGTACGAAGCGGCTTGGAACCGGTTCACGTAGATCGTGCCGGGCAGCCAGTCCCGCCCCACCCGCCAGTCCTCAAATAGCGGCAGATATTCGCGCCGTCCCTTCAACGTGGCTTCCAGGAAAGCCGCGATATACGTCTTCGAGATGCGGCGCTGTTCCGGGCCGGGCATCAACGGTTTCAAATTGAGGAACCAGTTCTGGGGCGCCGGCGCATCCGTACGTCCCCAGGCCGTGTTGAACTGGCCATGATTGGCGCGGTAGGCGTAGATCTCGGCTTTGAACCACGGGCCCGCCCCGGTGTAACGCACGTGGTCCCATTGCAGGCTGCCCATGAACGACGAAACATCCGCGTCGTGCGCGCCTTGCAGCGCCAGGTAGCTCACATCCTCCAGCCACCGGTATCTTCCGGCAGGTTTGTATTGACCCTCGGCCGGTGCGATCGCCACCACCGCTTGAATCGGGAAGCCGTAATCGAACCGGATATCGGCGTTATCCGGGCAGTAACGCAACCGGTTAAAGAGCGCCGCCGTCGCCGCGGCCTCTCCGCCGCGCGAGTGCCCCATCACCGCGATATGCTCCATGTCCACCTTGCCGCGAAACGGATTACCGGCCCGCCGGCTCCATTCCCGCCACAGCTTCAGGTGCTCGAGCAGCATCCAGCCGCGCACCGGCTGTTGTTTGGGTGGATCGTGAAACAGCCCGCTGTTCAGGAAGTTCTCGTCGACCGACACCAGGATGAAGCCGCGGCTGGCCAGCAATTCGCCCAGATACGCATAGCCCGGATCGGAGAACTCCGCCATGTTGTGGTTGCCATGCACGATCAGCGCCAGCGGAAAGGGCCCCGCGCCATCCGGATACCACACGCGGGCGTTCAATGGAAGCTTGTCCAGGTCGAATCCCCAGTACTTCTTGCGCGCCCAGCGCTTCCAGCCTTTGAAGTCTTTGAAGAACGCCGAGGCATCCACCGTGTGCGTCTTGATCGCCACCGATGCCCCGTATTCAGGCCGCCGGATATCGTTCCCCACGCCATAGAAAAGCGTCTTCACGCGATAGGGACCGGCATCCGCCGGATTCGGCACATTCAGCTTGGCCCCCATCGTGGCGGCCGGCGGTGTCCACGTGACGATCTCTTCCGTGGAACCCTGGTGCACGAATAGCCACACCATGCCGATATTCGCGGCGACCGCCACCATGCACAGCCAAACGGCGAGGATCTTCTTGCTCAAAGCAGCCGCGCGGAAATCTCCTGCGATGAACGTGGCGACGGTTGCGCCCAGGACGCCTTCTACCAGGCCGGCCGCTATCGCCATCCAGATGCCCAGTTGCGGCGGCATCCAGACCAGCATCACGATGGCGCACGATCCAACGATGATGCCGGTCGCCATACGGGGCAGTTTCCGCGCGATCGTCAACAGCAAAGCCACTGCCAGTCCGATAAGAGGAATGAGCAGGGCGGCCACCAGGATGGCTAGGGCGAAGTCGAATGCATAGCCGAAGCCGGTGCGCGCATACAGCCCGGCGATGACCACACAAATGGCGGCGGCCATCAGCGTTCCCCATACCGCGCCGCGCGCGGCGGCCGGACCGGGCCGGATCTGGTCCCATTGCCTGGCGCACCAAGCCGTTGCCCGCCGCCGGTACTCCCGGAAGCGCGCGGACAGCGGAGGGCGCGACGGCTGCGGCTCGGGCGGAATGACATCCGGCATGATCGCCATGTTAAATCAAAGCTAAATCAAAGCTAAATCAAAGCTAAATCAAAGCTAAATCAAAGCTAAATCAAAGCTAAATCAAACGCACCGCGCGCTGCATTGGGCAGCCGTACGATCCACTGATAAACAATCGTAGGGCGGCAAATCTTGCCCGCAGCCGGCTTTCAGCCGGCTCCCGGAGTTTGGACATCTCTCGCGATGACTGGCCGCCTGCCCGTGGCGCACGCTTTTGGCGTGCCGGCGCGACTTTTAAGTCCCGCTTCCAGCCGGCTCCTGCCCGCCCCCAATTCTGCGCCCCCATGAGCTACTTCGCTGCCGCGCGTAGCCGCTCGTCGGCGGACGATCCACCCACGACGATCTGTGTTCCAGGCTCGGTCTGAACCGCTACCTCCACGGTGTGTGTCTCGTTTGGCTTCAGGGAGATACGCTGGAAGCCCCGCAGGTGCTTCAGCCCTCTGCGCTCCGCATAGACTTGGACAACCTCGTCGCCCGCACATTTTCCCGTATTCGTCACATCTACACTGACCGTACCGGCATGGTATCGCAGGTGCGAGTATTGGAAGGTCGTGTAGCTCAGCCCGTACCCGAACGGATAAAGCGGCTCTCCCTTGAAGTAAGTGTAAGTGCGCCCGTGGCGGATGTCGTAATCCATCATGGCCGGCAATTGATCGAGCGACTTCGGCCAGGTCTGATTCAGCCGTCCCGCAGGATTGTAGTCGCCGAACAACACATCGGCAATGGCCGTGCCCTGCTCCTGCGCGGCGTGCGCAATGTCCAGAATCGCCGGCACGTGCTGCTGCGTCCAGTTAATGGCATACGGGAAGCTCGAAACCAACACCACCACCGTCTTCGCATTCACCCCATATACCTGTTTGATCAGCGCTTCCTGCGAGAGATCGATGGACTCCCGATCGCGCCCTTCGCGCCCTTCGCCCGGGTCGGCACAAGGCTTGCTCGAGACGTCCATATTGAAAATCGCCATGATGTTCGTGGCGCCGCACGTGGGATGGTTTCCCACCACGACCACCGCCACATCCGACGACCGGGCCGCCTTCACCGCCGCGTCGTCCGTGTTGTCCACGGCGACGTTTACGGCCGTGCCGGGCGCCAGCTTTCCACGAATGCCCGCGAGAGGCGTAATCGCATAGGGCGGTTTGCCGCCGTACAGATCGATCAGCACCTCGCCCGCGCGCGGCCCGATCACCGCGATGGATTTGATGGCATTCTTATCCAGCGGCAGAAACCCATTCGCGTTCTTCAGCAGCACCACGGATTCGCGTGCCACATCCAGCGCCACGCGCTTGTGCTTGTCCGTAGTCCACGGCTCTGCTTCGCCTCCTCCGCCGATGCCGGCGTATGGCACCATCGCAGGCGGATCCAGCAATCCCAGCCGGATTACCGTCCTGAATTTGCCGCGCAGCACCGCATCGATATCCGCCTCAGCCAGCAGGTGATCGTCCAACCCCTGTTTGGCCACTTTCGGAACGTTGAACAGGAACGCAAGCACCTGGCTGATTCCGGCTTTAATCGCGTCCGCCAGGGCTTGCTCCTGGGTCTTCGAATACTTGCGCGGATTGACCATCAGTTCCACAGCCAGCGCGTCGGAGGAGATGATTCCGTCCGCGCCCCATTCCTTAACTGCCAGGCTCTTTAGGATCGGATTCACGGTCATCGGCACATGGTTCCAGGCGTTGTACGACGCCATGAACGACTTCGCACCGCCCTCCACAAAGCCCATGCGAAATGGCACCGAGTAATAGTCGCGCAGCAGTTCTTCGTCGAAATCGGAAGAGGAACTCCCGCGCGTGGTTTCGTTGCTATTGGCCAGGAAGTGCTTCATCAGCGAAGCCGCCTGCCAATACTTCGCGTCGTTCCCCTGCATTCCCTTGATGAACGCCACCGCCATGGTGCCGGTGTAGAATGCGTCTTCACCATAACTCTCGTTGTTTCTTCCCCATCGCGGATCGCGCGCCAGGTCCGCATTCGGTCCCCAAACCACCAGCACGCTGCTCTTGTATTTCTCGTTCTGGTAGATGTAGCGGGCTTCGTATCCTTGTACCGCGCCGGCGAGGCGGATCAGCGCCGGGTCCCAGGTGGAAGCCATCCCGATCACTTCCGGGAACTGCGTGGTAGTGGCCGCTTTCTGGTTGAAGTCGCCCTTGCGCACCAGGCCATGCAGCCCTTCGGTTCCGCCCGCATCCGGAATTTGCAACCGCGGCACTGCCGTACTGGTGGTCAGGCAGGCGAGCTTTTCATCCAGCGTCATCAGCGACAGGATGTTATCGACGCGCTGCTCCAGCGGCAGGTTGGCGTTCTGAAACGGATACCGGTTCTGGGCGGTGAGCGGCAGCATGCCGGCCAGCAGCAGAGCCGAGGTGAGGGATATCTTCGTGTTCATGGCAATCACGCGCATAATATCACTATGCGGCGATTCACACTGGCACTCGGTCTGATGGCGGCCTATACGGTGCTGTTCGCGCAGGACGGGGAGAACGTTCTGCTGGTGGTGAACCGCGCCAACACGCTTTCGCGGCACATCGCCGATTACTATATTCCGAAACGGGGCATTCCGCTGAAGAATGTCTGTAAGCTGGACATTCTTTCCGAAAAGGAGGAGATCGACTGGGACACCTACGTAGAGCAAGTCGAGCGGCCCATTGCCCGCTGTCTGGCCAAGGCTGGTTTACGCGAGCAGGTGCTCTACATCGTCACCACCATGGGTGTGCCGCTCAAGGTGACGGGCGGCGGCGAACAGATGGCTTCGGAAGCCTGTGCGGTGGATTCTGAGCTGACCCTGCTCTACTCGAAAATGAAGGGAAAGCGCTTCGCGCGCGCCGGCATCGTGCCCAACCCGTTTTATCGCCGGAAGGACGCGCCCTTCACTCACGCCAGTTTCCCGATCTACCTGGTCACCCGTCTGGCGGGCTACGATTTCGACGATGTGAAAGGTATTATCGACAGGTCTCTGGCGGCTCGCAATCAGGGGAAATTCGTGTTCGACCTGAAGTCCGATGACGACGCCGAGGGAAACAACTGGCTGCGCACTGCCGGCCTGGCGTTGCCCAGGGAGCGCGTCGTCATGGACGAATCGAGCAAGGTGCTCACTGGCGAAAAGGATGTGATCGGCTATGCCGGCTGGGGCTCCAACGATCCCAATCGCCACCAGCGCAACCTGGGATTTCAATGGCTGCCGGGCGCGCTGGTCAGCGAATATGTATCGACCGATGGGCGCACGTTCGAGCGCCCCCCCGCCAACTGGACCATCGGCACATGGAAGGAGTCCGGCGGCTGGTTCGACGGCTCGCCGCAAACGCTTAGCGCCGACTACATCCATGAGGGCGCCACCGGTTCTTCCGGCCAGGTCTATGAACCGTTCCTGGAGTTCACGCCGCACCCCGATCAGCTTTTCCCGGCCTATTTTCACGGCCGCAACCTGGCGGAGAGTTACTATCTCGCGATACCCGGCTTGAGCTGGCAGAACATCGTGGTAGGAGATCCATTGTGTAAGTTGAAATAACGTCGCCTGTTTAACCTGCCGGGCGCACTGCCAGAAATGGGTACGGATCGATCGGCGTTCCTTGCCACCAGCGCTGTTCCGGGCCTAGCTTGAAAATAGTGAAATGCAAGTGTGGTGCCGCGGGTGACGCGTCGCCCGAACTGCCCACGTATCCCAGTACATCGCCTTTCCGCAACAGTACGCCCTCCTTCAAATTCGGCGCGTATTTGTCCAGGTGGGCGTAGTAGTAGCAGTAAGTTCGGGTATCGTCAAACTGATAGACCGTCAAGCCGCCTGGTTTGCTTAAGAATAGCTTCGCAACATTGCCTTCGTCCGCCGCCAACACCGGCGTGCCGCGCGGAGCCATGATGTCGATCGCTTCGTGCCGGTGGCCGCGGCGCATCTCGTTGAAATCGTCCCGCAGTTCTTGCGCGTCGATGCCTTGGACGGGAACGATCAGCTTACGTTCCTTCAATACTGGATTCGCTTGGTTCCCGGCAGCCGGATTCGGCGTTTCCGCCAGCGGCAAGGGCGCAGCCTTCAGGACGGGTGGTGGACTTCCCGTCGTTGTAGAAGCTCTGACCGTCCCCAGTTTTCCGCTCTGCCACAGGAGCAGCGCCAAAAATACCAACCCGCAGGCAAAGCCGGCGAAGAAGGTGGCGATCACGCGCAGGCGCATCGCTTACTCCGCCAGAACGGCGGGCGTCCCGGGCTTGACCATGGACGCCAACTCGGACGCGTCCCAATTCGTCAAGCGGATGCAACCGTGCGACTCCGCGTGCCCGATTTCACCCGGCGCCGGCGTGCCGTGGATGCCGTAGTGTTCTTTGGACAAGTCGATCCACACAACACCCACCGGATTCCGCGGCCCAGACTTGATCTCGGCCTTCTGGTCGGCGGGATTGGCGTTCCAGAATAAATTCGGGTTGTAGTGAAAAACCGGGTTATGTGCGACGCCTTTGATTTTCCAATCCCCGATGGGAAGCGGATCGTGCTCGCTGCCAATGGTCGCGACGTAATACGAAAGGATCTTTCCATCGGCATCGAGGGCGGTAACCGAGCTGTCCGATTTGGAGACCATGACCGACGCGGCGTGGCCCGGCGGCATGGTGATCACATTTGGAACCACGATGGATTCGCCTTCTTGCTCGAAAGCGCTCTCAGGATTGAGGGCCTTTAATAAGCTAGGGCTGGAATGAAACTTCTCGGCTAACTCTTCCAATGGCGATTCGTATCCCAGATAGGGCAACTTAGCTTGCTCCATAAGATCCGCCGGCAATTTGACAAACGGGCCTTTCAGGTCGTCGCCGGTAATCGTGTAGGTGAAGAGGGCGGGCGCCTGGTCCGCATTCAGCAAGGCCCATATATCCGACTCTACCGCGCCGTTGGCTGGGAGATCGTGGGCTCGCTCGAAGGCGCTGACGGTTTTCTCCAGATTGCTGCCGTAGCTCCCATCGACTTCGCCACACGAAAAATGCGCCCGATCCAGCAATATCTGCACCCGTACCACGGACGAGCCCTTGGCATTAAGACCGATGGACGGCGATATATTCGGATCGTTGATGTCGGCGGCTTCAAAGAGGGGCGCGCGAGCCTTCACGCGCCCGGCGTTCCGCACCTGCGCCCCGGCTGGAACGGAAAGCAGCGCCGCCGACAACAACCACAAAAGCGGCTTCATTCTCAAACCGTACGCGTGCCGCGCACGAAATGCAGGACCAGGGAAATTACGGCCACAACGAGCAGCAAGTGGATCAAGCCGCCGGCGACATGGAATGCCAGGAAGCCCATAGCCCACAGCACAAGAAGCACAAAGAAAAGGATCAGAAACATATCGAACTCTCCTCCACAAACTTGTAGAGCAGTTTAGCTGCCAAGGACTACGGCGTGCTTATCCACACCTTACCCGATGGCATGCGGCGTGCCGTTCAATTGGAATGCAGGAGGTGCCATCCGTGTCCGACGATACCGGTTTACCGAACGCCGGGACTGTTCCAGAGCCGAAACCGGGGTCCGAGAATAAGCCGCCGCCGAACCGGCCGGCTTGGTATAACACCCGGGCGGCGAGGATTTTGTACATTGTCTGCGCCATTCTTGTCGTCTTCATTATTGGTTACTACATTAAGTTCGCCCGGATGACCAATCAAAAGCTACGAAATGGAGTGTTCGCCGGAACGTTGAACATCTTTGCCGGCCCGCACTTGATTTCCGTTGGGGACCGCCTGTCGCTGCCCGCCTCCATTACCTATCTTCAGGAAAACGGCTACAGCAGTTCGCGAAGCAACCCCGTGGGCTGGTTTGAAATGCGTTCGGACGCCCTGGCGATCTTCCCCGGCCGTGAAGCCGACTCGGAGCAAGAACCCGCGGCGGTCTATTTTTCCGCCGGCAAAGTGGCGCGCATCATCTCGCTCGACGACAACACGGCTCGCCAGCAGTACGAGTTTCCACCGCATCTGATCACCAACCTGGAGGACCGCAGCCGCGAGAAGCGCCGGCTGGTCAGATTCTCGGAAATACCTCCGGCGCTGGTGAACGCCGTCGTGTCCGTTGAAGATAAACATTTCTTCTCGCACGGCGGCTTCGACCTGTTCCGCATTCTAAAGGCCGCTTACGTGGATGTCAGGGACGGGCGCAAGGAGCAGGGAGCATCCACGCTGAGCATGCAGCTTGCGCGCGGCCTGTGGCTGGCGCCGGATAAGAACTGGAAGCGCAAAGCCGAAGAACTCTTCATCACCATGCACCTGGAGCATACACTGACCAAGCGGCAGATCTTCGAATATTACGCCAATCAGGTCTATCTGGGCCGGCGCGGCACATTCAGTATCAACGGCTTCGGCGAAGCCGCCCGCGCCTACTTCGCGAAAGATATCTCTCAGTTGAACCTGCCGGAGGCGGCCTTGCTGGCCGGTATGGTGCAGCGGCCCAGCTACTACAACCCATTCCGCAATCCGGATCGCGCCAAAGATCGCCGCAACCTCGTCTTACGCCTGATGCATGAAAATGGCGTCCTCACCGCCGAGGAATGCCGGGCCGCTGCCGCTTCACCAATCCAGGTGCGGCCGGGAGATATGGAATCGGTAAGTTCGCAATACTTCCTGGACCTGGTGAACGACGAACTGCAGAGCCGGCTTGGAGAGCACGATCCGCAGAGCGATTACGTCTACACCACGCTCGATATGGACCTGCAGCGCGCGGCCGTGGAAGCCGTGCGGATCGGCATGCAGAATGTGGATGAGCAGCTTCGCAAGCGTCACGATCCGATTCCACCCGGCCAGCCGCAGGTAGCCTTGATTGCGCTCGATCCGCACACGGGCGAGATCAAAGCGCTGGTTGGCGGACGCGACTATGGATCGAGCCAGTTGAACCATGTGACGGCCGAGCGTCAGCCCGGTTCCACGTTCAAGCCTTTCGTATACGCCGCGGCGCTGGATACCGCGATCAAAGGCGGCTCGACGATTTTGACTCCAGCCACAACAGTAGTCGATCAACCGACGACCTTCCTGTTCGACAATCGCCCCTACCAGCCCGGCAATTTTGAACAGGATTTCATGGGAACCGTTACGCTTCGCCAGGCGCTGGCGCATTCCTTAAATGTGGCCACGGTGAAAGTAGCGCAGATGACGGGCTATGGAGCGGTGGTCGATATGGCGCAGCGCGCCGGACTGAACGGCAATATTCAGCCCACGCCGGCCGTCGCACTGGGAGCTTACGACGCTACGCCGCTCGAAATCGCGGGCGCCTATACACTATTCGCGAACGATGGTATGTTCGTGAAGCCCGCCATGCTGGCGATGGTGCGTTCGCGCGACGGGCAGGTCCTGTACCGGCACTCGCCGGAGTCGCGCCCCGCCCTGGATACACGCGTCGCCTACCTGATGGTCAACATGCTGGAAGAAGTAATGCGCAGCGGTACGGGAGCGGGCGCGCGAGGCCGTGGGTTCAGGGTCCCCGCGGCCGGCAAGACCGGCACCTTGCGCGACGGATGGTTTGCGGGATTCACCTCCCAACTACTGTGCGTGGTTTGGGTGGGATTCGACGACGGCCGTCAATTGAATCTGGAAGGAGCCAAATCGGCGCTGCCCATCTGGACGGAGTTCATGAAGCGGGCGCTCGAATACCGTCCGTACCGCGATGCCAAGGAGTTTCCAGTCCCTTCGGGAGTAGTCAGCGTGAATCTCTGTGCGGAATCCAGGCAGTTGGCCACGCCGCAATGCCCTGCCACCTATCAGGAGTATTTTGTGGACGGGACCCAGCCTGTGGTCAAGTGCCAGCTCCACTCACCGCCCCAGGCCGGCCCGGATGCCACTGACTCGGCGGACCGTAGCGCGCAGCCTGTGCAGGAACTGCCGCCCCAGTAAGCCGGAATTCAGGCCGGGCGCGGCGAGGTTATACTACATGAAGTCATGCCGTCGCTCAAACAACTGTTCGATCTGTCGGGCCGTGTGGCCCTGGTAACCGGAGGCTCCCGCGGGCTCGGCGAGGAGATCGCCGAAGGTCTCGGCGAAGCGGGCGCATCCCTCATGCTATTGGCGCGCCGCGAGCAGTGGCTCGGCCCTACAGTGGACGCCATGAAGCAGCGCGGATTCCACTGCCAAGGCGCGCTTTGCGATGTATCGAAACCCGCCGAGATCGAAGCCGTCGTGAAACAGACTCTGGCGGCGTACGGCCAGATCGATATCCTCGTGAATAACGCCGGAGTCACCTGGGGCGCTCCCGCCGAAGACATGCCGCTCGATAAGTGGCAGCAGGTGCTCGAGGTGAACCTCACTGGAGCTTTCCTCTTCGCGCAAGCGTGCGGACGCGAAATGATCCAGCGCAAGTACGGCCGGATCGTCAATGTGGCCTCGATCGCCGGTCTGAAGAGTTCCATGCCGAAGGGAATTCACTATGCCGGATACGCCTCCTCCAAAGCCGGCCTGCTGGGCCTGACGCGCGAACTGGCCGCGCAGTGGGCGCCGCACAACATCCGCGTGAACGCCATTGCACCGGGCTTCTTTCCGTCGCGCATGACCGAGAAAGTGCTGGAAGCCGCCCGGCCTTACATTGAATCCGGAATCCCAATGGCCCGCGTGGGGCGTGCCGGCGAGTTGAAGGGCATCGCC
>JBEKIM010000037.1:0-26701 GCA_050011755.1 Bryobacteraceae bacterium | reverse complement strand
GGCACTGTCCAGCCTCCCGCTGGTCGGCCCTCAGACGGTGGCGCACGAAGCTACATTCAAAGAAAGGAGACCCGCATATCCGATACGGATTCCCCAGGCTCATTCTTGGATGAGAAAATGCTCTTTTCAGGGAAAAACCGGGATGCGGGAACAGGAAGCCGATCGGCGTGCGTGGAGCCAGGTGTTATGCTTTACTTCCGAAGGTTGCAGGAGGGCTTTGTCCGTGAATAAAGCAAGAGTGCCGATCGCGCTAGTTAGCCTGATGCTATGGACCGTGGGTCTCGCCGCGGAAGAGGGCATGTGGATGCCGCAACAGATTTCCGGGATGGGCGCCAAACTTAAGGCCCTGGGATTCAAAGGCGATCCCGAAACGTTTGCCGACCTTACCGGGCAGCCCATGGGAGCGGTGGTATCGCTGGGCGGCTGCACGGCCTCTTTCGTGTCGCCCGACGGCCTGATTGTCACTAATCACCACTGCGTCGCGGGCGGGCTGCAGTACAACTCCACGCCGGCGCGCAACCTGCTGAAGGACGGCTTCCTGGCCAAGAGCCGCGAAGAAGAGCTTTCAAACGGACCGGGATCGCGAGTGTTCGTGACCACTTCCGTGGCCGAAGTCACCAGCGCGATCACCGGGGATATCGATCCGAAGACGACGGATCGCGAGCGCTACGGCTTGATCGAACACAGGATCAAGGAACGTGTGGCCGCCTGCGAGAAGGGCGGACGGCGCTGCAATGTGGCTTCCTTCTTCGGCGGATTGAAGTACTTCGAGATCGCGCAGATGGAGATTAAGGATGTGCGCCTGGTTTACGCGCCGGCCGACGGGATCGGCGTATTCGGCGGAGAGACGGATAACTGGCGCTGGCCCCGGCACACCGGAGACTGGGGCTTTCTGCGCGCCTATGTGGGAAAAGACGGCACCCCGGCGGTGTACTCGAAGGACAACGTTCCCTACCGGCCGAAGCACTGGCTAAAGATCGCGCAGGAGGGTGAAGAGCCCGGCGATCTGGTCTTCGTTGCAGGCTACCCGGGGCGTACGCAGAGGCACCAGACTTATGAGCAGGTGAAGGAAACCACGGAGTGGGCCATGCCGCGGTCCATACAGATGGCGGAGGAACAATTGGCGATCCTGGAGCGGCTTTCGAAGCAGGACAAAGCGATCGCGATCAAAGTCGCCGGGCGCGTCCTGGGCTTGAACAACGGCCTGACGAACCAGAAGGGCGTACTGGAAGGATTGGTGAAGGGGGGGAGCCTCGCCCAAAAAGAAATCCAGGAAAAGGAACTCGAGGCCTGGATCGCCGCCGACCCGATGCGCCAGAGGAAGTACGGCGATGTTCTTCCCGCACTTCGCGCGGTGCAGGCGGAAATCATCAAGACGCGGGAGCGGAATGGGGCGATGGCGCGGTTGACAGTGTCATCGAGCTACCTTAGCGCGGCCGAGACCCTCTACCGGCTGTCCGTGGAGCGCCCCAAAGCCGACATGGATCGCGATCAGGGCTTCCAGGAACGCGACTGGCCCAGGATTCGCGATGGCCAGGACCGTCTCCAGCGGACGATTGACGCCGGCGTCGACCGGGCGCTGCTTACGTGGGCGCTGGGCATTGCCGCCGCTCTGCCGGACAACCAGCGCATCCCGGCAGTGGACCAGGCAGCCAGTCTACGGCCCGGAATGTCCAAAGCAGATGCCGACCGGGCCATTGCCGCTTACCTCGATGGATTGTTCGCGGGCACAAAACTCGGCGACCGCGATTTCCGCCTGAGCCTGGTCGGAAACAGCACCGCGGAGCTGTTGGCGACCAAAGATTCCTTTATCCTCCTTGCCGCGGCCATGGAGCCGCTGGCGGAGGCCAATCGCGAAGCGGCGAAGAATCGCGGAGGAGCGCTGGAGCGCCTGATGCCGAGCTATATGGAGGCCCTGCTGGCCAAGTCTGGCGGCCTGGTGGCTCCCGACGCCAACGGCACCTTACGCGTGACCTATGGCCAGGTAAAGGGAGTAGACGCGCGAGACGGCTTGTATTACAAGCCGCAAACCACGCTCGCCGGCATCCTGGGGAAGAACACCGGGGCGGGGGATTTCGACGCCCCCAAAGCGCAACTTGACGCCATCAAGGCGCTGCATGCGGGCAAACGGTCCCCGTTCATGGACGCTTCGCTGGAGGATGTTCCGGTCAACTTTCTTTCCACGGTGGACACGACCGGAGGCAATTCGGGATCTCCAACCTTGAATGCCCGGGGCGAATTGACCGGGCTTCTGTTCGATGGCACCTATGAGTCCGTCTCCTCCGATTACCTCTTCAACGTGGCCACTACGCGCTCGATTCATGTGGATGCCCGGTACATGCTTTGGAACATGGCCGAGGTGGACGGCGCGGTGAATCTCTTGCGGGAAGTGTCGATCCCCGGATATGCGCCGTAGGGACGGCCATGCGCAAACGATGGGAAAAGCCGGCTGAAGCGGGACTTAAAAGTCCCGCCGGCACGCTCAAGCGTGCGCCACGAGTCGTGACCTGTTAGTTAGGGCTTTGCGGCAGGCTGCCAGAGCTCAATCTTATTCCCATCCAGGTCATAGATCCAGGCAAAGCGGCCGTAGGATTCATCCATTCGTTTGGCGTCTATCTTGACTCCCTCCTGTTTCAGGCGGTCGAGCAAAGCATCCAGATCGTCCACGATGTAGTTGACCATGAACGGTGCGGGGCTGGGATCTAAGTAGTGAGTGGAGGCGGGGAAAATAGTCCAAACCGTAACGTGCTCCTTTTGCGGGTCGTCGTGTTCGCGCCAGGGAAGCATCGCGCCTCCGCCTTTGTCGGCGAGCCCAAGATGCTTCGCATACCATTCGCGCATCCGATCGCGATCAGCGGATTTGAAGAAGATGCCGCCGATTCCGAGGATGCGCCCACGCGGCTCCGTTTTGACGGGCGGCTTCGACTTTTCAGGTTGCGGAGATAGCGCTTCCTGTCCTCCTTTTGAGGGGGCCGAGATGAGCGACAGCGCGGCAAGCGCAATGGTGTTCCAGAGTATTCGTGGCATGTGTCGATTATTGTTCCAGTAACGCCTTCAGTGTTTTCAGGAAGCCCGCCCAGCCGGATTTCGTATCGGCGAACTCATCGTCCCAGGTTGCTTCGGGGCCGAAGCCGGACTGAACCAGACGGAGGCGCGTGATTCCGCCACCGAGCGATTCGATGTAGTAATCGACACACATTTTTTGGACGACGCCTGTGTCGACTGGGCCTTTGTGGCCGTAGGTGAGGGAACGTTCGCTGCAAGTGCCGAAATGCTTACCGGGCTCCCAGGCGCAGATCGTGGTTCTACCCTCCATCCCGGGGCCCCAGGAGAAGTAATATTCTCCGCCGACGCGCGGATCGACCCGGGCTTCGGGGGCGAACCACTTAGCAATCTGAGCGGGGTCGGTGATGGCCCGGAAGACTTCTTCGGGGGTCGCTTTTATATCGATGACGGTCTCGTGGGATCTGCTCATATTTCACTCCAGATTTGCGGATTCGCCGGCGGATTCTTCCAGCCGGACGACGGGATAAACGGCGGAAAGAAGGCGGAAACGCCGCCCTCCTTCGGCCGGCTCGTTATGATATTTCGCCGCGAGGCGCGCAATGGAGGCGGTCATCTCTTCGGCGAAGGCGGCGCGGGATGCGGCGCTAGCGAAGCGGATCTCGGTTTCCAGGGTAAGCGTGGCGACGCGTTTTCCGGCGCGGCGGGCGCGGATGCAGAGAGAGGCCAGTTCGCGAATCATGCGCGCCGCGGTAGAAGCGAGATAAGCGGCGGAGAAACGGTCGGCACCGACGCGATCGACGGTCTGGGGAGCGATCAGGAATTCGCGGGCCACGGCGCGTACCACGCGTTCCATGCAATTGCCTTTACGGCGTTCCTCGATCAACTCCAGGAAGCCTTCGCGCTCCAGTTCGCGCAGATGGTAGTTGAGTTTCTGCCGGGGCACGCCGAGGCGGCGGGCGAGTCCGGCGGCGGAATCGGGCTCAGTTAATTGTTCGAGCAGACGCAGCCGGCCGGGCTGAAGTAAGACGCCCGCCTTTTCGGAGCTCTGTACGATTTGCAACGCCGCCAGCATGAATCGATTCTAAACACCGGAACACTCTTCTGTCAAGACAAATGTTATTGTCGGTAAGACAAAGGGGGGGCCGGCATCCACAAGATCCCGGGGCGCCGGCTGCGGGCTTATTGCACATACTCTCCAAACCAGACATCTACTTGCAAGTTCCCGGCCGCCGTACGCGTGGCAGTGACGGTATAGAGGGACGACAGCGGCGCGGCGGAGACCAGAATGGCGGCCTCTTTCGAAGCGCTGGCGCCTTGCGTGAGTTGGACGCCATTAGAACTCCAGATGCCCGTATCCACATCCCCGGCGGAGTTGACCGAAGCGGTGAACAGGTCCCCCGAGATGGTGCTGGCGGCTACTTGGCTAACGGCGCCCAGGTTCGCCGATTCCCCGCGCGTGAACGTGCCGTCCACGACATCCACGAACCAATCGATGACCTCAAGATCACCCAAGCTGTTGCGAACCACGGTCGCCACACCCCAGTTCCAGAAAGCCATGTCCACCTGGCTGATGGCGCCGGCGGAATCGATTGCCTGATGGGATATGCCGTAATTCCCGGTCACCAGCCATGAGTCGAGTTGCAGGTCTCCCGCGGTGGTGCGTATGGCAGTCACAAACTGGGCGGGCGCTGAGACGGCGATGACTGCGGCAGCCCTGGCAGCCGCTCCGATAATCTGGCTCAACTTACCGATCCCGGTGGAAGTGGCCACCCAGGTACTGAGGTCCAGAACCCCCTGGTTACCGACGACGGCGAGCAGGAAGTGGGTGGAATCGATCTGCGCCATGCGCGCCGACGTACCAGATCCCGCGGAGCTATGAGTGCCCTCTGTAACGGTTCCAGTTGAACTTACAGACCACGGCACGAGCCGTATCTCGCCGGATGCCGCCACCGCGGTAATGACGAAATTGCCGGTCAGGGCCAGGGTGGATACAGGCGCACTACCGAGATTGCCGAGGGTAGTATCGGTTGCGGAGCCTTTGCGCAGAAGTTTCGTGCCGTTTGTGCCGTTAGATGCCCACACGATCAATTCCAGGTTGCCCGCGCTGTTGGTGACTCCAGTGGCGACCCAGTCTGTCCTTAAATTCGCGACCGAAACCGAGTGGACGGCTCCGGCCGAGTTCCCATAGACGTACTCGATAAAGTCCTGCGCGGACGCGGTGGCTGCCGCCATGCATGCGGCGAGCAAGCCCACGGCTGCTGTATATACGTCTCGTTTGATGTTCATCTTTTTTATCCTTTTCTTTCGTTCTCTCGTTCCCCCACGGTGAATGTCCACGCCGGTCCGCGGCGGCCAGCAGGGGGCTCTAACCTACATGCGCAAGCCAGGGCCAAAACGGCTAAGACCGCTGCCGGATGCCGGTTCTGAAGAGACAAAGCGGCGAATAACTGCCCGGAGCGGAGCGCCGCCGCATTTGCAGCGGCATTGACGCAACCAGGACGTAACCGGACAAACCACCCGGCGTCTACCTTGACAGGAGGTTTCTCCATGGCATCTTTCAGATGGCCGTCGGTTCTGTGCTTAGGGGCCGCTTTCGCGCTCCAGGCGCAACCACCAGCCAGCAACGTGGACCTGCGCGCAGTAGCCGTCGATTCGGCCGGTCAGCCCGTCCCGGACCTGACCGCCTCCGATTTCAAAGTCTACGACAACGGTTCGCCGCAAAAGATCCTGTCTGTACATTTGAATCAAACCACTGGCCCGAGCGCACTGGTCATCCTCTTCGACCTGCTGAATTCGAGTCTCTCGTCCCGCGGCGAGATCTCGGCGGTAATGAAGCGGTCGCTGGCGCATCTGCCTTCCGGCGACAATTTGTATTTGTATCTGCTGGTGGATGACGGCAGCCTGTATCCCGTGCATCCGCTGGGCAGTCCGCAAGGCGCGGTGGATAGAAAAGCGGCCGGCGCTAATTGGTTAGAGAACATCGGGCCGGCATTGGACGAAGCGATGAAGAAAACCTCGCAGCTACGGCCGCAGGATTTGCGCCGCGACAGCCCCGTCGGCATCTCCGCGCGGTTCAATGCGACCGGGCGGGCGCTGGATGAAATGCGCGCCCGCATGGCTCCGCTGGCGGGCGGGAAAGAACTGTTGTGGGTGACGTATGGAATTCCCAGTACGATCCCCCAGAGGGGACACGAATACTGGGACGGTGTCCCGACCTTACGGGAACTCGGCGCGCGATTTCGGCGGAGTGGAATCGTCCTGTACAGCGCAGACCCCGGGATGAACCTGGCGCGGGGCGTACTGGAGCGCGACGGACTAGAGATTTTGACCGGCGCTACGGGCGGCCGCACTTTCTCCAATGTGGATTTAAGCCGAGCCGTGGCGCAAGCCGAGAGCGACGCGCGCACGAACTACAGCGTAGAGTTCGAACCATCCGGCCGTAGTTGGGACGGTAAGTTTCATAAGCTACGCGTGGCCGTGGCGCGTAAAGGCGTACACGTGCAGGCTGAAAACGGTTACCTCGCTATTGCCGGTTCATAAGTTGGGGTAGATCGCATCCAGATTGTGCATCGCGCCCCGGTCGCGCCGTGCGCCGCATTCGGCCCGCGCGGTCTGAGCAGTGTAAAATCAAAATCGACGCATGCACACTACCCTGAAGAAAAGCCAGGCCCATTTTCAATTGAACGAGCCCGCCCGGCTGCGGGAGCTGCAGGGTCTACCGCTGGCAACTTTTCCGCAACGCCTGCTGGGTTATGCGATTGACTTACTGATTGCCGTCGCGATCTGGGCTCCGCTCGAAACTTGCTGGCGCATCCTGGTACTGCGCGAAGAGCACGTACATCTGGCTTGGGACTTTCACGAGTTCGGCAACATCGTCGTCCTGGTCCTCTATTACGGCATCTCTACTTACCTGGGCAACGGCCGCACCCCCGGCAAATGGATCGCGCGAACGCGGGTTGTATCGCTTACCCACGAGCGCATGGGCCTCGGACAATCGATCGAGCGGGCCCTCGGCTACGGCGCCGCGGTACTCGAATGCGGCCTTGGTTTTCTGCAGTATTTCTGGAGTGAAAACCGTATGTGCGCGCAGGATCGCCTGGCCGAAACCATCGTCATCGACGTCCGCCAGTGAAGGTCGGGATTTAAGTTAAGGACAATCGATCGCAAGAATCTGCTAGACTCTACCGGAGGAGATAGCCCGGTATGCCCACCAGGTTTTCCGAAGAACACATTGAGCTGATCCGCATGATCCCGTTGGACCGAATCGGCGTGTTGCCATCCGCCCCGCAATGGAGCAAACAATTCTGGTTCCGGTATTTTTGGCAGGAAGCGATTGCCCGGCCCTCGGAATTCAGGGCTCAATCGGAACGAATTCTCGATTTCTTCAACGAAACATTCTTTCTTCCGGAACGCTGGAACCAGGAAGACGAAAACTTCGATTCCGACGAACTGAGAGTGCGGGAGGATAACGTTCTGATTTATAAATCTGGCGGCCCAGGCGCCCGTCATACCCGATTTCGAGCCAAGAGGGGCGAGGTCTGGAATTCGATCGGCAACGACTCGTTGCTGAGCATTCTTACGGCACTTCTGCACGCCGGATTCACCCGCATCCGGGTGGCGAATATGGGGCATGGCAAACCCCAGGATAGTTCAATCACTTTCGCGGCGAACAGTCATTCGGTGCAATCCGACGGCCCTGCTTATAAGTTCGATATCGGCTGGCGGGGAGACGGCCGCACGCTGCATGAAATCAGCCAGGCCGGAGGCTTCCTTTGCCGGGCCGAATCCGACTACCAGGGCTTTGCCGCCCGCTGTAACTTGCGCGAGGATTGGCATCCTTTTAACGACCAACAGACCCGCGCCGACTACTGGTATCGTGAGGGCCAGTCCGACAACTGCCTGCACACTACCATTAGTATCGCGCTGGAATTTCAGACGGCCGCTACTTTTCCGCTGACGGAACAGAAGCTGAAGTACCTGAGCGGACACAATCCGGCTACCGCCCAGGAGGCTCAGCAACTTTCGAAGGCCGAAGCGCCGCTAAAGGCGATCGGCATATCCGCGGATGGGCGCGACGCGATCTATCGCTATGCGGACCGGCAGCAACTCTACATGGTGATCATCGATTCGGAGTGCTTCGACACCCGAAAACAGCAGAAGGAGAGATTTCCCGAAATCGCGGTCAAACAGTTGCCGGCCACCCGAATCATGGCCTGTGTTTCCTTTGTTCGGGTGTTTCATGGCAGTGAAGACGACCAGGGATTTACGGCCCTTTGCGATCGGGCCCGATGCACCGCTCCAACGCTGGACCGATGCATCGCGGTGTGCTCGGACAGGGCTTTGGGGACGCTTCTTTACCGGCGGGTGCAACGGGCGTACGACGACACTTGCAACTCGATGCCCTTCGGCACGAAATGGACGCCGTCGGGCGCCGCTACCGGAATCATGAAGCCGCGGCTCATGGCCGGCAGAGCAGCCGCGACGGTGTACACGGTCAAAGAACTTGGCGGAAACGCGTTTTGGCCCTGACCGATATATTGGTTTTCCCGCGCAGTTGAGAATGGGAGCGCCGTACCTGTTTGACGTTGCCGCTTTGCGGGCGGTCAGTTCCCGGGCACGCTCTGTTCCGGCCTGCCGAAAAGGTCGTTAGCCCAATTCCCTCCGTTTCGCACATGTATGGTTGAGGAATAAACACAACTATGAATACCAAACGATTGGGTTGATTGCAGTATGCCTGACGGCGGCCACAGCATCCGCGCAGAACTTTATGGAATATGAGTGTGGGGCCTCGGCGGGAGCGGGAAACATCAACTCGTTGGAGATCACCGTACACCCGGGAGGGGTGGCGACAGCGGTGTCCAATGCCGCGACTTATCTTGAGGTGATCGATTGGACCGTGAATCCCACGACCGGCGCGATCTCGCGGAAATCTTCCTTTACAACAGAGGACCCGTACAGCCCGGTGGCGGCCTCGACGATTCGGAAACCCGATCTTCACCGCGGTGCGAAACCAGAGTGGCAATGTGTCGGCGCGCGTCTGGGGATACAACGGGACGCAGCTAGCGGCAGGCGCTTTCGCCCAAAAGGAGGCCGCCTGGCTGGTAGGCGGTCGTCACCGCCAGTAGCACCTCCGCCGTCGACCTGCAGCTGGATGTCTGGCCGGGAGATTATGTAGCGCCTTAAGCGGTGCCGCTACCAAGCCGGGGGAGCGTAGAGGTTGGGCATCTGCCAGGCGCGATAGGATACGGACGGGCTCAGGATATTCAGCACTTGCGTTCCGCTCAACCCCCCCGGTTTGGGCAACTCCTCGATGGCGATGGCATTGGGGGTTGCCGGCTGGAAGAAGTAAAGGCCGTCGGACAGCAACTGGGCTGCGCCCATAACCTTGCAAAAGGTCCCCAAGTCGACGGTGATCACCGGTGTCACCTGCATGGTGGTCGTGTCTACCGTTAAAGCCATACCCCGGCTGTCGCCTTTGCCCACGCCGTGCGGAGGCGGCGCAATGCGGGTGTTCCCGTTATCGAAAACGGTCAGAAGGGTGTCGCTGGCGCTTGTGTAGCCGGCATCGTGCTGGTGCGAGAACCAGGGCCACGTATCGGCTTCCGGAGCCATCATCTGGAAGTCGCCATCCTGGCCCATACGCCATACGACATCGCCCGACCCGGCGCCATTTTGGTAGTTCACTTCGATCACCCAGTCCTGATCCCGCAACGAAACCAGGAGGTCGCCGTTCGAAGCAAGGTATTGAATTGAATTGGAATGGGTCCAGTCGTTGGCCTTGGCGGCCAGCAGCAGAACCGTCTTACAAGTGCTGTTGGGCGCGCAGCTCTCTCCTTGCTCCGCAATCTCGTTCAGTACGGCCGCGCGGTTAATGTCCAGTTGCTGGAACTCATTGAAATACCAAGCCACTTGCCACTGCGAATCCAGGACGACCACCATATCGCCGAGAATGTCGACCGGCGGGCCCTTCGGATCGCTGCCTTGTGTTCCTGCCGAAAAAATCTTCTCGAAGCGCGGCAGGATCGCGGTATACGAATTGCTTCCAACGGAGAAACGAATGGCTTCGTGGTCGAAGTCGTTCAGACAACCCTTCCCGACCGGCGCCGGATTGGGGACGCCCAGGCAAGAGGCTGCCTCGCTGACACCCATGGCGTAGAGTTGATGCGCAACGATGCCGGTGTTCGTCTCGCGCACAATGTTGCCGGCCAAATCGACCTCTCTGAGTAGTTGAAGGTTCCTGTCGGAGGAGTTCCAGGAAGTGCCGCCCTGTATGGTCAGGATGTTCCCGCCTGGGATGACACGCGTCGGCAACGTTTCCGAGCCGCCCGGATAGTACCACATGATGTTCCCCTTCAAGTCGGTCGCGACCGGCATCACATTGCTGGAGAAGCCCCAGAAAATCATGGAATCATTGGTATCGCTTTGCGGGCCCGCGGCGGTATTGATTTGAAAAGTGGGGAACTCGTGCGTCTTGCCCACGTTGGTGGGCAACGCGCGCGTGGTGAATGATAGCTTGGCGCCGTTGGTGATCGTACCGCCGCTGGTCTTCGTTTGGGAATACATGGCGTAGATACTGGAGGGAAGCATCCCGGCCACATAGATATTCGTGCTGACGTGAGGATTGCAGTCGACCCAGTTCGTGAAGCCCGCCGGATTTGTCCCAGTATAGAATGCGACCCGCACGGAGCTTCCGCTGGCGCAGGAGGGTGCGCTAAACAGGGCCACCAGGGGATTCTCGACTTGATTCACGACGTCCTGCGCACCGGTCACCCGCGACGTTAGCGTAAAAGTTGCGATTTGCGTGGCCGTCTCACCGGATACGAAATCTTTCGCAATAACCTCGATGTTATAGGTCCCCTCGCCCGCGATGGTGGTCCAGTTGAAAGGCTGGGCCGTCCACGTCTTGCCGGACTGCGTCCCGACGTTGAAGTCGCGCACCAACGAATAAGGCCGGGAGGCATTCCCAACGTTGAATTGAAACGTCAGCAGATTGGGATTGCTGTCGGTAGCGGTCACCGTCCAAGTGACTTGCGTACCCAACGGCCGTGGAGAAGCAACCGAAGGAGCCATGGACTGGATTGTAACGGTGGCCAACAACGGTGCGCTCGCAATTCCGAGCGCGGCCAAGAGAATTGAGACATGGCATAGACGGTGGCGCATGCAGTAAGCTCCTTCCCGGCAGCCCCGTGGATCGCGCGGATCGGGGTGGCTGTCGGGTCCTCTCCATAATACCAGCCGCGCGCCTTGAAAACGCTTCGCGGGGCGGCCGGGATGGAGCCTGCAAGGCGGCGGGAGTACTGGGCCGGCCTTGGTACACCCTGAGTTTCCGCCGCAATGGGAGCCACCGCTCTCGATGGAGGCGACCGCCGCATTCTCGAAGCATCCGATGGCCAAAACGGCTACTGAGGACGCGCCGCGTTTCGGTTTGGGCGCCATGTTAATATTCTCACTCCGGATGCCCGCTCTTTCCGAATGGCAGACCCTATTCGCGTTGCAGGCCGGCGCGGCGGCCACACTCACCGGACTGGTCTTCGTCGCCGTCTCCATCAACCTGGCCAGAATACTCGCGTTTGCCGGTCTGCCTTCACGGGCAGCCGAATCCATCATTCAGTTTCTCCAGGTGTTCTTCATCTGTACCGCAGTCCTGATTCCGAGGCAGTCGCCCGTAGCGCTGGCGGTTGAAGTGCTCGCCATCTCCCTCCTCTCGTGGGTCATACAGATCGTGGGGATTATCCGCTACTCCCGATCGCGGGTTGGCCATCCGCGCCTGTGGCTGATCATCCGGATTGTGCAGACCCAGTTGGCGAGCGCACCGCTCCTCGTGGGAGGAGTCTGCTTGCTGCTTGACTCACCTGCCGGTCTCTACTGGCTGGTGGCGGGATTTGCCTTCAGCTTCGTCGCCGGGGTCGCCAATGCCTGGGTGCTGCTTGTCGAGGTCGCCCGATAGGCCAGGGGCGACGATCGACATGATTTCCGCGAATGCGCCGTCGGAAGAAAGTACCAGTACTCATAAATTATGCCCGGGCGCTTGAAGGGATGGACGGATGTGGGAGTCTGGCATCTTGAGAGGTCAATTATGTCCAGAAGGCAAATTATGGGGGGCGCGATGGCGGCGCTGGCGTTGACGGTGGCGGCCGGGGCGCAGGTGAAGTATTCGGTGCTGCACGAGTTTGGGGGAAGCGGGGACGGGGCGTTTCCTGCGTCGGGACTGGCGATGGGGAGCAGCGGTGTACTGTACGGCGTGACCAACCAAGGCGGGACTGGGATTTGCTCCGGCCAGGAGGGCTGTGGGACCGTGTATTCCCTGACATCGCCCGGGACGGCGGAAGGAAAATGGACGGAGAAGATTCTATATAGTTTTCGGGGCGGAAGCGACGGTGCTTTGCCATCGGGGGTAGCGGTAGGGACCGACGGCGTTCTGTACGGCACGACGACTTATGGCGGGGGTGGGGCGTGCCGTGACGGCGGGCTGACGGGCTGCGGGACGGTATTTGCGTTGACGCCCCCTGGGACGGCGGGCGGAGCTTGGACGGAGACGGCGATCTACAGCTTCAGCGGTGGAACCGAAGATGGAGCGCTGCCGCGAGCGGGCGTGACGATTGGATCCGACGGAACGCTATATGGAACCACGGAGTATGGCGGCGCGGGTGTGTGCACCGGCGTATTTTCCGGTTGCGGCACGGTTTTCGCGGTGACAGCTCCGGCTTGGACAGAAGCGGTTTTGTACGCATTTCAAGGCGGTCCTGGGGACGGGTCTATTCCGCTTTCGGGAGTGGCTCTAATGGGTGGGACGCTGTACGGCACAACTACGTTTGGCGGCACCGGCGCCTCGGGATATGGAGTGGTGTATGAGCTGACACCTTCGTCGACGGGGAACGGATGGTCGGCACAGGTTTTGCACGTGTTCGACGAAACGGATGGCGCCTATCCGCAGGCGGGCGTTCTGCCTACTACGTCGCCGGGAGGTGAGACGATTTTGTTCGGCACGACCCCCGGAGGCGGAACGAGTTTCTCGGGCACGGTATTTGCGCTGACAGAGACGCACGGATTATGGAAAGATCAGGTGCTTTACAGCTTTTCGGGCGAAGGGGAAAGCGGACCGCAGGGAGGGGTGGTCAAAGCCTCCGATTGAACGCTCTTTGGGACGACATTTGAACAAGGTACTTACATGGACGGTACGTTGTTCAACCTCAAGCCAAACGGAGAGGGGCAGTGGGTGGATACCGTACTGCATTCCTTTGCACCCAAAGGAGGATCGCTGCCGGGATACACTCTCACGATAGGCCCTGGGGGAATTCTGTACGGAACAACGGGCGGTGGAGGTGGGACGGATAAAGGGACAGCTTTTTCTCTGAAACCGTGATCGAACCGTCGGCTTTCGCGAAACGGTTGCGCCGGTCTGGTGTCACGAATTCGCGTAGCAGCGCGGCGGCATCACTGGGGTGCCGTCGCGGTCGCGGCAGCGGGACCATTCATTCCGGGCGCGGCCAGCGAGATCTCCCGGTCGCCATCCACGTATACGGTCAAAGCGGTTCCCTTTTCGATCGTGACATCCTTACCTCGCATGAGCAGAAAAAGGGGCGACAAGAGCACGGTGCCGGCGATCACTGAACCAGTTTTATCCTCTCCTTTTCTGATGGAGGACGCCCGCAGACGCACGTTGCTGCCGTCCGGCGCCTTGACGTTGTCGATGGCGAAGTTCAGCTTGCCGGCGCGTCCCAACCGGCGGCGCGGCTCCACTTCCACCACATGGCCAACAGCCGCGGAGCCCTTCGGTATGGCGATGATATCGCCTATCCTGACGTCTTCCGTCACCTCAAAGGTAACCGGGTCGTCAACCTTATTAGTGGCTGAACTGAGTGTCTCAGCAAGTGACAGGTGGACAGTCGTCGCATCCTGGATTTTGACCGTCGGTGGCTGGGCCATCAGCGCCGCGGAAAACAGAGGCAGGGCGATGGATAGAACATGGATTCCGCCGGAAACATGAGAACCGTGCATAATCATTTAACTCCTTTAATGTTTGCTGCCGCTATAAGATACGCGCGCACTCTAAGACAGGTTGCTTACATTCGCAAAAGTGATTGGCGGGCTTTGCTGTAACCATGATATTGGGTTTGAACGCCACAGGCCTCCCAAGCGGCCCTGGTTATCGCAATGAATGATCGCCCGGCCGCGCGCGACAAGTCGAAATGCGCCCGGCCGTGAGCTGCCCCCAACGAGGAGAGTCACGCGCTGGGGCATTTTTTTTGCGAACCTGTTTTCAATGATTTAAGATAAACGAATCCGTTATCCTAAGCGTGACCGGTTTACCGTGAAGGCGAAAGAGGGAGTTCGGTCCGCCTGCTTTCCTGCCAGGAAGACCAAGCCAACCTGCCCTAAACTCCTCGCGCTCCCCTGTGGGGCGACACTGCTTCCATGCCGGCTCCCTCTTCCTAAACTCTGAGTCACCCGGCGGCCCATATGTCTTGGTAGCAAAAACCGCCTTCGTGCCGGTGGAATGTACGACTCAGCGCAAGTCTGCAATTGTTGAGTTTTCCAACAAACGCACGACGGCGAATTATTTTCGGCAAATCTTTTCAAAACACTGGACAAAAAGGCCTGAAAGAGTTACATTAGACCCATACAGACAGCATCCCTGGTGGCGAGTCCCCTCCCGCCACCAACCCTCTGAGTGCAAGGCCCCGGATACCCAGCCGGGGCCTTTAACTTTTTAGGGCTTTGGCGCCGCCTTCACCTTGAAGATTCCCGACCCGTGCGGCCCCACGCGAAAGGTGTACCCGCCGGCAATCGTGCCGATCTCCTTGCGCCCCCACAAATCGCGCAGCACGCATTGCGCCGGCAGTTTGAGCGCCGCCCACTGGACGGGAATATCGATCGGCTGGTTATCGCCCACGTTGAACACGGCCACATATTTCTCATCCGCTCCCGCGCCGTCGGCGGTCCACACCACGCTGTCGCCGCCTTCCGCGAACGCGCCGCCGTGCGCACCGTGCTGATCCACGGCCAGCACTTCGTCGTTGCTAATCAAGGATAATGTGAACTCATCGTTGCCCGGGAGATCGCCGCCGAACATCAACGGCGACTGCGCGATCGACCACAGGCTCATCAGGGTGCGCTGCTCATCGCGCGTGAATCGCGTCATGCGCGCTTCGCCGCGCTCCGCGCGGATGCCGATGCGGCCTAGCGGTAGCATGTCCGCATCGGGCCAGGCGCCGGGCCGCCCGATGCCGCTCCAGATCGACATCAGAATAAAATTCAGACGCAGCGCCTTCCAGTTGTCCCAGAAATCGTCCGAGATGCGCCACATATTGGCGTGGTCTTCGAGGAAGGCCACATCCTCGATCATGGCCGGCCCCGGCGACAGGCTCAGCACGATGGGCCGTCCCGTCTTCCCGATCGCGCGATGCAGCGCGGCGATCTCAGCGCGGTGCGCGGGGCGTGCAATGTCGTCGGCCTTGATGTAGTCCACTCCCCAATCGGCATACATTTTCAGAATGGAATCGTAATAACCCTGCGCGCCCGGATGGTCCAGATCGAGGCCATACATATCGCTGTTCCACGGGCAGACGGACGCCGTATCGGCGATATCGGACGCGCGCGCCTGAACGCCGAGTACCGGCAGATTCGCTTTCACCGCCTGCCTGGGGATGCCGCGCATAATATGGATGCCGAAGCGCAGCCCCAACCCGTGGATGTAATCGGCCAAAGGCCGGAATCCGCGGCCGTCAGCCGAAGAGGGGAAGCGGTTCACGGCTGGAATCAGCCTGCCGTAGGGGTCCATCGCGAGTTGCGCATCGGGGCGGTATCCGTGCGCCTTGGGGTTCTGCTCGGACCACTGGATATCTATCACCACGTACTGCCAGCCGTGCTGCTTCAGGTGCTGGGCCATGTAATCGGCGTTGGCTTTTACTTCAGCCTCGGTCACGGTGGTGCCGTAGCAGTCCCAACTGTTCCAGCCCATTGGCGGGGTGGCAGCCACGGTGTCGGCCGCCTGGGCGGACGGCATGGTGGCGATGACGGCAAGCATTACGGTGGCTAACCTCATTCAAGCTCCTACGCGTCACGTTAACACCGTGAACAGCCTGTTAGAATTGAGGGCGGGACGATATGAAAGTATTCATCTCATACGGCACCGCCGCCGACCAGGTTACGGCTCTTCGTCTCCAGGCATTGGGAGCCGTCAACGGCCTAACCATTTACGTGCCGCCAGCGCACACTCGTCAAGCTGCTCTTCTGGACCCTGAGGCTGCCCAAAAACTGGATGAAGCGGAGGTCGTTCTGGGTGTCGTAGCGACTGGCCTAGCTGAGGCTTGCCGCCTGGAACTCAACGGCGGTGTCTCTCTTCATAAGCACATGATCGTGATGGCGCACCCGGCTTTCGTGCATTCACTACAACAACCTTTTGGTCCCAATCTCGTCGTGATCGACCCGGACAATCCGGCCTTAGCGGAGAGCCGGATCGTGCAGTATCTCAAGACTATCGATGCCCAAAAAAGCGCCAAGACCGCTCTATTGGCGTTGGGCACGCTGGCGCTGGGATTACTCATGCTAGCGCCCTCCGATTGAAGATTCATTCGCATGAGGGCGCGCCGCTGCACCATCGATAGCTCGTGTGTGATCGCCCTCGACCACCTGGACCTCGTGCCCAAACTGAGCTTCCTTTTTTCAACTGTGCTCGTGCCAAAGGCCGTTCGAGAGGAACTCTTCAAGCGCCGCGGGGCAAAAGACCGCGTCCTGGGCCTTTTTGACACTTACGCCTTCTTTCAGCGTTGCGATGCCTACGAGCGGGGCACCGTCCATTTCCTGCTCGCGGAGAAAGCCCGGCAGGGGGCAGAGGATCGCGGTGAAGTCGAGGCGGTTGTGCAAGCCTCCCAGGTCGGAGCAACAGTAATCGTCGACGATTCTTGGGGCCGGGAGTTAGGGCTGCGCGACGACCTCGAAACCCATGGGACCTTTTGGGTCCTCGCGCGCTTCCATGAACTGGGTCTGCTTTCCTCACCCGCGCTACGCGACTCATTCGCATCGCTACGACGCTATGGCATCCGGCTGGCCTGGAGGCTCGCCAACGGTCTCCTGATGCGAATCGGACAGAAGCCCTTATAGAATTCGTGACGCCGTACCCAGCATTAATCGTTCGTGACCGCCGCGATGCGGCTGGCCGCAATACTCAAGGGCGCCGAGAGCAAAGACCAGGCCGCCCGGCAGTTGGCCTGACTATGTGAACTTGACGCGCCGGCCGTGCGACATCGGCATGATGCAAATGGTGCCATTCACATTATGCAGATCGATGTAGGTCCCGCCGCCCTTCAACACCCCGTGCATCTGGCTGCCCGCGGAGTGGCCCTGCCGCACCGGCATCCCGAAGTCGTTGTCGATACCGCCGGTGACGTTGCGCGCATTGAACTCCGCGCCCGCATCGTAGGGGATGGAAAGCGAAATCGGCCCGTTCACGGAGTTCATCGAGATCATCTTGGCTTCGCTCAAACGCTCGAAGGTGGCTTCCAGCTTTCCGTTGACCGTGGAAAGGCGGACATCGCCCGCGATCTTCTCCGCGCGCACGGGCCCGTTCACCGACGAAGCGTTAATCCCGCCGCTGACGCCCTCGATATCCACCGCGCCGTTGATGGCCTTGATTTGGCTCAGATGCGCCTGCCGCGGCACCATTACGGTAAACTCGACGCTGCCAGGATTCGTGTTCGAGCCATCGCCGAACTGCGTGCGGATACTGATCGCATCGGCGCTCGAATCGACGGTGACGCGCGCTTCTTTCAGTAAGCCCTGGCTGGCGGCCCTCTTCACGGCTTCGATGCGCACCTCATTCCGGTCCCAAGCGCGGATGTGCACATCGCCATTGATGTTTTGGAGCGACACCTGTCCACGCGCCGAAAGAGGATAAATCCGGCTGGACTCCTGATGGAAGCTTCCGGTTGCCGGCAGGCTGATCGCGCTTGCCAGCGCCAATAGGGCGCTTGCCAGTAGCATTCTCCCCTCCTATGCTTTGCTCAGCCCGGCCTGGTGGGCAGGCTAATTCCGAGTCGCCTCGTAGCTTTCCTCGACGATCCGTCCGTCAAACAGGCGGATGGTGCGGTCCGCGAACTGCGCATACCGGGGATCGTGAGTCACCATACAAATGGTGGCGCCATTGCGATGCAGGTCTTTCAGCAAATTCATGACGGCTTCGCCGTTGGCTGAATCCAGGTTTCCAGTCGGCTCGTCCGCCAGCAGGATCACCGGATCGCCGCCCAGCGCCCGCGCCACCGCTACGCGCTGCTGCTGACCGCCCGAGAGTTGCGAAGGGTAATGCTTCATGCGGTGAGACATGCCCACCCGCTCGAGGGCTTCCTGCACGCGCTTCTTGCGCTCCGCCGAACCCATCCCGCGGTAGGTCAGCGGCAATTCCACGTTTTCATAGACCGTCAGATCGCCGATGAGGTTGAACGCCTGGAAGATGAACCCAATCTCCCGGTTGCGGATGCGCGCGCGTTCGGAAAGCTTCAATCCGCTGACCGGCCGGTTATTCAGTGTGTACGTCCCATCGCTCGGCGTGTCCAGCAAGCCCAGAATGGCCAGCAGGGTCGATTTGCCGCAGCCCGACGGTCCGGCGATCGAAAGGTACTCGCCTTTTTTCAGGTCGAGCTGGATTCCGGATAAGGCGTGTGTCTCGACCTCGTCGGTCACGAACACCTTTGTCACACCATCCAAGACAATCAGCGATTCTTTTCCGTTAGTGCCCATTTCATCTCCAATACGTTTCGTTCCGGGGTTTAGTTCAGTTTTATTCGTTCGTAATTGTCCCACGCGGACATGTCCGACAAGATTACCCGGTCGCCCACATTTAACCCGGTGCGCACCTCAATAGTATTGACGGCTGCGCTGCCCAGCTTCACCTGCACGCGATTGGCATACTTACCGTCCGGCTCGATCTTGAAAAGGCTGACCGTGCTTTCCGCCTGCCCGAACACCGGCCGGCCCATGAAGACCACGTCGTTGAGCCGCTCGTACTCGATGGTTCCGTCCACGCTCAAATCCGGACGCGCGCCCGGCGGCAAAGTGCCTTCCAGGCTACAATCCACGGTGACCGTGCCGTTCAATACGGCTGGATCGATGCGTGAAACGTGCGCTTTTACCAAACCGTTGCGCGTATCTATCACCGCCGGCTGGCCGATCTTCACGTCCTTGGCCTGGGTTTCCGCGATCTTTAGCTCGGCCTTTAACTTAGAGAGTTGCGCCACCTTGCCCAGCGCCGTGCCGGCCAGCACTTTTTGGCCTTCCTCAACCGGCGTGGGGAGCGCTTGCAGCATCCCTTCCGTGCCTGCCCTGACTTTAAGCTCTTCCACCTGCTGTTGTTTCAGCTTATACTCGGCCTCAAGCTGATCGACTTTCACCTTCTGGGCCGCCAACTGGGCTTCCACCGACTCCTGGTTGATGCTGAGCCGCTTTACCTCAATATCGTTGCGCGTGGAAAGCTCCTGCGCGGTCACATCCGAAATCTTGGCATCCACCGGGGCAACCAAGCCCTCTTTCACCAGGGCGTCGTCCCGTTCGGCCTTAAGTTGCGCTGAGTGGTAATCGGCGGACACTTGCGCGGCGTTGGCTTTCAAGTCCAACCCTTGCTTTTCCAGCGTCACCCGCAAATCCGTGTAAGCCGCCTGCGCGGCCTTGAGCGTATATCCGGCATCCAGCAACGCGGTCTGCAACTCCGGATTGCTCATGGTCAGGATGACGCTGTCCGGCCGCACGGGCGTGCCGGGCTTGATCAAAATCTTGTCGATGCGCCCGTCAGTTTGGGCCGGGATCAACAGGGTGTCTTCGGGGACCAGGGTGCCCAGGCCGCGAACATCGCAAACCATGGGACCGCGCCGCACCGTATCGGGCCACAGGGTGGAAAGTTCCACGCCGGGCGCTGCCGGTTTCAACCGGCCTTTGAAGACAAAAGGGATACCCACGAAATATCCCACTGGCGCGAGGGCCGCTAGCACGACTAACCCAATGATAATGCGCTTGATCAGGCGTTTCTTGGCTGCGTCTTTTCTCGGTACGTCCATGATTGGTTCCGCGGAGAGATGGGCACGGCGCCTGCCAATCGATCCGAGGCTGGTAACATTATGACTCCTTAGGGGGAAAAAGGTTAGGAACGGTGGGCGCAGGATCCAAGAGTGTCCGTTTTTGGGAATGCACGTTCCGGGAGTGGACTAGCTGCGCTGCCATCGCCGCCATCGGCACCATAGTGCCGCCTAAGTACAGGATCCAAAGCGCGACCATCAATGGCTCCGAGATCGGGCCTGGCTTGTTGGCCGCCAGCCGTTCAAAAATACCGGCGAAGCCCACGCTGCGAAACGCGCCGGCATGCAGCCCGGCCAACGCGCCATTCGCCTGATGTCCGAGGATTCCCGTGTAGTACGGAATTGCCAGCCGGTGCATGCCGTAAAGGTCCAGCAGGCCGAATAGGAAGGCGCCCATCGTCATTGCCCAGACCCGCCGGCGGCCGAAGGCCACCGCACAAAGAGTCACTTCGCAGGCCACCACGGCGTACATGTACCAACCCATCGATCCCGCGAGACCTTTGGTCAGGTATTGCAGAAATACGTTGTAGAACTCCCCGAGCCAGAAGAAGCCGTATATAACCGCCAGCCAAGCCACCGGCGGCCTTCGCAATTGTGCGAGCAGGCCGACCGCCGCCACGAGCACGATCGCGAACAACAGGTGATACATCCAGCTTCGCACCGTCAGGGAACTCCATCCGCAGAAATAGAGGTGCGAAACCAGGATCACGTCTACTGCCCGAAGCCAGGGAATGCGAAAAATCGCAGGCAGAAGTGCGGCCGCGGGTTTGTGGCGCAGCATGACGGTCTCGGCAAGCCCCGAAAGGGTTCCGGTGGTCGCCAGGTTTCGGCAGTACCACCAGCCGGCGATCGCCGCGGCGGTAGCGCAAGCCGTCAGCGTGGGCAGCCAGGCCTTCCGGTATCTGTAAAGCAAGAGCAGGAGCACAGGCGGAACGGCCGTCAGGAAATAGGCTTTGGTCAGAAGTCCAAGTCCCAGGACCGCGCCGAGGGCGGCGGCGCTACGGGCGCTGGGTGGGCGATCGAGAATCTGGAGCCCCAGGCACGTCAGGAGCGTAAACAACAGAATCGAGAGCGGCTCGTTACTGACCCGCGCCGCATTGGTTGCAAATCCAGGCATTACCGCGACTACCGCTGAACATCCCAACGCTGTGGCCCCGCTCCCGGTGACCGCCGAAGCAATCCGAAAGATCAATGGCACCGCCAGGGAGGCCATCGCTACGGCGATCCATCGCAAACACATGACCTGCGCCAGCAGCCCGCAGCCTTTGAGCGCGGCAAGCACGAGAGCCATCAGCCAGTAATAGAGCGGCGGCTGGAGCGCTTCATAGGCCGATATCCCGCCGGTTGAATCTTCCGCGGCCCAGGCCGGCGGCATATCTCGCAGCCTGGATTCCCGCCGGCGCCTTTCTTCCGGCGGCAGCCCCCAATACGCTTCGTCGGTGAGGGATGACCGGAAAACATCCCAACCGCGCACTTCCCACGGTATGGGCGCGAGTCTAAGCGATTCCTCCACATCCCGCGGCCCCGGCTGATCGCGAGGCACCAGCCACATCCCTTTGGTGGCCATGGCCCGCACAACTCCGAAATGCGCGAACTCGTCGTAGCCTTCCCAAAGGGGAAACATGGAAGCATAGAACCAGCCCCGCAGCAGAAAGCAGATCCAGATCGACGCTAACCACCAGCGGATTCGCATGGCAGGCAGAAATGCAAAATATGCCGCTACTTCTTGTTCGCCAGATCCAGCCGCAGAAATCGCGCCGCGTTGTTATAGAGGATGTCGCGCTTCTGTTGCGGCGTGAGATAAGTAGCGCCCTCGATCACGCCGATCGACGTAGCCATCAGTTTGGGCCAGATCAACTGGTCGGTACCGAACATCACGCGATCTTCAAAGCCGGCTTCGACAATGCGCTGGATGTAGGTGTGGACTTCTTTGAGCGGGTAGCTCCAGATGAGCCCGGCTACGTCCACGTACACATACGCGTTGGCCTGGAGAAGCGTGAGCAACGGTTCGATCATCGGGTAGCCCGCGTGCATGATCCACAAGCGCAGTTTGGGATGCCGGGCCAGCAGGTCCTCGAGCAGCAGCGGATTGCCCATCGACCCGCGGAATTTGGGCATAGCGATATTCGCGCGCCCGGATCCGCCGGTACCCATGTGGATGCCCACCGGAATGTCGAGTTCCTCCGCCAACGCAAAGTACTTATCCACCGAAGGGTCGCTGGGCGAGAGCCCTTGGTATTGCAAACCGACCTCGCCCATCACTTTGAATCCACCCGTGGTGAAGGCGGTTCTCAGTTCCTCTACGGGCAAATACTTGCCGCCGCCGTTTCCGATTTCAAATGAGGTTCCCGGGATGATGCGGGCGGGCGCCGCGTCTTTCCATTTCTGGACGGATTTCTGGTCTCCCATGACCACCGCCGTAACGTTGAGCCGTTCATATTCGGCGAGCACGGCCTTCATGTATTCCTCGGGCGTCTTGGAAGGCTCCAGGAGTTCGGTGCAGTCCTGTTTGGCCCAACCGATGGGGCCGGCTTTTTCGCGGGGGTCGGCTGCCAGGAATTGCGGATTGAAAGGACACATGGGCCCGACGCCGGGAATGCCTCCCAAGGTGTGCACGTGCACGTCGATTACGGGCGGCCGGGGATTAACGGCCTGCTGCGCGGAAGCGACCGCGGCGGCGGCGAGGAACAAAGTGGATAAGCGGGTGCAACGCATGACGAGATCGTAGCAGACCTCAACCCAGCGTAATGCGGGACTTAGAAGTCCCGCCGGCACGCTTGAAGCATGCGCTACGGCCTCCGGTTTATCACAGCGCATGCGGCAGGAACTGGGGCGCGCGGCGCTGCCGCGTGGCTTGCTCGAAAGCGTATGCCAGCTTGATCAACAGCGCCTCGGAATTCGCGGTCCCGAAGAAAGAGATCCCCACCGGCAGGCCAAACACATACCCCGCGGTCACGTTGATATTCGGGTATCCCGCGACGGCGGCAGGCGTGGAACTTCCGCCGGGCGCGTGGTCGCCGTTCACCAGGTCCGTGCACCATGCCGGGCCGCCGGTCGGAGCCACCAGAGCATCCAGATGGTACTTGCCCAGCACGGCGTCGATGCCCTCGGTACGCGAGAGCCGGTGGTCCTTATCGAGCGCGTCCAGATATTCCTGGCTGGTGAGCGGGCCCCTGGTCTGTGCCTTGATCATGATGTCCTGGCCGAAGTAGGGCATCTCCTGTTCGCGATGGCTCTCGTTGAAAGCGATCACATCGGCCAGAGAATGCACGGGCGCCTTGGGCCCCAGCGCGCCGAGATACAGATTCAAGTCGTTCTTGAACTCGTAGCTCAGCACCACCGATTCGGAATCGTCGAACTTGCCGGCGGTCGGGATGTCGGCCGGATCGACGATCTCCGCGCCGCGCCGCTGCATCTCGGCGATGGCCCCGTCGATGACCCGGTCCGTCTCCTCGCTGAAGCCGAAGAATTTGTCGCGGGCCACGCCAATTCGCGCACCGCGCAGGCCGTTAGCGTCGAGCGATCGGGTATAATCGTTGCCGGTAAGGACACCCAGCAGAATAGCGGCGTCGGCGACCGTGCGCGCCATCGGGCCGGCTGTATCCTGAGAATGGGCGATGGGGATGATCCCGGTCGCCGGAATCAGGCCCAGCGTTGGCTTAATCCCGACTATGCCGTTGGTCGAAGACGGGCACACGATGGAGCCGTCGGTTTCCGTGCCGATCGCCAGCGTGCAGAGATTCGCCGAGACTGCCGCGCCCGATCCGGAACTGGAGCCGCAGGCGTTGCGGTCGAGCGCGTAGGGATTGCGCGTGAGGCCGCCGCGGCCGCTCCAGCCGCTGGTCGAGTGGCTGGACCGGTAATTGGCCCATTCGCTGAGATTGGTCTTGCCCAGCAAGACCGCGCCCGCCGCGCGCAGTCGCCCGGCCACCACTGAGTCCCTGGCCGCGATGGAACCGGCCAGCGCCAGCGAGCCGGCGGTGGTCATCATGCGGTCGGCCGTGTCGATGTTGTCCTTGATCAGGACAGGTATGCCATGCAATGGGCCGCGCGGCCCCTTGGCTTTGCGCTCGGCGTCCAGGGCGGTGGCGATCGCGAGCGCATCCGGATTGATCTCGATCACCGCGTTCAGGGACGGCCCGCGCTTGTCGATGGCCGCGATGCGCTCCAGGTATTGGTTGGTGAGCGCGCGCGCGGTCAGGCTGCCGGCCGTCATGCGCTTCCGCAGATCGTCGACGGTAGCCTCTTCCAGATCGAAAGCCGGCGGAGCCGCCAGCGCCCCGGCGGCCAGCGCGACGGAACCCATCAAACTACGGCGAGTCAGGTCCATGTTTTGATCCGTTAGTGGCTGTGCCTAATCCGTGATCTCGATGCGCGGGCCTTCCTGCGGTCCGATTTCCTCGATGCGCGCGATAGTGTTGCGCGCCAGTTCTAAGAAGCCCGCGCCCGGTTTGCCCGGGCCATCATCGAGCGCGATGGGCTTGCCCGTATCGCCGCCGACGCGCACGGCGGGATTCAGCGGCAATTCGGCCAGGAAATGCACTTTCATCTCGGCGGCGGTGCGGCGCCCCCCGCCGTGACTGAATACATCGATGCGCTCGCTGCAATGCGGGCAAATGAGATAGCTCATGTTCTCCACGATGCCCAGGATGGGCACACGCACCTGGTGGAACATGTGCACGGCCTTGCGCGCGTCTTCGAGCGAAACATCGGAGGGCGTGGTGACCACGATGGAGCCGGTAATCGGAGCGGTCTGGATCAGGGTGAGTTGCACATCGCCCGTGCCGGGGGGCAGATCGATCACCAGGTAATCGAGTTCGCCCCAATCCACGCCCCGCAGAAACTGCTGGATCACACTGTGCAGCATCGGGCCGCGCCAAACCAGCGGCTTGTCGCCCGGATTCAGGAAGCCCATGGACATGAGTTTCACGCCGAATCGATCGAGCGGCTGGATGCGCTCGCCATACGCCATGGGAGTGCGGTTGATGCCCATCATCAGCGGCACGTTGGGGCCGTAAACGTCGGCATCCATGAGGCCCGTCGGGTGCCCCAGTTTGGCGAGCCCGACCGCCAGGTTGACGGCCACCGTGGTCTTGCCCACGCCGCCTTTGCCGGACCCTACCGCGATCAGATTCTTCACACCTGGAATGGGCAACTTGGGGGGCTGCCCCGGCTGATTCGGACTCATGCCCTCCATGGTAGCAGTCCAGCCCCGCAGGACACGCCGGGCCAGTGAACGATGTACGCTGATCTGGAGAGATGTTGCTGCGCGAATTATTCCCGCTCATGACGGCCCTTACCGTGGCCGCGGTCGTATATCTGATGCGCGAGCAGCGCCGCCGCCGCATGCGTATCGAGCCACCGCGGCCGGATATCGCCATGGCGGAACTGAACTCCGCACCCGCCCTGCTCCAGATCGAACGCTCGGCCCTCGCCGCGGACAATCCGCGCGTGGCCTTCCGGCGCGCGGCCATCGAAAATGCAGTGGCCGCCCTATATCTTGAAACCATAGCCGCGTGCGGCGTCCAGAATACCGGCGAGATGCTGCGCGCGCATACCGAGACGTGGCGGACGCTGCGTGAATATCTACGCCTGAAGTACGACGATGCCGTGGCCGACGACTGGTTCGACCATTTCACCGGCGTGGCGCGGCCGTATATTCGGGAGAAAGTGCGGTTGACGCGGGAGTACGCGCTGCACCTGGACGAAGGCGCGGAACGCTATGCCCGCATTTACGACGAGTTATTGCACGAATTGTTGCAGGAAGCGCTGGACGCCCCTCAGAAGAAGTCGTTCGTGCCGCCGGATTTTTCCCACTCCTGAAGTTCGGCACTGGCTTGCTGGAACTCGGCGGCCAGGCGCCCATTCAGGCGGTCGTAGCGCCCCACTACCTGGCGCGCCCAGCGCACATACTCGACACGCCGTTCGAAACTCCAGTTGGCAGGCGGACTGGCAACGATGCTGCGCACGTTGGCAATCTTGTCGGCCGCGCCCAAGGCCTGCGCGCGCGGCGATTTCCTGGGGGCATTCTCCACCTGCAGCGCCTTGCGTGTTTCCTTGGGCAGCGACTTGTCGTCGGTCACTTCGGCCACCAGGGCGGCAACGTCTTCGCCGAAGCGGGCGGCGATCTCTTCGCGTGAGACGCCGACGTCTTCGATGGCGTCATGCAGCAGCGCGGCCACAATCAGGTTGGTATCGAGCTGGTCCGCGGTCCTGGCCAGGAGTTCGGCGACTTCCAGAAGATGATTGACGTAAGGCTCCGCGGTGCGGCCTTTGCGCCGCTGCGTGGCATGGCGTTCGGCGGCGAAGCGGGCGGCGGCAAGGATCTGGCGGACGGATTTGAGGCAGTCGGGGTCGAGGCAGTCGGACATTGAAGACCTGATTTTATTATGAGGGTGCGGAGGCGGCCGCGCATGGTGGCTGCGAGGCGGGAGCCCGCAAAAAGGCCGGGTCTCGGTGAGCTGAGCTTGGCTTTCGTTCCTGGCCGTTGTTGAAAACACGGGCCAAATTGGGTTCTTCCGAAAATTCTCCCCGCGCCGACCCCTTTTAGGGTGAGGTGCTTGCAACAACGGTGGCGGCTCCTTTCGCTGTGGTGGTGCGCCGCCGTGGGCGAGGCGCTGGTCCGCGTTGCC
>JBEKIM010000036.1:0-26936 GCA_050011755.1 Bryobacteraceae bacterium | reverse complement strand
GCCTCTATGCGTGCGTCACCCACGATCTCGATGAACTCTTACGGGCGGTCGGGATCAAGGTCGCCGCCTGACCTTTGCGTAACGGGAACAAAATTCTCGTTGCGCGCCGCATAACGGGCTAAACGACGCCGGGATGATCTTCGGTTACGACGCCGCGCGGGCCAAAAGGAATATGGATGCGCAGTACGCGTTCGCGTTTCCGTTCTTCCTCAAGCGCGCGAGTCCGGGCGTGCAGAAGGTCGTGGAGTCCCACCATACCCACTAGTCTGCGGGTGTCTCCGCGCTGCAACACGGGGAAACGGGTGAAGCCGGTTTCGGCCATGCGGTTGACGACCAGCCGCAGTGGCTCATCGTCGTACGCCACTACCGGGTTCTTGTCCGCTACCTCCGCAAGAGGAGTTTGTGGCGGCGGCCCATTCTCCAGTAGTTGATGCAAGGTGTTGCGTGTAATACTGCCGAGCAGCGTGCGGTTTTCGTCTACTACCGGATAGAGCAACTGGCCTTTGCGCTCGTGATCGGTGTTGAGCGATCCGGCCAACCCGGCCACCGTCGTTTGGGCCGGAAGCGCGACGATATTGGTGCGCATCACTTCGCGGACGAAGAGGATTTCCAAGGGGTCCACCGCATACTCGCGGCTGAGGTGATAGCCGCGCCGGGCCACTTTCTCGGTCAGGATGGAACGGCGCAAGGTGAGTACGGTGAAACCGTGGGCGATAGTGACCGCGAGCAGTAGCGGGAGCAGCATGTTGACATCGTGCGTGAGTTCCAGCGCAAAGATCACCCCGGTGAAGGGCGAGCGCATGGTTCCTCCGAGAATCGCGCCCATACTGACCAGGGGCCAAAAGCCGACTCCTTCGTGCGGTAGGAACATCGCTTCCATGCCGCCCAGAGCGCCGCCCATCATCAGCAGCGGGGCCAACACGCCACCGGATGTTCCCGAACCTAGAGACACGGCCCAGATGACCGACTTCACCAACAGGATTCCAAGAATTAGGTTGCGCGGAACTTCTCCCTGCAGGAGCGCTCCAATGGTGTCGTAGCCCACGCCCAGAGCTTGCGGAAAAATCAGTCCGCCGAGCCCGATCACCAGGCCGCCCAGGGCCGGCCACCACATCCAGTGAATGGTCAGGCGCAGGAAAAAGTCTTCAGCCGCATAGACTGCGAGAGTGAGTAGCGCGGAAAGCGCTCCCGCCAGAACGCCCGCCACCACGCAGCCGAGCAGTCCCTGCGGGCCAATAAAGACAGGGTGTGCCGGCACCGGGAAGAGTGGCCCCAATCCCAGGATGTAGCGGCGCGCCGCGCCCGCGGCGATGCTGGCCAGCGCCACCGGAATAAAGCTGCGCGGTTTCCATTCAAACAGCATCAGTTCCACGGCGAGCAACACGGCGGCCACCGGCGACGCGAAGGTCGCGGACATGCCGGCGGCGGCTCCGGCCACCAGCAACGTCTTACGCTCGGTGGCGCTGAGCCGGAACAGTTGGGCGATCATGGACCCGAATGCGCCGCCAGTCATGATAATTGGGCCTTCGGCGCCGAACGGTCCGCCGGAGCCGATGGAGATGGCGCTGGAGAGGGGCTTGAGGAGCGCGACTTTAGGTTCCACTTTGCTGCCATTGATCAGGATGGCTTCGAGAGCTTCCGGAATCCCGTGGCCGCGGATCCGCTCCGAGCCGTATCGTGCCATGACTCCGATAATTAGAGCGCCCACCACCGGCACGGCTACTTCCCAAAGGCCAAGATGATTCCCGGCCGGCGATACCATGGCGGTGCCCCATCGATGAAAGAAAAACAGGTTGGTGAAAATACCGATCAGCCGGAGTAGAGCGAGCGCGATGAAGGCGCTGACGAAACCGATCAGGATGGCGAGCCCGGAGATGGTCAGGACGCGGGAAGTCATGGTGAAATCGCCCAGCTTATCCTCGGCGTGGTGATTTGTCGTCGTTTTACTTTTTGCGGACATCCTTACCTTTCGTCTTACTAGCGAACCTGCGTATCCACGTGGAGCCCGCGCAGCAGGGCGCCCAGCGCATTGACCAGAACCGGACCGGACGAGCGGAGTTCTTCGCGATGGACGCTCGAAAGGCGCTCGAGCTTGGCCTGGCCTTCCACGGTGAGGTGCACTCTCACCTGGCGGCGGTCGTCTTCGTCCCGGACCCGTTCCACTAAACCGTGTTGCTCCAGCCGGTCGACCAGTCCGACGGCGCTGTGGTGCTTGAGGAGCAGATGTGCCGCCAAGGCACCAATGGTTGGCGCATCGGGTTCATCCCAGGCTCTGATGGCCAGGATCATCTGGTGCTGCTGTGGCTCGAGTTCTTCGGCCCGGGCCGCAGCCTCGCTGAAATGCAGGAAACGGCGGATCTGGTACCGGAACTGCCCCAGAGCCCGATAGTCGGAAATGGGCAAGTCTTGCTTTCTGCACAATGCGGGACACTTTTCCATTATATCGTGTAACGATATTAAATGGGAGGAGCCAACTACACCATGTTTCCGCGTTAGTACCATGGTTATATGGTGATCGGTGTTCCCCGGGAGAGTTTTCCCGGCGAGCGGCGGGTCGCGCTGGTACCCGCCGTCGTCCCCAGCTTGACCAAGGCCGGCTTCCAGGTCACGGTGGAGGCGGGCGCAGGTTTGGCCGCCGGTTATCTGGATAACGATTACACCGCCAAGGGCGCACAACTGGCTGCCGGGCGCGGCGACGTCTTCCGGGCGGCCGACATCGTCGTACAGGTACTCTGCCACGGCTCCAACGATCGCACGGGCGGGGCGGATCTGCCGCTGCTCCGCGCCGGACAGATTCTGGTGGGATTCATGCGTCCTTTGGGGCAAGTCGAGACCATCCGCGAGCTCGCGGCCACCGGCGTCACAGCGTTCTCCATCGAGCTGATGCCGCGCATTACGCGCGCGCAGAGCATGGATGCGCTGTCGTCGATGGCCACCATCTGCGGTTATAAAGCCGTGCTGCTGGCTGCCGACAAGCTTCCCAAGATGTTTCCCATGCTGACCACCGCGGCCGGCACGATTACGCCAGCGCGCGTCTTTGTGATCGGCGCAGGCGTGGCCGGATTGCAAGCCATCGCTACCGCCCGCCGTTTGGGAGCGGTGGCCTCGGCATACGACATGCGGCCCGCCGCCAAGGAGCAGGTGCTCAGCGTGGGCGGGCGCTTCGTGGAACTTCCCATTCAGGTGGCGGACGCGCAGGACGCGCGAGGATACGCCATAGCGCAGGACGAAACGTTTTACAAACGCCAGGCGGAGCTGCTTGGCGGCCAGGTGGCGCAGAGCGATGTGGTCATCTCGGCGGCCGTGGTGCCGGGCAAGAAATCGCCCGTGCTGGTCACGCGCGAGATGCTGCACCGCATGGCGCCCGGTTCGGTAGTGGTGGATCTGGCCGCGGAACGCGGCGGCAATTGCGAGATCACGCGCGCCGGCGAACTGGTCGAGGAGCAAGGCGTGGCCGTACTCGGATCCATCAATCTGGCCAGCACGGTTCCCTATCACGCCAGCCAGCTCTACGCGCGCAACGTGACCGCCTTCCTGCTGCACTTATTGCGGGATGGCAAACTGCATATCGGCGCGGACGATGAAATCACCCGCGAAACCCTGGTGACGCAGGGCGGCGAAATCGTTAATCCGCGCCTGCGTGAGTTCTTTCAATTGACGGGACAGGCGTGAACCTGCCTTTGGGCGGAGGAGAGAGACTTGAACGATATCGTCGCAAGCCTTTATATATTCATTCTGGCGGCCTTCGTCGGATTCGAGATTATCCGCCGCGTATCGCCGCTGCTGCACACGCCCCTGATGTCGCTCACCAACGCGCTGGATGCGATTGCCGTGGTGGGCGCGATCATCCTCGCCGGCGAGCACAAGAGCGGGCTGGCCACGGTGCTCGGCACCATCGCGATCGTGGCCTCCACCAGCAACCTGGTGGGCGGGTTCATCATCACCGACCGGATGCTCAAGATGTTTAAGGCCAGCAAGCCCAAGAAGCCATGAATATCGCGATGCTCTCGCCCGACCGGGTCATCCAGTTCGCCTACCTGGTGTCGGCGGTGCTCTTCATCCTGTCGCTCAAGTGGATGAGTTCGCCCCGTTCGGCGCGCCGGGGCGTATGGGCCGGCGAGGCGGGCATGCTGCTGGCGATTTGCGCCACGCTGTTCTATCGCGGCATAGTGGATTACAGGTCGATCGCCATCGCGCTGGTGCTGGGTGTCGTCATCGGCGTGCCGTTGGGCCGCGTACACATGACGGCGGTGCCGCAACGAACCGCTCTCAGCCACGCCTTCGGCGCGCTCTGCGTGGCCCTGGTCGGCACCGCGGAATACTATCTGCGCGCGCCGCACGTGCCGCCGTTCATGATGGCGGTGCTGTCGATGGAGGTGATCCTGGGCAGCCTGACTTTCACGGGCAGCCTGATGGCCGCCGGCAAATTGCAGGAGATCCTGCCGCAACGCCCCATCACATACCGAGGACAGAACATCGTCAATCTGTCGCTGCTGGCCATCTCCGTGGCGCTGGCGGCGCTGCTGGTTGCCGATCCCGGCCACACGCGCCTGTTTCCGCTGATTATTGCCATCCCGCTTATTTTCGGCGTGCTCATGATCGTGCCTATTGGCGGCGCGGACATGCCTACCGTTATTTCGCTCCTCAACGCGTATGCCGGCCTGTCGGCCGCGGCTATGGGTTTTGTGCTCGACAGCAAGCTGCTGATCGTAGCGGGGGCGCTGGACGGATCTTCGGGCTTCATCCTGTCGGTGATCATGTCAAAGGCCATGAACCGCTCGTTTACCAACGTTTTGTTCGGCGCGTTCGGACAAGTGCAGCCGGCCACGGCCGGTACGCACGAAGCGCGCACGGTGCGCAGCGCCACCGCCGAAGAAGCCGCGGGCATTCTGGGGGCAGCCAACTCCGTGGTGATTGTCCCGGGATACGGCATGGCCGTCGCGCAGGCACAGCACAAGGTGCGCGAGCTCTTCGATGCGCTCACCAAGCGGGGCGTGGATGTCAAATTCGCGATCCATCCGGTGGCGGGGCGTATGCCCGGACACATGAACGTGCTGCTGGCCGAAGCGGACATTCCCTACGACAAGCTGCTGGATATGGACGCCATCAATCCCGACTTTCCGCAGACGGATGTGGCCCTGGTCATCGGCGCCAACGACGTGACGAATCCGGCCGCGCGCACCGATCCGGCGAGTCCCATCTACGGCATGCCGATTCTGGATGTGGACAAGGCCAAGACGGTGATGGTGATCAAGCGCGGGATGAGCCCGGGTTTCGCTGGCATCGACAACGATCTGTATTATCTGAACAAGACCCTGATGCTCTTTGGCGACGCCAAGGCCTTCGTGGGCGACCTGGTCCGCGAATTGGCAGGCGCATAAAATCCGAGGAACGGCGGTCAGTTCTTCACTTTGTCGACGGCCTGGGCCACTTCGAAGTGGCTCAGACTCTGCGCGTAGCGAGAGACACCGCGATAGAGCGCCTCGGCCAGTTTCTGGCGGTGATCGGACCTCTTCAGCAGGGTCTCTTCGCGCGCATTGCTGAGGAAGCCGATTTCAGCCAGCACGGAGGGCATGGACGCCCCGATCAGGACAATGAACGGCGCCTTCTTGATGCCGCGGTTCTTGATGCCCAAATCGTAGCGGGCCGCAAAAGGGAACAGCGCGGCCTGTACGCAGCCGGCGAATTCCTTGGATTCCTCGGCCTTGTCCTGCAGGGTGATCTTCTGGATCAGGTCGTGCAACTCGAAAACGGATTTATCGGACGAAGCGTTTTCACGGCTGGCGACCGCTAAGGCGTCCTTCGAATCGGTGAAGTTCAGGTAATAGCTTTCCACTCCTGCGATGCGTGGATAAGGCGACGAATTGGCGTGAATCGAGAGAAACAGGTCGGCCTTTCTCTCGTTGGCGAATGCCGTGCGGCGCTCCAGCGGGATGAACGTGTCGTCGGAACGGGTGTAAATGACTTCGCTGCCCATGCGGGACTCGATGAGCTTGCCCAGCCGGAGAGCCACGTCCAGGACCAAGTCCTTCTCCAAGAGTCCGTGCGGGCCCGAAGTACCGTCGTCATGCCCGCCGTGGCCGGGATCGAGGACCACGCGGCGAATCTTCAAGCCCAGCGCGCGCGTCAGCGAGCCGGAGCCGTCGCTGGCCAGTTTGGCCGCGCGGCCGGATTCGATGCGTTCCGGAGGCGGGATGCTTCTCGGCAGGGACTCGACATCCGGCGGCGCTTCCGGCTGGGGGCGCAGCGGAGGGCCGGCCGGAATCGCGGCGAGAGGGGCGCTGGGAGGCGGTCCCGTCGCGGGCGCCGCCGAGGACGTCAGGACTGGGGGCACCGGCAAAGTTTGCGTGACGACGGGCAGGGCGAGGAGGTGCGGGAGGATGACGGGCGGGGCCACAGTCCCCTTCGGGCGCAGTTCCACCACTAGCCGGTCCGGGTTCGAAAGTTGGGTGGCGGAGTAGTCGGCGTTGGTTTGCAGGTCGAGCACCACACGGGTCACCCCGGTCTGGGTCTCGGCCACTCGCACCTTTTTCACCAGCCTGTCGTCCAGGCTCTCGGAATAGAAGCGGCGGCCCTTGATGCGCGGGCGTGAACCCTTAACATCGAAGAAGATGCGCTCGGGATTGTGGGCGCGCTCGGCACGGAATTCAAATTCGCCGTTGACTTCGATCACCACCCGCGTGGCGCCGCTGAGCGGCCAATATCGCACGGCGGTGACTTCCAGCAACTCATCCCCGCGAAGCCACCCGGGCGGGCCGGCCGCCAGCAGCGCGAGAAGCGGGATGAGCGCGCGTTCCATGAGGCCTTTCAGTGCGAAATGTAGTAGATCCTGCCGTTCGCGTCCTTCACTTCGCGAATCGGGTTATAAACCTCGGCCGGGACAGTTTCCGCGGCATCGTTTGTTTGGACGGCGGAAGTTGCCGGTGCGGTTACCTTGGGCGTGGCGGGGCCATCCAGGAGCTGCCGGACCCTGGCCACATAATTCTGCGTTTCGGGGAACGGCGGCACGCCGCCGTATCGCGATACCGCGCCTTCGCCGGCGTTGTAAGCAGCCAAAGCCAGCGCCTCGTCGCCTTTATAGAGGTCCAGAAGGTGCTTCAGGTAGCGCGCGCCGCCCTGGATATTGTCCGCGGGATCGAAGACATCGGAGACGCCAAACCGGCGGGCCGTGGCGGGAATCAATTGCATCAAGCCCAGCGCGCCTTTCGGAGAGACGGCGTTGGGATCGTAGTTGCTCTCCGCCCGAATCACGGAATGAACCAACTGCGGCGAGATCTGGTTCTGGCGGGCAATGCGATCCACGGTCTCGGTGAGAGGAGCCGAAGGGGTTCGCACGGTGGGGCGCACAACCGTGCGTACCAGCCGCCCGGTGCGCGCATCGGCCCGCACGACCGAAACCGCCGCTCCTCCCGCGCCATGCAGAATGACTGCCGCGACGCCGTACATGCAGCCGATTATAAAACATTTCCGCACGGTATTGTTTCGTTCCTTTCGAAAAATCGAGCGTCGCTCGCCAGAGTGGCTATTACTGTCAATGTTATCATTTCTTTGTGAGTAAGGCGGGGTTCGTGCTGGCGGGCGGCAAAAGCTCCCGCATGGGGAGGGACAAGGCGCTGCTGCCGTTCCGCGGCGGCGCGCTGGCCGGCCACGTGGCGGCCGCCGTGGCTGCCGCCGCCGGATCGGCCACCCTGATCGGAGATCCCAAGAAATATGGACACCTGGGCTACCCGGTGCTGGCGGACCGCAGCCCTGGAACCGGGCCGGCGGGCGGCATCGAGACGGCCTTGACCCATACGGCCGCGGACTGGAACCTGGTGCTGGCCTGCGATATGCCCGCGGTTTCGGCTGAATTTCTGCGCGATCTGCTGGACGCCGCCGAACGCGCCGGCGCGGATGCCCTGCTGCCGGAGGGCCCGTCCGGGCGCCTCGAGCCGCTTAGCGCCGTCTACCACCGCCGTTGCCTTCCCACGCTGCGCCGCGCGATTGCATCGGGCATACGAAAAATCACGGACGCGCTGGCCGGGTTGGAAGTGGCGCGATGGACGGTCGGCGATGCTGCCTGTTTCGAAAATCTCAATACCCCCGAGGAATGGGCCTGCCGAAATGACGCCCACTGAGCAATACCCGCATTACATCGAATTCCGTCACGTGTATAAGACGTTCGACAAGCCTGTTTTAGTCGATTCCAATTTTCACGTAGATGCCGGCCAGACAGTGGCCATCATCGGGCGAAGCGGCGTCGGCAAGTCCGTAACCTTGTCGCATATCATGGGTTTCCTGAAGCCCGACAGCGGCCGCGTGATCGTGGCGCATGAGGATATCACCGACTTCCGCGAGTCGGAACTGCGCCGGATTCGCAAGAAGGTGACGATGGTGTTCCAGTCGGGCGCGCTTTTTGACTCCTTGACGGTGGGCGAAAACGTGTTGTTTTCGCTGGAACTACGCGAGGACTACAACGAGCGCAACAAAGAGGATGTGGTGAACGGGCTGCTGGGGATGGTGGACATCGCGGAAGCCAAGGACGCCTATCCGGCAGACCTGTCCACGGGTTACAAGCGCGCGGTGGCCATCGCCCGGGCGCTCGCGGCGCAACCGCAGTGCGTGCTCTACGACGAACCCACTACTATGGTGGACCCCATCATGTCCGACCACCTCAGCGACCTGATGCTGCGCCTGAAGAAGCAGCTCGGGCTCACGTCGATCGTGGTGACGCACGATCTGGACCTGATGTACAAGGTCGCGGACCAGGTGGTGTTCCTGTTCGAGGGCCGGGTGATCTTCTTCGGTCCGCCGGCGGATCTGGCGAAGTCGGAGCATCCGCACGTGCGGGAGTTCCTGGAGATGGACCGGGTAGCCTAGCCCCTAAGATCCGCCGAACAAAGCCCAACTTATTGAAAATAAATATACTTAAGTGAATGACCAGCCTTTGCGGAACGTTGGCTTTAGATACTGATTGGCTTCCGCGTTGTTGGTGAACCGCATCTTCTCCGCGTCCCACTCGAGCTTGCCTGGAAAGCGCAGGGCGATGACGCCCAACAGCATCCACTCGACGAAAGGCACGGCCACGTCGAAATTCGAGCATGCGGGATCGCCGCCTTTGCAGGCGCGGATCCAATCGCGGTAGTGGCCGGGCGAGCGCGTCAGCGTGGGCAGCGGGAACTGGTAGTCCCGCATCTTCTCCACGGGAAGGAGCCTGGTTTCCTCGCCGTATGTCCCGGTGGTGAGCATGCCTTTGTCGCCGATGAAGAGGCTGCCGTCCGGTTCGGGGACGCGCGCGTTGGGCGCCGCCTTCGTGGCTTGGAACTTCGCATAATTGAAAACGTCGCCAATATAGCCGTTATATGGCTCCTCCACGTCCCAGCGGCGCGGGGTCGGTATTTCGGGCAAATCGCCTATCAGTTCGCCTTCCGGCACGCCCGGGATCTGCGGGGATTCCTTCAATCCGTCGTGCCAGAACAGCTTCACCGGAGGCATCGAGCCGCGCGCCGGAAAATCGTAGCGGATCACCGATTTCTTGGGGAACATGAAGTCGCTGGGACCGTCTATCTGGATGCACTCGACGCTGGTGGGGGAGCCGAGTTGCAGCGCCAGGTTGGGCGCTCCCAGGATGTGGCACGCCATGTCGCCCAGCGCGCCGCAGCCGAAGTCATAGAATCCGCGCCAGTTACCCGGCTGATAGAAATGGCCCATCAACGGCGAATGGTAATCCGGTCCGCCGGTGGTATAGGGACGTTTCTCGGCGATGCCCAGCCAGAGGTCCCAATCGAGCGTGTCCGGCACGGGTTCGGAAGGAGGAATCTCCTTCAGGCCTTGGGGCCAGATGGGCCGGTCGGTCCAAGCATGCACTTCGGTCACCTGGCCGATCTCGCCCGCCCAAATCATCTCGGCAGCCTGGCGGGTCCCCTCGTTGGAGTAGCCCTGGTTGCCCATCTGGGTGGCGACCTTGTATTTATTCGCAGCTTCCAGCATTTGGCGCGCTTCCCAGATCGTGCGGGTGAGGGGCTTCTGCACGTAGACGTGCTTGCCGCGTTCCATCGACCACATGGCCGCGGTGGCGTGCATGAAGTCCGGAATCGAGACGATGACGGCGTCGATGTTATTGGCCTGTTCATCGAGCATCCGGCGAAAATCTTTGTACTTCGGAACCTTGGGGTATTCTTTGAACTTGCGCGCGGCGCGCAATTCGTCCACATCGCAAAGCGCCACGATGTTTTCGGAGGAACAACCCTTGATGTCGCTGTTGGCCTTGCCGCCCGCGCCAATGGAGGCGATATTCAGTTTCTCATTGGGCGACTTATAGCCCAGCCTCCGCAGCGAAGGCGCGCTTCCGAATCCGCTGGCTGGAATGGCGCCGGCCAGAAGCGACCCGAAGAAGAAATACCGTCTGTTGAACTCGTATGCCAAGTTCCACCTCCTCCTACATCATATCTCCGACCACGATTTGCGTCGGCCCGCATGTCGCGCCCAGGCGGCCAACTTTGCTATAGTTTCGTTGCGAGGCTATTTTGCGCCGGTTCGACCAGCAACTCGAGGATTTGCAGACGCGCCTGCTGGAAATGGGCGGCCGCGTAGAAGCAGCCCTTCACAACAGCGTCGGAGCACTGGCCGACAGGGACGAGGCGCGCGCCCGCGCGGTCCTGGCCGGCGAGCCCTCTATCGACGCCATGGAAATCGAGATCGACGATTTCGCCGTAAGACTCATGGCATTGCACCAGCCGATGGCGCGAGACATGCGCTTGTTGGCCGCCACCATCAAGATCAACAACGACCTGGAGCGGATGGGCGACCTGGCCGCGCACATCGCCGAGCGGGCGCTCTCGCTGATGCAGGAGCCGCCCCTTCCGGTCTCGGACATCCTGCGCCTCGCGCAATTGGCCGAGGCCATGGTTCACGACAGCCTGGATGCGCTGAAGTCTCAGGATGCCGGGTTAGCCCAGCGGGTGCTGGAGTCGGATGACGAGGTGGACCAGTTGCGCGACTGGCTGTACCGCAGGCTGATCCTGTGGATGCAGAGCGATGGACCGGCGGTGCCATCGGCCATGCACCAGCTTTTCGTAATCCGGCACCTGGAGCGGATAGCCGATCACGCGACCAACATCGGAGAGGATGTGCTTTTCTATTTGCGGGGCGTGGATGTGCGGCATCACGCAGCTTTGGCCGGATAGACTCAGGCTCCCCTGACCAGCAGGCGGATGATCTCGAAACAGATCCAGGCTACGGCCGCCGAGGCCGGGATGGTGAACACCCAGGCCCATACGATATTGGCGGCCAGTCCCCAGCGAACCGCTTTGAGGCGCTGCACCGAGCCCACTCCGGCGATGGCGCCGGCAATCACATGGGTGGTGGAGACCGGCTGGTTCACGGCGGTGGCCACCAGAATCGAAAGCGCCGCGCCCGTCTCGGCACAGAATCCGCCGCGGGGCTTGAGCTTGGTGAGCCGCGTGCCCATGGTGCGCACGATCCGCCACCCGCCGCTCATGGTGCCCAATCCGATGGCCGCGTGCGCGGAGAGAATCACCCAGACAGGCACCTTAAACGTCGTCAGGTAACCGGAAGTCACCAGGACGCCGGTAATGATGCCCATGGTTTTCTGCGCATCGTTGCGGCCGTGCTCGAAGCTGAAAAACGCGGCCGAAACGAGTTGCAGCTTGCGGAAGTAAACATCCATGGTGCGCGGGCTGGAGCGGCGGAACGTCCAGGTGACGGCAACCATCAAGCCATAAGCGAACACCATGCCCAAGAGCGGCGCTACGAAAATGGAGACGATGGTTTTGGTCCACCCGGCCCATAGGATCGCGTCGAACATATGCCGCACGCCGCGCAGGTGGGCGACGTGGGCTATCGCGGCGCCGGAATAGCCGCCCATCAGAGCGTGCGACGAACTGGTGGGAAGCCCCCACCACCAGGTCATCAGGTCCCAGGCGATGGCGCCCAGGAGCCCGCCCAGGATCACGTAAGGCGTCACGATGCGCAGGTCCACCAGGCCCTTACCCACGGTCTGGGCGACGCCGGTGCCGAATCCGAAGGCCGCCACAAAATTGAAAAATGCCGCCCACAATACCGCTTGGCCCGGGGACAGCACGCGCGTGGACACCACGGTAGCCACGGAATTGGCCGCATCGTGGAAGCCGTTGATGAAGTCGAAAATCAGGGCGATGGCGATGATGCCCATCGCGAGCAGGAGGACGGGACTCATCTCAATTGTTCTTGATCACGACGCCTTGCAGCACATCGGCGACGTCCTCGCAGCGATCGGTGGTGGCTTCCAGGAATTCGTAAACCTCTTTGAGCTTCATCAGCGCGATGGGGTCTTTCTCATTGTCGAAGAGCTCGGAAATGGCGCGGCGCACGACGCCGTCCGCCACGTCCTCCAAGCGATTGATTTCGATGCAATGTACCGTGACCTGCTGCTTGTCGTTGAGCGCCTGGAAGCATTCTTCCAGACTCTTGGCGCAGTCGTAAATGAGGTCGCAGAGTTGAATCATGGGTGACGGAATTGGATTCAGGCGGTAGGCGAAGATGCGATGCGCGGCGTCTTCGATGCAATCGAGCACATCGTCCAGGCTGGACGCCAGCGCGTGGATATCCTCCGGATCGAGCGGTGTGATGAACGTCTGGTTCAGGCGGGTGAACGTGTCGTGAATGATCTCGTCCCCCTTGGCTTCCAAGGTGCGGATTTCCTCGCTGGCGCGCGCCATGTACGAGTTACCGTTACGGACTGCCTCCAGCAGCAGACGGGAGGACTCGACGATCAGCTTCACCTGGCTGACGAACAGCGCGAAGAACTTCTCTTCGCGCGGCAAGAGATGGAATAGGCCTCGCTTTTTGTTGGCCATGCGTATTAAAGGGGTCTCCGCGGACGGGGGTGAATTTGCACCTCACCGGACCGTCAAGTCCGATTATAGCTGGAAGCGGAACCGGCGCTCGCGACGGTTAAATCCAGGGCCCGACGCGCCGGCTAGTTGGCGGAGGCCACGATCTCCAGTAGTTCGATCTCAAAGATCAGGGTGGCGCCGCCGGGAATCGACGGGCGGCCCTGGTCTCCGTAGGCCAGATCGGAAGGACAAACCAGCACGGCTTTGCCGCCGGTCTTCATCATCTGCAAGCCCTCGGTCCAACATGGGACCACCTTATTGAGGGCAAACTGCGCGGGCTCGTTCCGCTTATAGGAACTGTCGAACTCGGTTCCGTCCACGAGCGTGCCACGGTATTGAACTTTAACGGTGTCCGTAGGTTTTGGAGAGTCACCGGAACCCGCCGTCACCTCGCGATAAATCAAGCCGGATGCGGTCCGGACGGCGCCCGGTTGCGCGGCAGCCTTTTCCAGGTAAGCCTTGGAGGCCGCCTTCTGGTGCTCGGCTACACGCGCCGAGCGTTCGCGGGCCAGGGGGCCGATTTTCGGCGACCACTCGTTCAGATCGAGTGCGGGCTTGCCGGCCGCGGCATCCGCCAGCGCACGCTTGACGATCTCGATCTCGTGCGGTGAGAGATCGAACTGCCCCAGAGATTTGTAGACCGAGAGACCCAAAGCATAGATGGACTTCTCCTCGCCGGAAGTAAGCGCCACGGGAGCGGCGGGCGCCGGTCTGGCCGGCTTCCGGACGGCCGGTTTCGGAGCGGCTGGGGCGGCCTTCGCGGGAGGGGGCTGAGGAGCGGGAGCCTGGGCCATCAAGAGAGCCGGGACGATCAAGAGCAATAAGCGCATTCGTCCAGACTAGCAGCCCTCGAAACCGCCTGGCCGGCACCGATTGCTATGATGACGGCTGGACCCTTTGGGATCGATCCAATGATCGGCGAAATCCTCGACGCCAAATACCGCATCGACAAGCAACTCGGCGCGGGCGGCATGGGTAATGTCTACCTGGCCACGCATCTCGGGACGACGCGCGTCGTCGCGGTGAAAGTGATTGCGCCGCGATGGGCGGCGGAACCGCAGTTTCTCGCACGTTTCCAGCGCGAAGCACAGGCGTGCGGCCGCCTGCGCCATCCGAACATCGTGAATGTGACCGATTTCGGGATCGCGAAAGCGGCGCGCGGCGACATGCCGTATCTGGTGATGGAGTTTCTCGACGGCCAGACGCTTTCCGATTTCCAGAAGGCCAATCCAAAGATCGGGCTGCCGCTGATCGCGGATCTTCTGGACCAGATCGGGCTGGCGCTGGGGGAGGCGCACCAGCATGGAATCGTGCATCGCGATCTGAAACCCGACAACATCTGGCTGGAACCGAACGGGCGCGGCGGATACACGGTGAAGGTGCTGGACTTCGGGGTAGCCAAGGTGAATTTGCTGGGCGAGTGGGGGCCGCGCTTGAAAGAAATTCCCGAGGCGGGCGAACCGCGCACAGTCACGCCGCGTCCGGCCTTGCCGGGCGACGAACTGGAAACGGCCATTATTGAAAGTACGCCCGCGCCGGAGCCGCCGACAGCCGCCGCCGAAGCCGAAGAAACGGAGACCATGGCGATCGCGCCCGCCCTTTCGGGGCTATCCGCCGGATCGTTCGACAGCGGCGCCAGCGCGCCGACCATGCCCGGCAGTTTGATCGGAACCCCCGCTTATATGTCGCCGGAGCAGGCTTTGGGGCAGGAGATCGATTTCCGTTCCGACATTTATAGCCTGGCCGTGGTGGCCTACTCGCTGGTTTGCGGCGTGCTGCCCTTTACTGGAAAGACGAACGAGTTGTTTGAATTTCACCGGACGGGCAGTCCTCCAGCGCCGGCCACCATTTGCAAGATCCCGCGCGATGTCTCGGACGCCATATTGGCTGGGCTGGCGCGCGATCCCGCGGATCGGCCGGCCTCGGCCGTCGCTTTTACGCAGCGATTCCATAACGCCGTGGACGCCGAATTTCTCGCGCTGCGAAGATCGAAGGCGTTCCTGCTGCAACACCTGGGGGCCTATGCTCTCTTGCTGCTGCCCATCTACTCGGCCATCTTGTCGATCGCAGCCCTGTGGGCGGCGTTCAGCAGAAAACTGGTCCCGGTTGCGGCGGTCCGGATGGTGCTGGTTCCGCTGGCTGCGGCGCTTCTTTTCGTATTTTCCGATAATGTGCTGCGCGCATCCGCGGCCCTGATGGCGATGGACGAACAAGATCGCCTGCGCCGGTTTCTGTCGTTCCGGGTCTTCTGGAAACTCATTCGGAAGTTGCCGGTTCTGTTGACCACGCAGGTCCAATCTCTTTTCTTCTTCGGGCCGGGTTGGGTAACCGGCGATTGCCTGTGGCCCGTAGTTTGCGTCGTGGAAAAATTATCCGGCAAGCCGGCCCTGCAGCGCTCGCGTACCCTGATGACCGGTTTGCGGTCCGCCGGACGGGCCCTTGCGATTCGTCACCTGGCCTTGGCCGCATTCGCGATTGCGGAGGTGCTCAAATCGATCGGCTTCCTTTGGCACAGCGGGCAGATCGAACAGGCCAACGTGGTGGTAACGGGGACGTGGTTTCCCGTTTTTGCGCTCTACGCGGGTGCGCCACTGTTTCTATACGATCGGACCGCGGCCAACGCCTGCGGGCCGCTGCTGCAATTGGACCGAACGCCGGAAGTTCGGACCACTGCGCGGCCGTTTTCCGTCAGTTCCATGATCTGGTTGGCGGCTGGAGTGATCTATCTGCTTTTTGAGCCGATCAGGTTGTGGTTGCTCGGCGGACGCTGATTTTACTTGCTGCCCAGCCCCACGAATACAACACCCAGCACGATCACGAAAAGGCCGATGAACTTGACGCGCGTAAGCGGTTCCTTGAAAAAGATGCGGGACCAGAGCAGGGTGAAGATATAGCCGACCGACACCATGGGATAGAGCACCGAAAGCTCTCCCGGCGGACGGATGCCCAGCACGAAGAAGTACGACGAGAGAAGATACAATCCAATACCGGATGCCAGGCGCCAGTTGAAGAATGGCGGCTCATGCGAGATGACCATGTGCATCCATCCCTTGCGTAATTGTCCCGCGCCGGATTTCAGGAAGACCGCGCCGAATGAGCCGATAAAGGAGCCCAACAGGACCAGCAGCATGTGGCTGACCGGCGTCTTCAACGCTTGCCGCCTTTGCCCAGTACGGCCACACCCAAAACGATCAGCACGATGCCCGCCAGCTTCCAGGGATTGATGTCGTCGTGAAAGATCAGGAACGAGAGCACCGTTACCCACACGTAGGTGAGCGCGATCACCGGATAGAGCAGCGACAGTTCGCCATCTTTCAGGGCCAGCACCAGCAGCAGCGTGGAGATACCGTAGAGGCAGTATCCGCTCATCAGCGGGAGGTTGGTGGCCATGCCCAGAACGCCGGGGCCAGCCATATGGTTGGCGCCGGTTTTCATCAGGACCTGCGCGGCCGCGCCCAGGATGGTGCAACAAAACACCAATCCCACCGGCTGGCGGCGGGCGGGCTGGTCCGAAATCTGCGTAGAACCGGCGGCGGTAGCGCTCAAGGATGGTCTCCGGATGGACTCCGTTTCCACAGAATATCAGGCTTTCGCTACAATAGGTGTCTGTGGAACCAAAGAAAGCAACTACCGTGGCCGAGGTAAAGAGCGCGCCTTCGCCGCCGCCGGTGAAGGCCGAGCAGCCGCGCGGCTTCATCGCCGAGTGGACCGTGACCATTATCCTGCTCCTTTTCGGCACTACGACGCTGGTGCAGGCTTTCGTGATCCCCACGGGTTCCATGGAGGATACGCTGTTGATCGGCGACCACCTGCTGGTCGATAAGCTGGCCTACGCCCCCTCGGGGCCCATATCCAAGCATCTTCTGCCCTACGAAAACGTCAAGCGCGGGGATATTATCGTGTTCCGCTACCCCGTGAATATTAAGGATACTTTCGTGAAGCGCTGCATGGGCGTGCCGGGCGATCGCATCAAGCTGATCAACAAGGACGTGTATCTGAACGGCAAGAAACTGGTCGAGCCGTACGTGGTGCACAAGACCGAATACATCGAGTCGTACCGGGACAATTTTCCGAGCGAGCCTGACGGGCACGAGAGCGACTCCGGTCTGGAGATGCTGGAACACCATGTGGTGAACGGCGAGGTAGTGGTGCCGCCGGATAGTTATTTCGCCATGGGCGACAATCGCGATTCTTCCCTGGACAGCCGGTTTTGGGGATTCGTGCCGCGGGAAAACATCATCGGCAAGCCGTTAATCATTTACTGGTCTTACGACGCGCCGACCGAGGCGCTTTCGAATCCCACGATCGGCGTCGACCACCTGGTCGATCTGATGGAGCATTTCTTTACCAAGACCCGCTGGAAGCGCACATTCATGCTGGTGCATGGAGTAAACGTCAACTGACCGATAACGACGATACAGCGGCGGAGCGGCCCGCAGCGGTCAGGACCGGAGTTTTGACCGCTACCGTGCTGGCGTGTCTTTGTATCGCGGCCATTCCGTGGGGACCCTTCAACGTTATCCAGGCCGTCGTATTCCTGGCAGTGATGTTCGGGCTGCGGGGAGGGCATGCCTGGGGCGGCTACGGGGGCGCGCTCTACCTTTCGGCGATGTGGGTGTCCGCGGCGGTGGCTGTAGTCCGCTTCGGCGCTCCGGACACGGAGAGGACGGCCGTGGGAATGGTCGGCCTGGTGGCCGCTGGAATTGCATACCTCTTTTTCCGGGCGGGGCAAGCCCTCGCGGGAAATGGGTGGAGCGCACTCAAGTGGGGATGGATCGCGGTGGCGGCTGCGGCCTTTCTGTTCCCCCAGGTCTTCAAAGGCTATGTGATGCCGACCGGGTCGATGGAGGACACCCTGTTGATCGGCGATTTCCTGCTGGTTAGGGCGCAAGGAACGCCGGCGCTGTCTCGCGGCGACGTGATTATATTCCGCTATCCCGTGGATCTGCGCCAGACGTTCGTGAAGCGCTGCATGGGTTTGCCGGGAGATCGCATTAAAATCGAGAATAAGCAGTTTTACCTCAATGGCAAGAAACTCGATGAACCGTATGCTTATCACAAGACCGCATACGTGGATGCCTACCGCGACAATTTTCCGAACGAACCCAATGGGAATATTACAGGCGGCGGGGCGGATATGCTGGAGCATCACGTGATGAATGGCGAAGTGGTGGTGCCGGCGGACAATTATTTCGCCATCGGGGACAACCGGGACGCCTCGCTCGATAGCCGCTATTGGGGATTTGTGCCGCGCGCGAACCTGATCGGAACAGCATGGATCGTTTACTGGTCTTACGCGGCACCTACCCAATCGTTGTCCAGCCTGGGCGGTATCGACCAAATCATCGGCCGCTATCGCGGCTTCTTCACCGCAACACGCTGGGGCAGGCTGGGCATGCCGATCCACGGGTATCCTGTAAACTGATCGCGAAATCCTCTATGGCTAACCCGCATCATTATGGTCTGATTCTGGCCGGCGGCCGCGGCACGCGCTTCTGGCCGCGCAGCCGGCGGCGTTCCGCCAAGCAGGTGCTGAATGTGGTGGGGTCCCGCTCCCTCATCCAGAATACTGTGGCGCGCTTGCGGCCCGTCATTCCGCCGGAGCGGCTTTGGGTGCTGACCAACGACTACCTGCGGGACGAGATCGTGCGGCAGCTTCCCGAAGTCCCGGCGCGCCAGATTCTGGCGGAGCCTGCACAGCGCAACACAGCGCCGGCGATCGGTTTGGCCGCTCACATCCTGCAATCGATCGATCCGGAGGCGGTCATGGGAGTGTTTCCGGCGGACCATATCATCGCTAAAGAGGGCCGCTACCGGCAATTGGTGCGCGGCGCGCTGCGGTCGGCCGGGCGGGGGCAAATCGTGGTGCTCGGCATCCTGCCGCGCTGGGCCGAAACCGGATACGGCTACATCGAGTTTCCACGGGGCACCGAACCGGGCCCGCAGGCTATCGCCATACGACGCTTTCAGGAGAAGCCGGACGCGCGCACGGCGCGGCGATACGTGGCCTCCGGACGCTTTTTTTGGAATGCGGGAATGTTTTTCGGGCGGGCGGGCGTGCTGCTCGACGAACTCCGTAAGCACTTGCCGCGTACAGCCAGCATCCTGGCAGCGCTGCCGGCTTTCGACGATGCCGCCTTTCTGGCCAAGCTGCAGGAGGCGTTTCCATTGTGCGAGAACGTTTCCGTGGATTACGCGGTCATGGAGAAAGCGCGTGGGGTGGTGGGGGTCGCATGTCCCGAAATCGGCTGGAACGACGTAGGAAGCTGGAATGCCGTCTATGAATTGCTACCGCACGACAAGGACGGCAACACACTGTTGCAGGATGCCATCTGCCAGGCGGCGGCCGGCAACTACGTGGACGCCGGCGGAAAACTGGTCGCGCTGGTGGGTGTTTCGAACCTGATCGTAGTGGACACGCCGGATGCGCTGCTGATCGCCAGCCGCGAGGCCGCCCAGCAGGTAGGGGATATTGTGAAGATGCTCGAGAAGCGCAAGCGCGACGACTTACTCTAAGGCCGGCGCGGGCTGCCGCAGGTCGATCCGATAGCGGCATTTCCGCGGGTGTCCGCTCCTATAAATCACGCAATCCGGCGGGACATCGACGATCTCGACGAACGCGGCTCCGGCAAGTTGCGCAATGCGTCTGGAACTGGCGTTATCGGGATCGCAGGTGATCCACAAATCGTCCAAACGAAGCCGGCGCGCGAGCGGGAGCAGCAACCGGACGCTGCGAGCGGCATAGCGGTGGCTGCGGTGAGCCGGGTGGACCGAGTAGCCGATATGTCCTGCGTAGAGCTGGACGTGGGGAATGGAGGCGACACGAAGATTGATGGCGCCAAGCTCCTCTCCGGATTGCGCATGGATCATGCGGAATTGATACATGGGAACTTTGTGCACGGGGTGGGTAAGGTACTCCACAAACTGCAAGGTGAGATCGCCATCCGCGAGCACTAGCTAGCGCTTCCCCGGTAGCGTCCCGGCGGCATCCAGACGGACGTTTTCCGAGCCCCCGGGTGCGATCCTTATTTTCTTCGCGGAATCCAGATACGGCTGGAGGGCCGCCGGATTGGCGTATTCCAGATCTTCACCGTCCGATACGGCGAGCAGCGTGTAATCGGCGGCAGGCAGACCTCGAAATTCGTAGCTGCCATCGCTATTGCTCTGGACTGCGCGATGCGCCGGCGCCAACACCACGAGCGCACCGGAGAGCGGCTGGCCATCGCGGTAGACCGTACCGGCAATGCGGCCGGTGCCTTTGGCCGCATTCGCGGTGAGCCGCACAGCCGCGCCCGCGGGGATATCCAGCATATCGCCCTCGCGGCGACCTCCTTCCGCCGACCAATTCCGTAGATCGTAATCGTCCGCGCCGGCGAACGCCACGTGATAGCGCCCGGGGGGAATCGCCACCATGGAGAATCGCCCGTCCACACCCATCGCCGTGGATAAGACGCGTCCAGCCGCATCGCGCAGTAGAAGCGTGAGCTGCCGCGGCAGGCTGCCGCCACTTTCCGCCACGACGGTGCCGCTCAGAGATGGCGCGGTGTGGAGGGCCACATCGACTTCGATATCCGAGGCGGCTACCTCGAGTTCGTTGGTGGCATACCATGTGCTTCGCCCATCCGTGGCTTCGGTTCGCAAGTTGTAATGCCCGGGCGTCACGCTCCAGAAGTGGAACAGGTCTCCGGTCTCGACTCCGTCCCGGACGTGTACCTGGTTTCCCGACAGGCCCGCGGCAGTCAGAACGTAATGCTTCGTGAGGTTCTCAAATTGCTCGCAGTGCACCTCTACGGTCACCGCCGGAACCGGCAGTAGCGTGAAATTCGCGCCAGCTTCCTGGCCCGCTTTGAGAATCAGAGGCTCGGCCGCGGCCGGATCGGCGGCATTCGGATAGTAGCGGATTCCATAGCCGGCGTGGGTCATCGCACGGGGCGCCGTGTCTCCCAGTGCCGGATTGAATTTGGTAAACCACGGAACGCCGGAAACGACGAGGTAATAGCCACCCGCGGGGAGCGAAGCGAAGCGGTAGGCGCCCAGGTCGTCCGTCCTCTCGATGGATTCCTGGATCGTCTGGCGGCGGCCCTCGACAATGCGGGAACCGAGCAGTTCGACCTGGGCATCGGCGACAGGATCGCCGGCGTCGTCCACCACTTTTCCGGATATGACAGCGGGCGGCGGCAGCCGTAGCACGATACTCGCGGTGTCCTGGCCGGGGCCGGTGACGGTCGCGCCCATCCGATGGCTGGGCAGGAGGCCGCGCCGCTGTCCGGATAAGCTATATTTGCCCTCTGGCAGGCCCGTGAACGAGAAGCGGCCATCGTCTCCGGTCACGGCCGATGCGCCCGGACCGCCGCGATCAGCGGGCACGAGGGTCACGCGGGCACCTGAAACCGGCCTGCCACTGGCGGAGTTCAGCACCTCGCCGGCCACGCGGTAGCCACCGGACGCCTGAGCCGCGGCGGCCAACAGCGCGGCGAAGCACAGGCCGGTCATGGCTTGTCGCCGGCAACTCTAACGGCGATGCTCTGGCGGTCGCCGCCGCCGATATGCACGCTCGCAGCGCGGGCCGCCCAGGCTTGCCGGGCATCCGGATCGGCATATTCGAATGCCTCGGGGGAACCGCTCCACGCGTAGACTTGATAATCCCCCGGCGCGATCCCAGAGAAAGTGTATTTCGCGATCAGCCGCGCGAGCCGGGTGTGGAGTTCGCTCCCCGAAGCGGGCAGCAGGAGCAGCCACCCGGGGCCTGGCTCACCCTCGGCGGATGCCGTCACTTGCAGTGTTCCGCCATCCGCGGACAGGACCGCATCGACTGGCGCTGGTGCCAAACCGGGTGGAATCGAAAGCTCGCCGTCCGCCAGGAGATCGACGTCGCCCAGGTGGAGCGCGGAAAGATAACCCCCCGCACATTCCATGCGGAGCCGGTAGCGCCCGGGCGGCACATTCTGGAGTTCGAACTCTCCGCTGGGTTCGGTGGAAGCTTCCAGGGCGGGTTCGTCGGGACTCCAGGCGTCCATCGCGGAGATCTTGATGGCGCATGCCGGGGAGGAGGACTCGGCCCGATCGAAATCCGCCGCCATGCGCACGTTGCCGCGCAGGGTCACACCCCCGTAGAGCGGCAGGGCAATGCCGTTTAGGGCTGCATCCACCTGCAGTGGCAGTTCGCCGCGGCGGCGGGCGGCGCCATCGCCCTGGGTGGCGCGGAGGATGTAGCTGCCCACGGTCACGCCGTCGATACGGAACTTGCCAGTGGCGGCATCCAACGCGACTGGCGCTGCGGATGGTTCCCGATCCGCGCCCAGTAACTCTACCTGGGCGGGAAGGAGCGGCGAAAAACCGGCAATCTCGCCTTGAATCGGGTACGCGGGGCGGAGGCTCACGTCGAGATCGGCCTGGATGTCGTGGCCCGGCTCGATGGTCACGAGGCTGGCGGACGCCAGCGTGGGGGCGCCTCCGTAATAGGCTGGTGCGAAGGACTCGCGCGGGTCTCGATCGGATGGAGCGGCGGCCCAACCCGCAGCCCTTAGATAATAGCGGCCGGGGGGGATGCGTGCGAGACGGTATTCGCCGCGATCGTCGGTAACAGCGGTGAATGCGACGCGCACATGGCGGCGGCCTTCCGCGATCCGGATGGAGAGCAACTGGATGAGGACACTTTGCAGGGGTTCGGCCGCGCCATCCGAAACTTTACCGGTGATGGCGCTGAGCGGCTGGAGCCGCAAGACCAAGTTTTCGCGTGAGGGACCAACGACCACCCGGGAGCCGGCTTCCGCAAAACCCGGCTTTTCGGCGTTGGCGGAATAGGTTCCGGCCGGGAGTTGACAGAAGCGGAAAGCGCCCGCCGCGTCGGTGAGTACCGCCGATTCGGGGAGGGTGACGGCCGCGCGGCGGAGGACCTCTCCGGTTACACCATTCAGCACCGTACCCGCGACACAGAATTCCTGCTCTCCGGCCAATGCGGTCACTGCCAGCAGAGCACCGGCGGCCGCGAACAGCAGGTACCGCATGGCCGGAGCGAAGCGCATAGCTCCCTTACCGGGATCTAATTGGAAGCCTTGCCGGAAAGGCCTAGCGTGGTGCTACCGACCAGAGGCGCGGAATACTTAACCTGGCTTCCCTGCCCACCCGCTTTCTTGGCGGCGGTGAGTTTCTGCGTTGCAGGTTCGAAGCGCGTGGGGTGCTTGAGTACCGCAGTGGTAAAGCTGCCCTTGGCCAGCGAGGCCGTGCCCACCACGGTCCCGTCGATGCCGTCGATCGAGATGTTGGTGGTAATGACCATCGTGTCGGGGCCCGCGGCCGGGAAGCTATACTTTACCGTCGAGGTCCCGGTGGTCTCGTAGGTCGTGCCGCCGATGTCTACGGTGATGGCGCCGGCGGGCAGGGTGTAGGTAGCCGAGGTTGCGGTCTTGCTGGTCGGCGTCAGCGTGCTGCTGGCGGCCGCGGTCAGCGTTCCGCTCTCGCCACTGGCGCCCAATGGATCCGATCCCGCCAATACAGGATTCAGTGTTCCGGTAATGGTGTAAGTGATGGTAGCCGCCATCAGGGGGCACATCCCCAATATGAGCACGGCGGAGCACAACGACAACAACCTTCTGCGTGGAAGCATTCTATTTTTCCCCTCTTTGAAATGACCGCGGGATTGATCCGCGGTCTACGAGTGTATTTGGTATTGCAACAGAAAGCAAGCCGGGAAAAAACGCCGGAGCGGAACCTGGTCATGCCCGTACGGCCCGTACTGCCAATGCCGCAACCGCGCCTCCCCACGAACAGGAAAGGAACAGACCGAGCGGTTCGGTCTCCTTTAATGGACGGGGGCCGTGACACACAAAATCGAGCGTTCCACCCGCCGCGGATTGGCTGTGACGAGCAATGGGTGGAACGAAGCCTTGACGGGCGCACAACAGCCCCAGTCCTAATTCCACGGCTGCAGTGCCGGCGCCCATATAGCCGGTCTGGCTTTTCAAAGCCGTCACCGGTGGCCGGTGCGCGCCTTCGGCGGTCAACGCGGCCAGCGCCTCAACTTCGCAACAGTCTTCGTCGGTAGTGCCCAAGCCGGCGGCGACCACAAAGTCCGGATGGGCGCCATCGAGGGCATGGCAAGCCGCCCGGCAGATGCTCTCCGCACTCCAGGCCGGACGCCATGATTCGTCGGCACCCATGGCCGATCCGGCGCCGATGAATTCGCCCAAAATCGTGGCGCCCCGATCCAGGGCGTGCTCCCATCGCTCGAGCACCAGGAAGCCGGCGCCTTCGCCCAATACCAAGCCGTCCGCACGAGTGTCGAAGGGGCGGTAGGCCCGGGCCGGATCCGCATGCGAAAGCAGGCCAGCCTGCTCATACGCCAGAAAGTTTCCGGTAGTGGCCAGGGAATCGTAGCCACCGGCCACGGCGACATCGCAGCGCTCTTCAAGCAGATCCAGGTAGGCCGCCTGTAACGCCTGCGCCGACGCGGTATCCTTCTGCGTGAAGTTGCCGTTGGGGCCGCGGATGCCGAACTCGGTAGACAAGAGCGCCAGGCCGCCATTGGCCAGCGTCCGCAAGCAGATATAGCGATCGATGAGGTGCGAAGGCAGGCCGCCCAGGTACTTGTAATCCATTTCGCGGCCGGCGTCCCAGGCCATGATCAGGGAGGGGAAAAAGTGGTCGTATTCCACGCCGGTCTGGCCGGAGCCTACTTGAATTCCCACGCGCGATCGATCCATCTTGCGCGGATCGATTCCACTTTGGCCGATGGCTTCATGCGCGGCGCGCATAGCGAACTGGACGGCGCGGCCCATGAATTTGGAGTTTTTGGGAAAACGCAGGAGGGGCTCGATCTCAAACTCAGCCACAGTGGCCAGGGCCTGCGCGGCATGCCCATCCACTGCAAACGCTTTGGCCGAACCGATCCCGGACTCGCCGCGACTGCTGCGCGCCACGTTTTCAGCGGCATTCAGTCCGAGGGGCGTGACCAAGCCCACACCTGTAATCGCAATGCGCTGCATATCCCTTAAGCGATTCTACAATATGGCGGAGCGGCTTCCAGGCAGGCGGTACCATGCGTTAACTTGCAGCGGGGGTACCAAAAGAAAAAAGGCTCCCCCATGAGCGGGGAGCCCTCTAGATTGGATAGGAGAGTGTTCGGTCAGACTTGCAGTTAATTCTTACGGGATCTGCGGCGCAGAAGGCCGAGACCCAGCAATCCGGATCCCAACAAAACCATGCTCACCGGTTCGGGAGCGGTCGGGTCGAAGCTCTGTGTAAACTCGCTCAGCCCGCCGGACTGTACATTGATATCTTTGAAGATGTACACCGGATTTGTGGGGGCAATGCTCGTGCATTCTGGCGCGTTGCAGACGGTGGCGTTTTCGTTGGACGAAACCGTGATCTCACCGAGCAGCGAGCCCGTGGGGCACTCGCCGGTGTCTGTTCCGGAAGTCGGAATGGGGCTAGAGCAAGCCAGCTCAGTAATACTGGCACCCTGACCGCCGACTGACATGTCGATCTGGTCGATGCCACCCCAAACCTGGAACGCCAATTCTTCGTCCTGGTTGGATTGCAGGTTGGGATTGAACTCGAGGCACGCCTGATTCAAGGCGCCCGCCTCGGTGCAAGCACCCGCTCCGATCAGGTCGACAATACCGGTCGCCCCGCCAGTGGGATTGAGCACTTCAAAATTGTCAAAAGTCAAACTACCGCAAGTTACAACCGTCCCAGCCAATACCTCGCCGCCGGTTCCTGCGCCTGTGATGGAGCAGCTAAAGGTGCTAGCGCTTGCAACACCCAACGAGAGCAACGAGAAAGCCAACAACACCAAAAGTTTCTTCATCGCGTTTCCTCCGAATCGCTTGTTTTTTCTAGATTGTCAACGTGCCCGCCGCCAAGAAAAAGGAGAACAGGCTGAAACAAGAACACTTTGAAGCATACAGTAGTCACCCTAAAATTGCAATATCCTTGACTGAGATTTTTGCAAAATCAGGGCCACTAGGATCCATGGCGCGTACTGCAACACACTGAGATATTCAGTACTTCTTAAGGATAAATACTAAGCCTGACACGGATGGCGCAATGAGTTGTGCTGTCGGCCGACGGCGGCTACTACATATAGGAGTCGACACGAATAGCGGCTCACCGGTACTTTCGCACTCACAAGAAATAGAATTGTAATATTCTTATCGCGCTCGTCCCCGAGCCAGGGCTTCCACCGGCGCGATGGGTTCGGGCTCGGATATGGGGAGCTTGCGCGGGCGGACGTCCAAGTGTCGCGCCAGGAAAGCCTGCCGGTTCCGATTGTATTTTTGAGTACCGAAATGGCCTTCGATGGACCCCCATTCCGAAGGCGGGACTTCCTGCATCGCCGGCAAGTATTTTTGCAAGTAATTGCGAATCCGCTCCGGCACGATGCGTTGCGCGGAATTGGCGAGCAGGAACACGATTTCATCGGCTGGCGCGTCCGCCAGGATCTGATAGACGTGCGAGGGTTTCTTCACCCGGGAAGCTTTCAACGCCTGCTCCAGTTTCACGGCGCGCGGCTCCAGGGCGCGCATCCGGTCGATCTCCGGCTTAGGCAATTCGACAGATTGAAATAGAGAGCTCTTTTCTTTGGGCGTCAGCTTGGCTGTCAGAGCCAGGAGGAAAGCCTCCCAGGACGGCGGCGCCGCGATGTTGGCGGCTTCCGCCAGTTTGGCGGCCTTTTCGAGCCGGGCCAAGCCCTGCAGGTTCAGCCCATGGCCGGCAATCGCCGGCGAAAACAGCATGAGCATGCCACCATCCTGCTCAAGGGCCTGCAGAACTTCGGCGGGGCTGGGCTCGGCCGCGATTCGCCTTAATTCCTCCAACAACACCGCCCGCGGAATCAACGTCTCCAGTTGAGCGGCGCGGGCGTTGTCGTACTGCATCCGGGTGCGCTCCTCAACCGTAAACGCCAGCCTTACGCGCAAGCGGGCCAGCCTGAACAAACGAGCGGGATCGTCATAGAACACGTAGGGATGCGCGCTGCGCATCTCCCGGCGCCCCAGGTCCGCCAAACCGTTGGTTGGATCGAGCAGCAGACCGCGGGAAGCCCGGTTCAAGGAGAGCGCC